>CAYJXB010000034.1:0-14879 GCA_964374005.1 uncultured Planctomycetia bacterium
CGCCGCCCTGTCACGGCGGAGATCGAGGGTTCGAATCCCTTCGACCGCGCCAGTTAAATAAAAACCCCCTCTAGGTTTTATACCCAGAGGGGGTTTTTATTTAAGCAAATCTTTTATACAAGTGATTAAAATTATATAAAATAGTTTATTTATGTATGTTTTTATGTAGAGGTGTCTATGGATATTGCGGCAGAATGAGATATACTTGTAACGTGGGTATTCCTCATAACCAGAAAGGCGAGTATAGGCCATGAAGATCGCGATAAAATGCCTCAATTTGACCGTCATTTTGTTGATGATATTCGCAGGGACTTCCGTTGCGGCCGAGTGGTATGAATCCATGGAATCCAGCGGGATTGATCAGTCTCGTTCGGTGTGGAAGAATATCTCCACCAGCGGATCCATGACAGCAAGCCAGGATGTCCAACAAGCCATTGCCGAAATCTCTGAATCCGTCAGTCGGGAGGCCGCTCAGATCGCCGAGAGCGCTTCCGTAAGGGAGCTGGATGCCTTTCATGCCACCCAAACTAAGGGAGTTACTGCTACTGTTTCTGCCGGCGACGGTGGCTGTGAAACGCAGGGTAGCCCGTATTAATCTCGCTTCGGTGTATCCATAAAATTTAAAACGAAAATGTGAGGCGTGTGTAAAAGTACTGGGTGTTGTCCCGCTTGTCTTCGGGAAACGCGTCACCCGGGAAGAAGTTTCCGCAGCGAGCGCTTAAAGACCAATGCTCATCGATTTTCCACTGAACGTAGATATCCACCTCCTGGCCGACAGCCGCATCGGGGCTTGTCGATTGCAAATCAGAAGTCCCTCCCTGAGCTTTGTCTTTCCAATAGAAGAAATATTTTACGCCCAGCGCCATTTTTTTGAAGAGCGTGTACTGCGTCAGCGGCTGACAGGAGGCGTGAAGACTTGCTATATTGATGTTGGAAAGCCTCGGTTGAAGCGCATAACCGGCCTGGTAATAGCCGAAATAGAGGAAGTTTTTGTCGTGTCCGTCAAGATCACCGCCGTCGGTATTGGTGACACTGGTCCGGTCCTCATCCCCTGAGCCGTAAGCGAACTGAGTTTCCAGAATGGGCTTCATAGGCAGATCAAAACGGTATTTGGCACCGGTCATGGCAGCCCAGGCGCCGATCTTAGTTTTTTTCTCAGGTGTGCGCTTGGCATCCGTGTAGGTATGGCCCTGTTCGCCGGCCACTTCCGACCACAGTTCCAAGCGTTCCCAAAGCGTGGTGCTCAAGCCCGTTCCCAAATAGCTTGAATCGTAATGAAAATCCTGCGTCAGGCTTTGGGGATCTGGGGTGGAGTTGTCTTTTTGAAGAAGGGCGAATGCGTACACAGAGGTTTTTTTGATCCCGACGTAGGAGATCTCTCCCCCGGCGAATAATCTTTCGCCATTCTTGTCAAAACCTGGAACGCTGAAATCGATGTTGTCTTGGTGCGGTGTCGTGATGGCCACGAATTGCTTGAGGTAGAAAGGGTATTGCGTGTATTCGGTGAGCAATCCGTCATCGATCGCTTCATAGACTAAACCCCTGCCCAAAAACAGGTGTTGCCGACCGACAGTCAAAGCCGCCGGGACATGATGTCGCGGCTTTAAATTGATTTTCGAATAAGCCATCGAAATAAAAGGGCCTTCGTTATCGGAGCCGACACCTGTGTAAGTGGGGCCAGTTCCTCTGTCCGCATAATAGTAACCGATCTGCAGGTAAGCGTTAATGACTGGGTTATAATCTCCATAGAGCCACCAATAGGCCTCTTGGGTCCAGCTCCATTTCAAAAAGTCAGTCAGGCTGTTTTGGTTATCGATGTTCTGATATTGCCGGTACGTAGAGCCAAGCCACCCCCCTTGACTTAGCGAAAACACCTCTTCGCTGGCCACCTTTTCCTCAGTTTTTATCCTGGCCTGGGATTCTTTTGCCCGTTCGAGTAGGGTACCGCGTTGATCCTCGGTCACGGCGGCGTTTTGCTGATCACCGCTATTCGAAATATCCGAAGGTTCCGCCGCGCGAAGCTCTAAGGGCGCAGACATAAAGAGAAAGATCACGATCAAAAGTGGCAGGATTCTCATTAGCTTTTATCATATCACCTATTATTTTTTGCACAAATCATTTTAACCATATGCTAGAATTCTCTCATGCTTAAGGCCAAGCTTCATCTTCTTTATCTGTTCCTTACCACGCTCCTATTTTGCCTTCTCTACACGCAGTTTTTATCGCATACGCCCTTTTTTATTTCCGCGAGATTGAAATCCGTTGACGTTTTATATTCGTGGCGGTCACAGCATGCAAAGCCGCTGGCGCATCTTTCGGAAGTCGTTGTCATCGGAGTGGATGACGCGTCTTATCAGCAAATGAACCGCGCTTGGCCTTGGGGGCGCGATGTGTTCGCCGCTTTACTGGAAAACCTCCGGAAATTAAATCCTAAAGTCATCGGGCTTGATTTTTCGTTGGTAGGCGCAAGCTCAAACGCCGCGACGGATCAATGGCTGGCCGGCGCCATTGCGAAAAATAGAAATGTGATCATCGCCAACTATTTTGATGTGCGCGACTATTATATCGTCCCGCTGGAGATCTTCAGAAAGGCCGCTGCGGGCCACGGTTTCGTTGATAAAACCCTTGACCGAGACGCAGTCGTCAGGCGATCCAAAACCCTCGTCAAGCTTAAAGGCACCCGTGAACCGGTCTTTTCTTTTTCCTCCCTAGTGGCTTATACGTACCTGGGGTTATCGCCGTCGGAAAGTATCGAGGCTGATGAAAAGAGCATTTTATTCGAAAAAATCCGTGTACCTGCGGATGAAAAGGGTCAACTTTGGCTGTCTTTTCGGTACAAGCCGCGAGATTTCACGTATATCCCTTTTTGGAAAGTCGTTGCCGGCGAAGCGCCACGCCAAGCGATCGAGGGCAAGATCGTTTTGGTGGGGGTCGTAAGCCCGATTTTTCATGATATGCATATCACACCTCTTGGTGTCATGCCGGGGATTTACATCGTTGCCGCTGAAACACTCATGATCCTGGATAAAGACTTCATACGAGAACTCGTCCCGAAGCGCCAGTGGCTTCTTTTTATCGCGCTTATAATGATTTTCACCTTTGTTTATTATCGACGCCCTTTTCGGACGAGTCTCTTGATCCTGATCGGCACTGAGCTTTTGATCTATGTCACGGCGCTTTACCTGTTCCGGGTTAAAAATCTGATCTTTGAACCGTTTTCGGCGATGTTTATCTCGGTCATGGTGTATTTTGTGGTGATGGGGTACATGAGTTTGCGGACCGTTATCGAAAACGTAAAGCTGCAGCGCATGGTCATTACCGATAGCCTGACGGGCTTGTACGTGCACCGCTATTTGACGCTGAGGCTGGCAACGGAGTTTGATCGTTTTCGCGAGGTGTCTGCCGAGTTTTGTTTTGTGATGATTGATGTGGATCTCTTTAAAAAAGTGAACGATGTCTACGGACATGAAAAAGGAAATGAGGTATTGATACGCATCGCGACCTTATTGAAGAACGGTTTGAGAGGCACGGACGTCCTCGCGCGCTACGGAGGCGAAGAATTCAGCGTGATCGGCATGGGGATGACAGAAAACACCGCGTATCAGGTTGTCGAGCGCATCCGTGCCGCCATCCAACAAGAGGTGTTTTCTAGTCCTAATGGAAACTTTCAGGTGACGATCAGCGCGGGCATATGCTCCAATCTTAATCCCGACGCGACCAGCGCTGCCGAGATGATCCGCTTGGCGGACGATGCTCTCTACCAGGCCAAATCCGAGGGCCGCAATCGCATACAAATTTACCGATTAAAAAACAAAGAGGTGTAGTAAATAAGTTTTGACACACGCTCCCCGTCAATTCATAGACGCCCTGAAGAGTGCCGATATCCGTCTTTTTATTTTTTCCTTGGGTTTTTTTACGCTCGCCAGCCGAGCGCTTGCCGTTATTATCGGTTTTCAGATCTATCGGCTTACGCATAGCGCGCTGGCGCTGGGCTGGTTGGGCCTTGTCGAGGCCATCCCTGCGATGTCTCTTGTTTTTTTCGGAGGCCATGTCGCGGACCATTTTGACAGAAAGAGGATTCTCTTAATCACGCGCGCCTCTTCGTTCCTGTGTGCGATCGGTTTGGCCTTTTTATCTTGGAGAGGGGGCGCGGGTTCACTGGGTGGCCTTTATGTCGTGATTTTCTTGGCCGGCCTCGCGCGCGGGTTCGCGGATCCGGCGAACGCCGCCTTTGAAGCGCAGATCGTTCCGCGGCATCTGACGGTCAACGCTTCCTCATGGATCACCAGCTCCTGGATCAGTTGTTCCGTGTTGGGGCCCGCGGCCATCGGTTTTATTTTTGACGCGTGGGGGCCCGTCGGATCTTATCTTGTGATCACCGGCGCTTTCATTCTTTCCTGGATCTTCACCCTCGCCATTCCGCCGAAACCCGTGCCTCCGCTCGAGCGGCAGGAATCCGTCTTAGAGAGCATCGGCATCGGGTGGCGTTTTGTTTTCAAGAACCAACCGCTTTTCGCCGCCATGTCGCTGGATTTATTGGCCATTTTATTTGGCGGGGCCGTGGCCCTTTTGCCGATTTTCGCGGATGATATTCTTCATGTCGGCGCCGGGGGCCTGGGCCTTTTGAATGCGGCTTCGTCTTTGGGCGCGGTGGTGATGACGCTCTTAGCTACGCGCTATCCGCCGATCGGCCGTCCGGGGCGCAATTTGCTCTTGGTCGTTACGGGATTCGGATTTAGCATTATTATTTTTGCCTTTTCGAAAAACTTTTGGCTTTCTATGGGCGCTTTGTTTTTTAGCGGTGTTTTCGACGGTGTGAGCGTGGTTATCCGCCGGTCCATGATGCGGCTTTTGTCGCCGAACCACCTGCGCGGCCGTGTGGCGGCGGCTAACCTGATCTTTATCTGCGCCTCGAATGAACTGGGCGCATTCGAAAGCGGGATGCTGGCTTCCTTGATCGGCACGATCCCATGCGTCGCAGTGGGAGGAGCCCTGACGCTTGCCGTCGCGGCCCTGACAGCGGTCTTTGCCAAACAACTGCGCGCGCTTCGTTTCGATCCAGCCACTCTCGAACGACTTTACTGACCTTTGCATAAGTAATAATCCGCTTGACATTTCAGGATCACATGCTATACTTTCTTTCGTAGTTCAGTAGAGGTTGTTTTTGACGCTTACATAGAATACGATTTTGAAGCCGCGGACCTTACTTAATTCGCGGTTTTTTGTTTTTTTCCGCCTCAAGGCGGATCCGCCTTTGGCGGAGTAGGCCAGAAGACATTGATAACAATAAGTAAAATGAAAGAGTAAAAATAAAATGACCAAAGGCACCATCAAGTGGTTTAGCGACCAAAAAGGCTACGGATTTATTACCCCTGAAGGCGGAAAGAAGGACGTATTCGTCCACTTTTCAGCGCTTCAAGGCGAGGGTTTTAAAACATTAGCCGAGGGCGAGCAGGTAACTTTTGATATTACCGAAGGCCCGAAAGGCGAGCAAGCCACGAACGTCGTGAAGATTTCTTCATAGACGTTTGCTAATAAAACTCCCCCACCACTTATTTCTTACGATCGCTCAAGCGATCGGTTCGCTTCGCGGACGAAATAAGTGGTGGGGGATTTTTAATGCGTTTGGACCCCGAGGTGAATCATGATATCCCAAGGCAAAAAAGTCAGGATCGCATACAATCTCACGGTAAACGGAAAGCTCGTCAAGAGCATTAGTTCCGTCAAACCTCTGCGTTACGTTCACGGGAAGAAACAAATTTCCGCAGGACTCGAGAAAGCGCTAAAAGGTTTAAAGGTAGGGGACAGTAAGGAATTTGTACTATCTCCCAAAGACGGCTATGGCCTCGAAGATCCGAAATCATTTATGGAAATGCCCAAATCAAGATTTCCCAGAAGGGACCATTTTGTCGGCAAGGAACTGACCTCCCCAAGAGACGGCAAGTTTCTTGCCACGGTGAAGGAAGTGAAGCCCAAGACGCTGGTCCTCAATTTTAATCATCCATTCGCCGGCAAGAAACTGCGTTACGAAGTGCTCGTGATTGCCATCGAAGGCGAGGGAACCGTCAATCTTAAGAAAGGACCGCAATGAGACAGTATTACAAAAGCGATAAAAAGAAAAGAGAAGAGGCCAAAAGGAAAAAAAAGGAAGAAAAAAAACTCAGGCGTTTGAATAGAAATGCGGAAGACACTCCGCAGAATCCAATCGATCCCGCCGATCTTTCTCTTTCGGACACGCCTTCGGACATCTCTTAAACCAACTTTCCGGCCTACGGCCGGCCGGTAAATATTTTTCATGTTTTGTGATATACTGTTGGTATGACCCCACCACCTGTTTTTTACGATTGCTATAAGCAATCGGTCTGCAATGCAGACAAAACAAATGGTGGGGTGAAAAATATCTTTTTAATTATTTTATCTCTGGGTCTTTTGATCGGTTTTGGCGTGTCCGGTTTCACCGAAGACCCAAAGCTCGTCGCCAGTCAATTGTCCGACCGGTACCACTGGTCCAGCTGCAAGACCGCCAAAAAGATAGATCCTCGCGATTTGATCGTTTTCAAGACTCCGGAAGAAGCGGTCGCGACGAGGCTTGTCCCTTGTAAGAAGTGCGATCCTCCTACCCAAAGTGAGAAGCCTTAATATAATTAAGTCATGGCGCTGGGGTTTTTTGATATTAAACCTCTTTTTAATCTTGAGCCTTTTCTTTCTTGTCCGGCAACGGCCGTTTGAATTTCATCGGCAAGCGGCAAAAGATCTTCCCGTCTATGGCACGCTGCCTGCTTTCACGCTGGTTGAAAGAAGCGGCCGGCTCTTTCAAGGTAAAGACTTAAAAGGAAAAGTCTGGATCGCCGATTTTATCTTTACGCGCTGCCAGGGCCAGTGCCCGATCATGATCCAACAGATGTCGCGTTTGCATCTGCGTCTGAAAGATATCGCGTTCGTCTCGTTCAGCGTTGACCCTGAGTTTGACACAGCCGAAGTTTTGTCCCGCTATGCCGATTCTTATCAGGCGGATCCGAAACGCTGGTATTTTTTAACCGGTGATACAGGCACATTGAATCAAATTTCCTCTTCCTTTCACATGAATGAGATAGGCGAGCCTGCGTTTCACAGCTTGAATTTTGTTTTGATTGACCAGGAAGGCCGCATTCGCGGCTATTATGACAGTTCGGCCGAAGAGAATCTTCGCCAATTGGAACGTGATGCGAGGATATTGCTAAGACAAAAAAAGGATATCAGGTGATCAGGATATCAGGGACTAGGAAATCCGGATACCCGGATATCAGGAAGAAAAACTTCCCCGATGCCCTGATCTCCCAATACCCTAGTCGCTGGTATCCTGATCTTCTGATATCCGTTTTGACAATCTGTCTAATCGTTTTTTCAATCTGTGGCATCATTTTTCCTTCTTTCGCCGCCGATTCACATGTCCGCACACCGTTTGTCTCAGGATCTTTTTATCCCACCGATTCTAAAGAGCTGGAGAGCATGATTGATGGTTTTTTCTCGAAAGTCCCCCC
Source organism: uncultured Planctomycetia bacterium (assembly GCA_964374005.1). Lineage (GTDB taxonomy): Bacteria > Omnitrophota > Gorgyraeia > 2-02-FULL-51-18 > 2-02-FULL-51-18 > CAYJXB01. Next base: position 7,521 of record CAYJXB010000034.1, read on the forward strand.
GCAAAAACCTCTGGACGGAAAACTCGTCGCGCTGATCGCGCCGCATGCGGGCTACGTTTATTCTGGACAGACAGCCGCCTACAGCTATCGCTTGTTGGCCGGGTCTCATTATGACACGGTGGTGTTGATAGGACCCTATCATCGGGCTTTTTTCCCAGGCGCCTCGATCTGGGGATCGGGCATTTGGAAAACGCCTTTGGGAGAGGTGGCGATTGACGAGGAGCTTGCCCGAGCGATCATCACAGAAAACAGTGTTTTTGAGTTTACCGACGACGCGCATCTGGCGGAGCATTCCCTCGAAACGCAGGTCCCTTTTTTGCAGAAGTCGCTTGAGAATTTCAAAATAGTGCCGATCTTGGTCAGCAATCCTTCTCCGGAGAACACCGAGCGGATCGCCAAGGCCGTTTTCAAAAATATCAAGGGGAAAAAAGCGCTGATCATCGCTTCGACGGACATGAGCCACTATTACGCAGATAACACGGCGCGCAAGATGGACCGCCTGACACTGGACTTGATTCAGAAAAAAGATTCAGGCGGACTCTTAAGAGAAATGAAGCTCAAAAACAGCGAATTGTGCGGCGAAGCGGCCGTGCTGACGGTGCTCGAGATTGCGAAGCTCATGGGTGGCGCCAAGGTGCAGCTTTTGCATTATTCCAATTCCGGTGATACGACGCGCGACAAAGCCCGCGTCGTGGGTTACGGCGCGCTGGCGATTTATCAAACAGGCTTGAACGCCGCGCAGAAAAAGGAACTGCTTAGCATTGCGCGCCAGACGGTGGAAACCTATGTCAAAACCGGCCAAATTCTTGAACCAAACGTCACGGAGGCTGTTTTGAAAGAGGATCGAGGTGTTTTTGTGACGCTCAAAAAAGAGGGACAGTTGAGAGGATGTATCGGAACGATCCTGCCAAAAGAACCGCTGTATTTGGCGGTCCGGAACATGGCTATCCAATCGGCCGTTGATGATCCGCGTTTTCGAAAGGTGGATACGAGTGAACTCAAGGATTTGTCTTATGAAATTTCCGTGTTAAGCGTTCCCAAACGTGTGCCAAGCGCCGAACACATCGTGCTTGGAAAACACGGGGTCATCCTGAAAAAAGCGTCGCGTCAAGGGGTGTTTCTCCCAAAGGTGGCCGAGGAAACCGCCTGGGACAAAGAAGCGTTTCTCGGAGAACTTTGTTCGCAAAAAGCAGGCCTTCCCTGGGATTGCTGGAAAGACCCCGCGACCGAACTCTACACCTTCACCGCCCAGGAATTTGGTGAGTGAGCTCTACCGCCTTCTTTGATCAATCCAAGCCACGATCTTTTCAGGCTCAATGAAAAGGAAAAACATCGGAGGAAAAAGAAAAAAGAAGATCGTGGGGACATGCAGCGTCACAAGCAAAACGACATGGAAAAATACGCCGTAGAAAATCGCGAAAAACCGCGTTGGACGCCAGAAAAGGAGCGCCGGCATCAGGAGCTCGGAGAGGACGATCACGATGCCGATCCAATAACAAAACACGGGCTCCCCCGCGAAAAACTCCCGAAACACAAAATGTTTCACAACACTCTCGGGCGGAGAATTCATTAGATACCAGATCGGGTTTCCGGACAGCCAGTTGCCTTCGCCGGTGATCTTGCCCAGCCCCGTGTAGAAGTAGATGAACGCCAGCTCCATCTGGAGAAGCCGCTGGACAAAGAAAGGGCGTTTCTTTCGGTAAGCCAATGGGTCGCCTTCGCGCACGGAATCCGCCGAAAAAAAATCGCCGTGGTATCCTGTGACGCACATCAAAGACAGCGTGACGAGCAAAATGTCATAGGATAAAGTCCCGATATGCAGCGAATTAAGCGCATAAAAGTAGTAACAGCCCAGCACCATCACAAAGCAGGAGAGCTGTGAGAACAGCCCCAGCGCGAAAAACATAAGCGCCACGCAAAAAATCACGGCCATCGCGATCACGAACGCATCGGGACTTTTTTCCACGAGTTCCAGCACGCCCAACGTGAAAAAAGAGAAGTTTTTTTCCTTGAACGCAGTGTGAAGATAGTTGTCTTCGAGCTGGAGAAGTGTTGGGATCACATGCGCGCCGACGGTAAACGCGACGCAAAGCCTGAAAAAGGAAAGCCCAATCGAGGGACGTTCCTCGAGGAAGAGGCGATTCCAAAGTGACGTGCTTCCGGTCAGCATCGGTAGGCTAGTTTCAAAATATTTTTGTCGCGGTACTTGGTAACAGAGGGATAAACAACCTGCGCGATCGCAAAATGATCGTATTCGGGGAACTTGCGTTTCAAGTAGCGGCAAAACCGCGGCGCGGCGTATGGATCCAAAACGGTCACGAGCACGTTTCGCCGGATATTGTCATAGCCGAGCCAGTGATTGTTGAATATCCGGTGAGGATCAATCGGTTCAAGCTCGTCGCCTTTTTGACCGTACACGGCCGCCTTGACTTCACTATCGTCTACGCGGAAGAACATGATCCACCCCGCCGGCGGAAACAAAAATTTAAATTTGGGAAGCGGGCGATCGAAGAAAGGGCTTAGATAATTGTAGCGAACCGATTCGTAATGAAAAAGAAAGGCCCATAGAATCACAAATATCGTAATGAGAGTGTTTCTTGCTTTGATTTGCATTGGAGCTCGCCTCTACGATAAACTAGGGTATCTTAACAGTATCCCAAGAGAGATTCAATGAGACTCTATGGCTTGAGTAATAAAATCGTGTTGCGGGTCAAAAACAAGGCCACGGAGTTTTTGAATGGCTACACGACTAATGCTCTCGACGCTCCCCGCAACGCGTTTGTCAATATTCGCGGGCAAATTGTATGTGTCTTTGACCAGATGGTGATCAGCCCTGAGAAGGTTCTCGTCGTGATCGAGAAACAAACCTTCGACCGTTTATCAGCGCATCTGAAACCCTATTTGCAATTGGCCGGTACGGTGATCGAAACGGCGCCCGAGTTTCATCTTTATTTTGATCTGGATGATCGGCATGAACCCCAGCGAGGGGAGATTTATGTCATTCAAAAGAAAGGAAAATTGATCGGCACGACCGCCGAATTGACATCGAATGTGTCTGAGCCGGAATTTACGCTGTTTCGTCTAAAGAGTCAACTGCCGGTCCAAGGGATTGATTTTGATGAGGAGCTGCTGCTCAACGTCGCGAATGAGGAATTTGTGTCTTATACGAAAGGGTGTTATTTAGGGCAGGAGATCATCGCGCGCGTGCATCATCGCTCAAAACCGCCGAAAAAGTTGATCGTGAAGCCGTTGGAACAGTGCCGACCCGTAGAAGCCGCCCGCATGACTTCTAAATGTGTAGACCCCGAAACCGGTAAAATGATAGGATTTGTTTTCGTGGACAACGAATAGGAAAACCGGATGCCTCTTAGCTGGATCGCGTTAGCCGTTTGCGGCGTATTCTTGGCCGCTTATTTTTCGTACGGGCGTTTCCTGGGCCGTCATTTCGATTTGAGGGACGAACGAAAAACGCCGGCTTGTGAATTCAACGACGGCGCGGACTTCGTGCCCGCCGAGAAAAAATTTTTACTCGGCCAGCATTTTTCGGCGATCGCCGCGGCCGGCCCGATTGTCGGTCCTATCCTGGCGGGTTTATGGTTCGGCTGGCTGCCCGTGCTTATTTGGATCGTGGGCGGGTCGATTTTTTTCGGGGCCGTGCATGATTTTTCGAGTCTCGCGGGTTCCGTGAAGCACCGCGCCGCTTCGATCGTGGAAATCGTGAGAGACTATTTGGGGCCCAAAGGGCACCTCTTCTTTTTGTTGTTCGTCTGGTTGTCTTTGATTTACGTGATCACGGCCTTTACGGATTTGACGAGCAGTTCCTTTGTGAATCCGGAACTCGGAGGCGGCGTCGCCAGCTCCTCGTTTCTTTATCTTTTGATCGGCGTGGCGATGGGCGTGGCGCTGTACCGTTTCAAAATGCCTCTTGGGATCGCCACCGCTGTTTTTCTTCCTTTGGTGCTTTTGGCGATCTGGTTCGGCCCGTCGGTGCCACTCGTCATTCCTTCCGGCGTATTTCTCGATGCTCAAAAAAGCTGGAACATCGTTCTGTTAAGCTATTGTTTTATCGCTTCTCTTGTGCCGGTGTGGCTTCTCCTACAGCCAAGAGGATACCTCGGGGGATATTTTCTCTACGTGACGCTGGCTGTCGGCGTGATCGGCCTTTTTCTCGGAGGCGAAAAAGTACAGTATCCCGCATTCATCGGCTTTACGAGCCCTCAAGGATTTCCGCTTTTTCCGCTTCTTTTTGTGACCGTGGCTTGCGGCGCGTGTTCGGGTTTTCATGGCATCGTTTGTTCAGGCACCACTTCCAAGCAGATCGCGAAAGAGACCGATTGCCGGCTAGTCGGATATGGCGGCATGCTTCTTGAAGGGCTTGTGGCGCTTATAGCCTTGTCCACCGTCATGATCCTGGCGAAAGGGGATTTTCTCACGGGCAGATCGCCGGACAGGATCTACGCGGAAGGGTTAAGCCGTTTCGTGAGCCATTTCGGAATCCCGAGGGATTTTGCCAGGTCTTTCGCGCTTTTGGCGTTCACCACGTTTATTTATGATACGCTGGACGTGGCGACTCGCCTGGCGCGCTACATTTTTCAGGAAATGACGGGATGGAAGCAGTGGTGGGGGAAAGTGATCGCCACGCTCGCGAGCCTCGCGATTCCGCTTTTCTGCGTCAGTCTTAAAATTAAAGGAGCAGACGGAAGCGTTGTCCCGGCGTGGAAAATCTTTTGGACGATTTTCGGCACCTCGAACCAGCTTTTGGCGGGCCTGACGCTCATGATCCTATCGTTGTGGCTTAAGAAGTCCGGAAAATCATGGTGGGTCAGCGTGATCCCGATGCTGTTCATGATGACGATGACGCTTTGGTCGCTTTTTCTGCTTATCGCGCCGATGTTCCGGAAAATTTTCTCCGGATTACCGTGGGCGGACCCGATCGGCGTGGTCGCGGCGGTGCTGTTTGTGCTCGCCGCGCTCCTCTTAGCCGAGGGCGTGAAAGTCGTGAGAGAAACCCGATGAGCCAAAAAATATTTCTGTCGGGCCTGGCCGAAGGAAAAGATTGGAAGGCGGAAATCAGTAAGATTGCGTCCAAGGTAAAAGCGGGCTTGGCCGGACAATCCTGCGACCTTTTTGTTTTCTTTGTTTCCGAAGTCCATAAAGATTTTGACAGGCAGTTTTTTTCCAGTTCGCTGACCCATGCGCTTTCATGCCGCGTGTCTATTGGCTGCAATTCCTGTGGCGTGATTGGCGATGAAAAAGAGGTCGAAATGGAGCCCGCGATCTCGTATCTGGCGATGCATCTTCCGGGGATACGGCTTTCCCCGTTCACCCTGTCTGGCGAGGAGACCCAAACGATCACGACCGGCTCGGAGCTTATCAATTTTTTGGACCTCTATCCGCCGGACAAGCCCCGTTTTATTTGTCTCGCCGATCCTGCGACCTGCGACATGACAAAACTCTTGACCGCGTTCAACGAGGGCTATAAGGGCCTGCCGGTGATCGGAGGTCTGGCCAGCGGCGGCGTCATCGACAAACCTAGTTGGCTGTGTCTGAACGGCCGTGTTTACAGCGAAGGCGCCTGCGGCGTGGCGCTAGTGGGCGATATCGAGTTTGACATCATTGTCTCGCAGGGCTGCCGGCCCATCGGTAAACCCTACGTCATTACCAAGGCAGAAGACAGCGTTCTTTATGAACTGGCGGGCAAGCCGACACTTGAGGTATTGCGGGAAGTGCTTGACGCACTGCCGGCCAAGGACAAAAAACTTGCCGAACACTCTCTTTTCGTCGGGCTTGTGATGAACGAGCAGCGGCTTGATTTTAAGCGCGGAGATTTTTTGATAAGAAATATCGTCGGATTTGAGCCCGATACGGGCGCTTTGATGGTTGGCGCGCTGCTGAAGGTGGGCCACACCGTGCAGTTTCAGCTGAGGGACGCTCACACGTCGTCGGAAGACTTGGAGATTTTATTGGAAAAGTTTCAAGAAACCAGAGCCGCCGCTCCGCAGGGCGGGATTTTAGTCAGTTGCTGCGGCAGAGGCAAGGGCCTTTACGGCGAAGCTGACCATGACGTGCAGAAGATACAATCCATGAGAGGACCTTTGCCGCTAACCGGTTTTTTCGCGAACGGTGAGATCGGCCCGATTGAAAACAAAAACTATGTGCATGGCTATACTTCGAGTTTGGTGATTCTCCGATGAAAAATAAATGGTCCGAAAAAAAGTGCGTGCCTTGCGAAGGAGGGACCCCTGCTTTACCCAAAGAGACGGTGCGGCGGTATCTCGTCGAACTTAAGGATTGGCGGCTTTCGGATGACGCGAAGTCCATCCGTGCGGAGTATTGGATGAAAGACTTCATGTCGGCGATCCGGCTGATCAACCAAGTAGCCGAAATCGCGCAAAAAGAAGACCATCATCCGGACATTCATCTGGTCAGTTACCGGAAGCTGGCGATTGAGCTTGAGACTCACGCGATCGGCGGGCTTTCTGAAAATGACTTTATTCTGGCCTCGAAAATTGACGAGCTTCCGAAAGAGCTCAAGACTCAGAAAAACTGAATCCCTAAGCTCATTGATTTCAATCAGTTACACATTAAACCTTTCAAGATTTTTGGCGTCTAATAGTGTGATAGGACACACGAGCTAAGAGGAGGTTCTAAATGACGACAATAGCGAAGCAATGGATCATCGGTTTATGCGCTTTTACGCTGGCGTTGGGTGGTGGTTCTTTCAGGGCTTTTGCTGAAGACGCCACTGTGCAGGGAGAAACGGTGACAAAAGAGCGTTTCGAAAAAAGGCGCGCTAAAATAGAGGAACTTAAAAAGCTGAAACAGGAAAATCCGGCCGAGTTCGAGCGACTCATGAAAGAGCGCAAGGAAAGAATAAGGGCGAAGCTTGCGGATTTGAAGGCAAAGAATCCGGAGAAATACCATCGGTTAAAGGAGAAAATGAGGCACCGACGGGAAGGCTACCGCGACCGGCGTGAAGACAAATTCGATCGCCGGGAAGATGTGCGCGATCGACGAGAGGATGTATGGGATGCCAAACATGACGGCGGACGACGCGACCGCTTGGAAGACATCGCCGACCGTCGCGAGGACGTCCGTGACCGGCGAGAAGACAAATGGGATCGCCGTGAGGATCGGCGCGACCAGGGGCTTCATCGGGGCGAATACAAAGGGGTAAGAGATCATGGCCGTGGGCTCGGTCGTGGCAAAGGACAAGGTGCGGTCAAGAGAAATGGCGGCGCTGATGGAAGGAACAACGGATAAAGAAGAAAAGCTGGTTCTACAGGCGCGGGGTGGGGATTTAAAATCCTTCTCCGCGCTTGTTCAGAGCTATCAGGAAAGAGCCATTCGTATCGCTCA
>CAYJXB010000034.1:14979-16648 GCA_964374005.1 uncultured Planctomycetia bacterium
AATCCTTCTCCGCGCTTGTTCAGAGCTATCAGGAAAGAGCCATTCGTATCGCTCATTCTTTTGTCGGTAATTTTGAGGACGCGCGGGACATGGCTCAAGAAGCTTTTGTGAAGACCTACGAGAACCTGGGCAGTTTTAAAGAAGAGAGCCGATTCTACACGTGGTTTTACCGGATCCTCGTGAACACGTGCAAAGATTTTTTAAGGAAGAAACAAGTCCGCCGGCATATTTCGTTTTGGCTGAATCGCGACGGTGACGGCGAAGACCTCGACCCGGTCATGAATGTCGAGACCCATGCGAAAAACGCGGCGCAAGAATTGGTCAACAAAGAACTAAGCGCCGCGATCACTAAGGCCTTGGACCGGCTTCCCTTCCAACAGAGGACCGCTTTCTCGTTGAGATATTTGGAGGGGCTAAACCTCGAAGAGGTTTCTGAAAGCATGGGAGTCAGCGTGGGGGCCGTGAAGGCGACTCTCTGGCAGGCAGGACAAAAGATGCAAAAATTTTTGGCGGAGTTTACTTACGCGGGAGGATAAAATGACCAAAGAACCTTTTGAAAAAATGGACGAATCGTTGATGCGGCGCATGAAAGATTTGCGGGAGCGGAATATTCCACCGGAAATTCTGAAGGGATTCAGCGCCTCCGTGGAGTCCCGCATTCGTGAAAAACAAACACCCGCGTTCGAGGGTTGGCCGCGCAGGTTTTTCATGCCGGCCTGGGTTCCCGCGTTCGCGGTCCTGATCGTCGCGGTCGGATTGACGCTTTATATCCCGCGCTCGTCCGATATCCAACTTGCCTCCGCCGATGTGACCGAAATCTCCGAAGAAATCACGACGTTAAGGGAGTTGGGCGTTTGGACCGAGAAAGATGATAGGAATTTCTAGCAAACTCTTTCCTGTGGTATGCTAGCGGCTACGAAGCCATCCATTGCTTCGAGCGCTGTGCCGCGAGAGGAGACTCGCGGCCTATGTCATTCGGGCGGTTAGCTCAGCTGGTTAGAGCGTCTGATTTACATTCAGAAGGTCGGTAGTTCAAATCTACCACCGCCCACCACCCACTATCAGAAAGGGTTTATGTCATTTGATAATTTTGGCCTTCACGCGAGTTTGCTTAAAGGGATCCACGACCTGGGTTACACAAGACCCACGCCGGTGCAACAGGAAACCATTCCTTACATTTTGGCCGGGCGTGATGTCATCGCCTGCGCTCAGACGGGAACAGGTAAAACCGCCGCGTTTGTTCTACCAATCCTTCACCGGCTTCTTTCGGAGGGAAAAAAACATGGACTCCGTGCGCTGATTGTTGCGCCGACCCGGGAGCTGGCGCTTCAGTCCATGGATCATTTAAAAAATCTATCGCGTTACGTCCCTTTGAAAGGACATCCCATTTTTGGCGGTGTGCCGATGAATCCTCAAATCAGAGCTTTAGTCCAAGGCGTGGATATCATTTCCGCGACACCCGGAAGATTGCTCGACCATGTGTATGAGGGGCGCATTGATTTTGGGGCGCTGGAAGTATTGGTGTTGGACGAGGCCGACCGCATGATGGACATGGGTTTTCTGCCTGATGTGAAGAAGATCATCTCCTTTTTGCCGACGAAGCGCCAAAACCTGATTTTTTCGGCGACGATACCGCCGGAAATCATGAAACTGGCGCGCGACATATGCC
>CAYJXB010000035.1:0-7790 GCA_964374005.1 uncultured Planctomycetia bacterium
TCACAATAAAAAATATTTAGAGACGAAAAAAAAGAAACTGGGCCATTTTCTTGGTGCGATACGTCGTGCGCAGAAAAATAAAGCATTCTAACATCCAACGCCACAAGGGCGGGTGTTCCGCCAGAGGTAAAAGATTCGGCATCATCGTTTCCGAGTTCAATGAATTTTTAACCAGCCGGCTTTTAGAAGGCGCGCTGGACACGCTGCTGAGGCATGGGGCCAGAGAAAAAGATATTCACGTCGTTTACGTTCCGGGGGCTTTTGAGATCCCGCTGGTTTTAAAAAAACTGGTTCGAAAAAAACTGGACGCGGTCATCACGTTGGCCGTGATCATCCGCGGAGAAACGAAACATTTTGATCAGGTGGCTATGGAAACGGCCCGAGGCATCCGGGAAATTTCCCTCCAAAGCGAGATCCCGGCGATTCTGGGGGTCATTCCCGCCGAATCGGTCGAACAGGCGATTCATCGCGTAGGGCTAAAGCAGTTAAACAAAGGCCGTGAGTGGGCGCTTTCCGCGATCGAAATGGCGAATCTTCTGCCGCTAAAAATTTCCTCGAGAAAACGGTCATGACCCCACCACCTCCTTTCAGATTCGAAGAATCTTTGGATTCGCTTACAGCGAATCCTTCTACCCCACCACTTATTTTGTTCGCGAAGCGAACTGATTGCTTCGCAATCGTAAAAAATAAGTGGTGGGGTGGAAAAAAGGAGGTGGTGGGGTGAGAAAGCGTACGCGAAGCCGCGAGTTTGCGCTGCAGGTGTTGTATCAGGTGGACATCACGCATTCCGATCCGAAGGAGATTCTGGAGGATTTTTGGCAAGACCGCACGGATCTGGCGTTGTCCAATCAGGAGAAAGCAGCGGTGGAACAGGATAAGAAAGATCCGGAAGTGAGAAAGTACGCGGAGATTTTGGTTTTTGGGACTTTAGATAAATTGCCGTCCATTGATCAGGCGATCGAGCGCGTCGCGGAAAATTGGGAAATGAAGCGGATGGCCTACGTGGACAGGAATATCCTGCGGTTTTCGACCTATGAAATGTTGTATCTGGAGGAAATCCCCATCAAAGTGGCGATCAACGAAGCGGTGGAACTCGCCAAGAGATACGGAGAGGCCGACTCCTCGAAATTTGTTAATGGCATTCTTGACCGAATCGCCAAGACCGAATGTCCGCCAAAAGGCGCGGCGGACCCGTCCCCAAAGCGTCGACGCGCCTCTTTGGACTGACCCGCCGATGCTTTGTGGCGGGCAAAATAACATTGAGTCATGTCTGAAATAATATCACAAGACCTTTTTTTTATGGCAAGGGCGATTCAAATCGCCAAGCGCGGAATGGGAAAGGTGAGCCCCAACCCGGTCGTGGGGGCCGTCCTGACGAAAAACAATCGTATCGTCAGTGAGGGCGCCCATTTGCGGTTTGGCGGCCCGCACGCGGAAGTCAATGCCTTCTTGAACGCCAAAAAAAACAATCTTGCCGGTGCGACGCTTTATGTGAGTCTGGAACCCTGCGCGCATCAAGGCAAAACGCCCCCTTGCACGGACTTGATTCTGAAGAAAAAAATAGGACGGGTCGTCATCGGAGCGAAGGATCCGAATCCCATCGTTTCCGGGCGGGGAGTGCGTGTTTTAAGACAAAAGGGCCTGAAGGTGTTGACAGGAGTCCTGGAGAAAGAGGCGTCCGAATTGAATAAAGGTTACAATCACTGGATTCGTACCAAGAAACCTTATGTGATCGTCAAAGTCGCGCAGAGTCTTGATGGAAAGATCGCTACCCGCAGGGGTGAGTCCCGATGGATCAGCGGCGAGGCTGCCCGGAAACTGGGGCATGAGCTTCGAGCCGCTTCGGGCGCCGTTTTAGTCGGCGTCAACACCGTCTTGAGGGACAACCCGCGTTTGGATGCCCGGGATGTTTCCCATCCCTCGCAACCCGTCAAAGTCATTTTGGACAGCGCGCTTCGTATCCGTCCGGCTTCACGCCTTTTTTCTCCAAGGTCAAAGGCGCCCGTGATTTTGGCGGTGACCAAGAAAGCGCCGAAGTCAAAGTTCAGGCGTTTTCGAGACAGTGCCGAGATTTGGGTCATGAGAGAAAAAAACGGCCGCGTGGATTTAAAGCAGGTTCTTGAGCGATTGGGCCGGAGAGGTGTTTGCCAGGTATTGATCGAAGGCGGCGGAGAAGTGATCGGAGACGCTTTCTTACGTCGGATCGTGAATGAAGTTTATTTTCTGATCGCTCCCATCGTCATCGGAGGCAGAAAAGCCACCAGTTCCGTTGGAGCCGAGGGGATTTCATTTTTGAAGGAGGCGTCGAGACTCCGTCAATTCAGGATCCAGTTGATTGGCAAAGATTTATTGATCCATGGGATCTTATAAATGTTTACCGGGATCATTGAAGCACAAGGAACGCTGAGCGAGGTACACAGGAGCCAAAAGCTCCGCACGCTGGGAATAAAAGTGCCCGCTATTTTTAGCCGGTTAAAAATAGGCGCCAGTGTGGCGGTGAACGGGGTGTGCTTGACCGTGGTAAAAAGGCGGGGCAGGATTGTTTTTTTTAATCTGGTCTCTGAAACACGCAAAAAATCAAATCTTGGGGATCTGGGGATCGGGGATTTTGTGAATTTGGAGAGGCCTCTTAAGTCCGGCGCCCGCATTGAAGGCCATCTGGTATTGGGCCATGTGGATGGGCGGGGGCAGGTTCGAAAAATTATAACCGGAGGCCATGAAAAAAGCTTCCTGATACGATTTCCAAAGCGTTTGGAGCGCTCTTTGGTCGAGAAAGGCTCCATCGCCGTGGATGGTGTGAGCCTGACGCTTGGTAAGGTAGTCGGGAACAGTTTTTGGATTCATTGCATCCCCCATACGCTTAAGAACACGACGTTGAGCCGCTATCGGGTGAATGCCAAGGTCAACCTTGAAACGGATCTATTGGCCAAAATGGTGGCTTCTTTGGATTGACAAGCCGCGTCAACCCATTATAAGCTATAGACTTTGTTAACCTTTGAGTGAATGGAAAATTTTAAGATGAAGCGACTTTTTCTTTTATTGATCATTCCGCTGGTGCTTTTGACTTTCTGTCAGGCCTCGCAGGCTTACTGGATCTGGAGCCCCGACATCGGCAAATGGGTCAACCCCAAGAAATCAGCGAAAGACACTCCGGAAGCGCAATTTGCCTGGGCGATTGAATTCTACAATAAGAAAGAATGGGATCGCGCGCTTGAAGAGTTTGAGAAACTGCCTGCCGTGTTTCCCAGCTCAAGACTCGCGGCGGAGGGCGTTTATTATTCGGGGCTTTGCTGGGAGGAAAAGCAGGACTTGGCGAAGGCCGCCGACGCTTATCAGAAACTCGTCGATCGCTATCCCTACAGCGACCGGATTAAAGACGCGGTCAAGCGTGAATTTGACATTGCAAATCAATTCGCTTTGGGCGAGAAAATGAAGGTGTTGGGTATCCCCGTATTGTCGGGGCAGGAAAAGGCCATTGAGCTTTACAAGCATATTGTTAAAAACGCGCCGTTTGGCAGCTACGGGCCAGAAGCGCAGTTTCAGATAGGGGAGGTGTATAAGGCCCAAGGCGAATACGAGGAGGCCCAGAAGGCATTTCAAACGGTTGTCGTCGAGTATCCCAATTCGGAGCTTGTCAGCGAAGCAAGATACCAGATCGCGACTTGTTCCATGGAGGCTTCCAAAAAGGCTCAATACAACGAACAGTACGCCCAGCGTGCGATCGAAGAATTTCAGGGATTCAAAAGTAGTTTCCCCAACGACCAGCAGCAGGTGGTAGAAGCCGACGAGGCGATCAAAGCGCTTCGAACCAAAAAGGCGTTGACGAGTTTTGAGACGGCCGAATTTTATGAACGCCAAAAAAAATACAAGAGCGCCAAGGTTTATTACGTAGAGGTGGTTGAAAAATACGCCGATACTTCCGTGGCGGAACGAGCAAGGAAGAAGTTGGAAGAGATGTCAAAAAAAGAAAACGCGTCGGCGCCAAGATTTGGATTTCGCTTGTGGTAACCCCACCACCTGTTTTTGAGACGGCATTGGCCGTCTCGACGCGCAAAGCGCGTCTACCCCACCATCTGTTTTGTCCGCAATGCGGACCGATTGCTTATAGCAATCGCAAAAACAAATGGTGGGGCAAAACAAGTGGTGGGGTAACGTTTAATAAACGCATCGCACTCATTTTGTTCTTTGCGGCGGCTCTCTCGGTTGGATCCGGCTGCGGCTACACGCAAAAATCATTGCTCCCTGGAAATATCAAATCAATTCATGTGGCGCCGGTCAAGAGCACGATAGACCTGTCTTCCGAAATCAGCGATAAAAACCGCTTCCGTACTTACCGTCCCGGCGTGGAGGTGGAACTCACGAACGCGATCATCAACCGTTTTATTTTTGACGGCCGTTTGAAGATCGCTGACCTTAAGAAGGCCCAAGCGGTCGTGGAGGCGACGCTCGTCGATTATCGGCGCGATGCGCTTCGTTACAGCGATGGCGAGGACATCCAGGAATACCGGTTAAGCATCATCGCAAAGGTGGTTGTTTATCAAGCCGTGGATCGTCAAGTGCTCTGGCAGGACTCGAGCCTCGTCGGGGACACCACTTTCTTTTTATCGGGTTCCCGCTCGATCAGCGAAGATGAAGCGGCCGCGGCCGCGGTGGAAGACCTTGCCCGCCGCGTGGTTGAAAAGACGATCGAGCTGTGGTGACCCCACCACCTCCTTTCAGATTCAAAGAATCTTTGGATTCGCCCCACCACCTGTTTCACGCGCCGCAGGCGCGTTATTGGCGCGATGCGCCGAAACAGGTGGTGGGGCTGAATCCTCGCGCTGTAGGTTTTAATATTTGCAGCGCGAAAAAGGAGGTGGTGGGGTGAAGCGTCTTGTGTCTATCACTCTTTTAACAGGCAAAGAGGTATTTTTAAAGCAGGAATTCATCCACGCTTTGCGTCAACGACTCTTCCTGAACGGCGCGGAATCAAAAATCAATTTTGAGGCGTTTCACGGATCCGAAGAACCGTTGGGCGGATTTCTGGAATTTATCCGCACCGCCCCGTTTTTGGGCGATAAGCGTTTGGCCGTGTTGTGGGGCATAGACGCCTTGGATGAAGAGGAAAAGAACTCTTTGCCTTCCATTTTAAGCGCTCTGCCCGCGACGGCGGTCGTTGTTTTGTCGACGGAAGAGAGCAACGCCAAGAAAAATGATTTTTTGAGACAACTGGCCGGTGTCGCGGAGACCGTCGCTTGCCATCCGCCGTTTGAAAAAGATCTCCCCGTTTGGGTGGAAAGCCGTGCCAGAAAACAAGGGCTCCGGGTGAACAGGCAAGCCGTTGAGGTGTTGATCGAGCGGGCCGGAAAAGGCTTGTCCGGTTTGAGCCGCGCGCTTGAAACGCTCGCGGTGTATGTTCATCCGGGCACGCTCGTGACGGCAAAAGAAGTGGAAACGCTCTTGGGGCGCTCGACGCAGGCGGATGTTTTTGACGTGGTGGATGCGCTCTTGAAAAAAGATTTACACGCAGCGTTAGAGAAAATCACGGCCCTTTCCAGAGAGGGCGTGCGCTCTTATGAAATGGTCGCCGTGCTTGCCGGACAGCTCGAGCGCCTTAAAAAGGCGTCAGGACTCATCGAGGAGGGGCACGCGCCGGCTCAAATCGCCGCGGAGCTTAACGTCCGACCGTTTTTTCTGGAAAAATTCATGAGGCAGGCGCGGCGGACTTCCAAAAAAGAAATCCAGCGGGCTTTAAATTTACTTCTGGCGTGCGACGAGTCGATCAAGCGCGGGATTTCAAGCGGAGAAGCCGCGCTCGACAGTCTACTCTTGGCGTTTTGCTCGGGGAAAGAAGCGGAGCTTAAGCTTTCAGTGAGTTGATTCTTATCGTGAAGCGAGACTTTTGTCGAGAGGCGCTGTTTTTGTGCAGAATCCCTTTTTTCACCGCCTTGTCCAGCTTGGAAAATAATTCACGGGCTTTTTTAAGTGCCTCTCCCTGTTTTTTTCCGGTGATAAATTCCTGGACCTTGCGGGTCACGGTTTTTAATTCCGAGATGACTCGGAGATTCTGCAGACGGCGCCGCTTATCCACGCGGATTTTTTTGATCGAAGAGCGACGGTGTGCCATAGGCCCCACATTCTACTAGAAACTCATCACCCATGTCAACCCCGTTAGACTCCTAAATCTCAATGGTTGTGGCGCAAAAGTTTCTGAATTGGCAACGAATCGTATAAATAGGGAGAGCTCATTGGTGATAAGGAGTCTAACGGGGTCAACTCATCGACGGCTAGCTCAATCGGCGGGTATTATCGGCGGACTCACCGGCGTCAGCCGCGTGTTGGGCTTTGTGCGGGATCTCGTGATCGCCGCCGCGCTTGGCACCGGGCTGGGCGCGGAGGCGTTTGTCGTGAGTTTCAGGATCCCCAATCTATTGCGGGATTTGGTGGGAGAAGGTGCCACCAATGCCGCGTTTGTGCCTGTCTTGACGGAATGTCATGAAAAAAGGAGGCAAGAATTTTGGCCTCTGGTCTCGACGCTCTTTTTTATGATGACGGGAGTTTTGATCGCGCTGTCGCTTTTGGGCGTTTGGTTTGCGCCGCAACTGGTCCGTCTGATCGCTCCCGGTTTTTTAAGCTCGCCCGACCCGGATAAGTTCCCTCTGGCCGTGCATCTGACGCGGGTCATTTTCCCTTATATTCTCCTGATCGGCCTTTCGGCGTTGGCCATGGGGACGTTGAATTCTCTCAAGGAATTTAAAAGTTCCGCGCTCGGGCCCATTTTACTCAATTGTTCGATGATCGCGGCGGGTTACTTTTTTGAGGCCTCCTACGGGCCGATGGCGCTCGTGGTCGGCGTCCTGTGCGGCGGGGCGTTGCAGTTGGGCTGTCAGATCCCCTCGCTCGTGAAAAGCGGTTTTAAACTGGCCAAGCCCGCCTTCGGACATCCGGCGGTGGCGAAAATCGGAAAGCTACTCTTGCCGCGTGCCTTCGGATCGGCCCTTTATCAGGTCAATGTTTTTGTCGATTCGATTCTCGCTTCGTTTGAAAGCTTCGTTGGGGCAGGGGGACAGTCCGCGCTCTATTATTCGAATCGTTTTTTTCAGCTGCCGCTTGCGATCTTCGGGTTATCGCTGGCCCAGGCGATCCTGCCAACTTTCTCCACTCAAATGGTGAATCGGGATTTCGAGGGATTTAAAGAAACTTTTTCATTGGCCGTCCGTTCCCTCGTGCTCGTCCTCTTGCCGGCGTCCATTGGCCTCATGGTATTGTCCGAGCCGATCATCCGGATCGTTTTTCAGCACGGGCGCTTCGATGCGTATTCCACCCACATCACTTCGAGCGCCTTATTTTTTTACTCGTTGGGCCTTTTGTCGTGTTGTCTGATCAAAATTTTGGTGAACGCTTTTTATTCGATGCAGGACACGCGTACGCCGGTCAAGACGATGGCGCTTTCGGTGGGCTTAAATGTGATCTTTTGCTTGGTCCTGATGCGCCCCTTAAAAATCGGCGGCTTGACGCTGGCCTCCACGATTTCAGCAACCGTGAATATGGCGGCTTTGTATTATTTTTTGAGAAAAAAAGTCGGGCCGATCGATGAGAGGCGGATGCTGGTTAGTTTTCTTAAAGTATTAGCGGCGTCGGCGGTCATGGGTGCCGCGGCATTTTTTTACAACCGCTTGGTTTTGGAGCGGCATTTGGGCGGTTCTACACTCCTTCAGGCAGGGTATCTGGCGGCCGGTATTCTCTTAAGTGCGCTCGTGTATTTCTTTTTAACTTTTATTTTTAAGGTAGAAGAAATAAGGAAGTTTATC
>CAYJXB010000035.1:7890-13765 GCA_964374005.1 uncultured Planctomycetia bacterium
TATATCGGCAAAGCGCTTTCCATTCGAAAGCGCGTTCTCTCGCATTTTAGCCATTTCGGCCAAACGCTCTCCAAGGAAGGAAAAATGCTGGGCGAGCTCCGACGTATCGATTTTATCGAAACGCCGACCGAGGCCGAGGCGCTGCTCCTGGAAGCGAGTTTGGTCAAAGAACGTCAGCCAAAATACAATCAAGAGTTGAAAGACGACAAAAGTTATCCGTTCCTGAAGATCACCGCTGAAGAATTCCCGCGGCTTTTGATTGTCCGCAAAAGGCCAACGGACGGCGGCAGGTATTATGGCCCCTATACGAGCGTGCGATTATTGAAGCAGGCGGTAACGATGCTGCGCGTCCTGTTCCCCATGAGAACCTGCCAGCCGATGCCGAACAAAGTATGTCTCATGTACCACATCGGGCAGTGCAAGGGCCCTTGTGTTGCAGAAATCAATCGCGACCAGTACCGAGTGATGGTCAAGGAGCTCGGGCTTTTTTTAGAGGGCCGGCGGGATGTTTTGCTCAAGGCGTTGTTTCGCAAAATGAAAGAGCATTCCAAGCAAAGAGAATACGAAAAGGCCCAAGTCGTCTATCAAGAGATAAAGGCTCTTTCGCTGATTCCAAAAAGAGGCGTTTCTCGTCAAGAGAGCGCTCAAATTCTTCAGAATTTAAGAGAAGTCCTTTCCCTGCCGCGATTGCCAGTCCGGATTGACGCGTTTGATATTTCGAACATCGCCGGAAAAGAAGCGGTGGGATCGATGGTCGTTTTTATTGACGCGAAACCCTCGAGAGAAAATTACCGCCGCTTTAAGATTCGGACCGTGGAAGGGATCGATGATTACGAGATGATGCGGGAAGTGATCCGCCGGCGATACACCCGTGTCTTGGAGGAAAAGCAACCCTGGCCGGATCTCGTGGTGATTGATGGCGGCAAGGGGCATCTCGCCGCGGCCAAAAAAGAATTGGATCGCTTAGGGTTCAAGACACTGCCGATCCTTTCGATCGCCAAGCAACACGAGCATCTTTTTCTGCCGGCCAGGGAAACGGCTCTGATATTGCCTCAGAATTCCCCGGTGCTGCAGCTCATCCAGCATCTGCGGGACGAGGCACACCGGTTCGCGATCACCTATCACCGAAAGCTTCACAGGGATACTTTATTGAACTGAAAGGGATGGCTGTGTTATGATGCGCGGCGGAGGGACTCCCATGAATAATTTTAAAACAGCCATAGCGTTGACGGCCATTTTATTTTTAACCCATACCGGGTTTTGCCAGTCAGAATCACTCTATCCTTTGTTCAATAAAAAGTCATTGGTACGCGTGGTTGTCGCCTTGCCCACCGATGTGAGCGAGCAGAAGGCGGTGAGCGGAGTCGAGTTTAAAAAAGAGCTGGAGAACGCGCTCGCCGCCAGAAAAAGCATCCGGTTTCAAGCGGTCCAGGCTCCTGACGAAGCGGATCTCACGATTGACAGCAAGATTACCGAATATTATTGGACGGACCATGATCCTGTGGACATGCTCATGGGCGTGGGGGCAACGGCGATGGATGCGGCGAGGGTTGAAAATTACGCGCGGTTGCAAGCGATTTTCGTTGTGACCGATGTCAGGACGCAGCGGGTGATATGGACCGATAAACTCATGGCGACGATGACCGGGTCCGGCCTAACAAAAGAAGATGGGCCGGTGAGGATCAGCCAGGAGATGGCCCAGGTGTTTATTCGTACTTGTTTTGGAAAAAAACGTCCGCGCTCTTAAGACGAGGAGTGACCCATGACAAAAAAAGAATTGGCGCAAGAATTCAAGGCGGTAAGAGGCAAGCTGGATGCCTTGGGGAGGTTTCTTTGATGTTGAAAAACTTATCGGGCGCATTCAAAAACTGGAGCGCGAGCTTTCCGAACCAAATTTTTGGGTGAACGCCGAAACAAGCAATCCCGTCATTCAGGAATTAAAACGGCTGAAAGGGCAATCAGGCGCTTATCTTGAGTTAAATCATCAAGAAAAAGAACTGGAAGGCCTTTTGGTCATTACCGATGAGAATGACCCAGACGCGCTAAGGCATCTGGAAGAAGAAGCCCAAAAGCTCGTCAAAAAAGTAGAGCACTTGGAATTTCAGAAGCTTTTAAGCGGCCCGAACGACCGGAATAGCGCTATCTTGAGTATTAACGCCGGGGCCGGCGGGACTGAATCTTGTGACTGGGTTTCCATGCTTCTTCGAATGTACACTCGTTGGTCCGAACGTCAAGGCTATCAGGTGCAAGTGATTGATCTTCTGACCGGAGAAGAAGCGGGGATTAAGAATGCCACGCTTCTTATCGAAGGGGATTTTGCTTACGGATATCTTAAAGCCGAAAACGGTGTGCATCGCCTTGTTCGTATCTCTCCATTTGACTCCAATAAGCGCCGACACACGTCCTTCGCCTCCGTAGAAGTGATCCCAGAAGTGGAGGACGATATAAAAATAGAAATAAAGGAACAGGAGATCCGCGTGGATGTATTCCGGTCGGGCGGAAAAGGAGGACAAGGGGTAAACACGACGGATTCCGCCGTGCGCATCACGCATCTTCCGACGGGGGTTGTGGTGCAATGCCAGAACGAACGCTCCCAAATCAAGAACAAGGCCACGGCGATGAAAGTGCTGAAAAGCCGTCTGTTTGAGAAAGAATTGGCCAAGCGTGAGGAAGAAGCTCAAAAGAACTATAGCGAGAAACAGGAAATTGCTTGGGGAAGCCAGATTCGTTCCTACGTCTTGCATCCTTATAATATGGTCAAGGATCATCGTACGGATTTTGAAACTTCCAATGCGACCGCCGTGCTGGACGGCAAAATCGATGAATTTTTGGAGGCGTATTTGCGCAAGCGGGACACCCCATGATCGGTTGGGTTTTAGCGAAAGTCATCGGGACTCAAAACGACCGGATGCTCCGGAAGTTCGGCCCTCTCGTCGTCAAAATCAACAGCTTTGAAATGGCGATCGCGGCCCTGACGGACGCGGAACTAAAGTCCAAGACCGACCATTTTCGTGAACGTCTGAAAAATAACGAGCCGCTGGATTCGTTGTTGCCGGAGGCTTTTGCGGTGGTCCGGGAAACCGGTAAACGCGCTCTCAAGATGCGGCATTTTGACACGCAGCTCATCGGCGGGATGGTACTTCATCAGGGAAAGATCGCGGAAATGGCGACGGGTGAGGGGAAAACGCTCGTGGCCACGCTGCCGACGTACCTGAATGCGTTGACGGGGAAGGGCGTTCATGTCGTGACGGTCAACGATTATCTGGCAAAGCGCGACCGGGAATGGATGGGGCCGATTTATGAGTTTCTGGGGCTGACCGTCGGCGTGATTCAAAACGGCACGTCTCCCGAGGACCGCAAGAAAGCGTACGCAAGCGACGTGGTCTACGGGACGAATAATGAATTTGGCTTTGATTATTTGCGCGACAACATGGTTCGCCATGTCGAACAGCGGGTGCAGAGGAACCTGCATTACGCGATTGTGGATGAAGTGGACAGCATTTTGATCGATGAGGCCAGAACGCCGCTCATCATTTCGGGCCCCAGCGAAGAATCCACTGACAAATATTCGAAAATTGATAAGATCATTCCGCGGATGGCCAAGGAAGAGGATTATCAAATCGAGGAAAAAACGCGGACAGTCGCCCTGTCGGAAAAAGGCGTTAAGAAAGCCGAGGAAGCGCTCGGAGTCGAAAATCTTTATGACCCGGGCCATGTGGAGCTGGTTCACCATGTGAACCAAGCCCTGCGGGCTCACACGTTATTCAAAAAAGACGTGGACTATGTCGTGAAGGACGGCGAGGTGATCATCGTCGATGAATTCACGGGGCGGCTCATGCCCGGGCGGCGTTACTCGGATGGATTGCATCAGGCGCTGGAGGCCAAAGAGGGAGTCAAAGTCGAGGAAGAAAACCAGACGCTCGCCACGATCACATTTCAGAATTATTTTCGCATGTACGAAAAACTGAGCGGCATGACCGGCACCGCTCAAACGGAGGCCCAGGAGTTTCACGAAATTTATAAATTGGATGTCGCCGTGATTCCGACGAACCGTCCTCTGGCGCGCACGAATCATCCAGACCGGGTTTACCGCACCGAAAAAGAAAAATTCAGCTCAGTGGTGGCGGAGATCATTGAGCTTCATCAACTGGGACGCCCGGTGCTCGTGGGGACGGTTTCGATCGAAAAGTCCGAGAGGTTGAGTTCGCTTCTCAATCGCAGCCACGTTCTTCATAACGTTTTGAACGCCAAATACCACGAAATGGAAGCGGAAATCATCAAGCAGGCAGGGCAGAAAAGCGCCGTCACGATCGCCACGAACATGGCCGGCCGCGGGACCGACATTGTGCTTGGCGAAGGGGTTCCGGCGCTTGGAGGTTTGCATGTGATCGGAACGGAGAGGCATGAAGCGCGGCGAATTGACAACCAGCTGCGCGGCCGATCGGGCCGCCAAGGAGACCCCGGCTCTTCCCGGTTCTATTTATCCATGGAAGACGATCTGATGAGGATCTTCGGCTCAGACCGTATTGCCGGGTTGATGCAAAAGCTGGGAATGGAGGAAGGACAGGAAATAGAACATCCCTTTATCACGCGCGCGATTCAAACGGCTCAAACACGCGTCGAAGGGCGGAACTTTGAGATTCGGAAACAACTTTTGGAATATGACAATGTCATGAATCGCCAGCGCGAAGTCATTTATGCCGAACGGCGGAAGGTGCTGGAGGGCGAGGACCTAAGAGAACATTTTCTCGGCATGATCGAGGAGGTCGCGGACGGCTTTACCGCCGGTTATGCGCCCGAAGAAGAAGACGCGTTCAAGGGCCTGGCGGAAATGGTGCGCAAAATATTTCCAATAGCGCTCGAAGGTTTAGGAGCAATGTCGGGCGATGAGTTGACCGAGGAGCTGATTCGAAGGGCGAAGGCCGCTTATGAGCACAAGGAAAAAGAGATTGGCGTTGATTTCTTAAGGCATCTGGAAAGGATCATTCTATTGGATGTGGTGGACTCCAAATGGAAGGACCACCTGAGAAATATGGATAACTTGAGAGAAGGCATCGGCCTGCGCGCGTATGGGCAAAAGGATCCTTTGGTGGAATACAAGCGCGAGGCCTTCGAGGCTTTTCAGGAAATGATCCATGTGATTAAAGAAGATACGCTCGCGTTTATATTCCGGGTTCAACCCGCCATCAAAGCGTCGGCGGGCCTGCGGCCTGAAGAGAAGATCCCGATCAAGAAAACGGTGCCGATGCAATTCATTCATCCGGAAGCCGCCTTGCCTTTAAAAACAATGGTGCCGCCGGAGCAAGGACCTTTTTCCCAGACGCTAGGCATGTCCGATGGCATTGTGCGACAGGATATTGAAAAACAGGCTTCCACGCAAAAAATAAATCCCGAACAAAAAATCGGCCGCAACGAGCCTTGTCCTTGCGGCAGCGGCAAAAAATATAAGAAATGTCACGGCCGATAGTGCCAAGATTTCTTACTAAGACGGGTCTTGTTCTTGTTTCCGCCGTGCTGCTTGTGCTTCCGTTTCACTTCGGGGCGTTGTGGCTCCTGGTCTATTTCGCGTTTATCCCTTATTTTTTTGCGTTAACTGATACATCCGCCGGCGAAGGTTTTAAACTTTCCACCATTTTCGGGGCCGCTTTTTTTAGTTTGCTCATTTATTGGCTGACCCTGGTGTCGGTACTTGGTTTCGTGCTCCTGTCGTTATACCTGGCCTTGTATTTTTCCCTTTTCGGCGTTCTCATCCATCGCTTCCTCAACTCTGCCAATCCTTTTGACCGCGTGAATACGGCATGGAATGTTAAAGCGGCGCTCTTTGTTCCGGCCTTTTGGGTCGTCTTGGAGTATTTGCGCGGCTGGCTCTTGAGCG
>CAYJXB010000035.1:13865-15874 GCA_964374005.1 uncultured Planctomycetia bacterium
TTTGTTCCGGCCTTTTGGGTCGTCTTGGAGTATTTGCGCGGCTGGCTCTTGAGCGGCGCGCCGTGGGCGCTATTGGCCCATAGCCAGTGGAAAAATTTACCGGTGATTCAGATCGCCGATATCACGGGCGTCTACGGCGTGTCCTATTTTGTGGTCGCGGTGAATTGGCTACTTTTTAGAATTCTAAAGAATCTTTCGTCAAGGAAACTTTTAACGACGCTGTCGGTTTTACTGATTGCGCTTTCTTTTTGTGTGGTTGGTTATGGGGCCCTTTCGCTCCTGGCGTGGGAGAAATTTTATAGGAGTCATTCTCCCAAAGCCAGTCTCCGGGTGTCGGTCGTGCAGGGCAATATTCCGCAGGATCAGAAGTGGAACGCGAAGATCAAGAACATCATTTTTGAAAAGTACCGCCGGCTGACCTTTATGAGCGCGATCGAGCGATCGGATCTGATTGTATGGCCGGAAACAGCGTTCCCGGGCTACTTGGAGGAGGAGCCGGTTCTGTCGGCGGAACTTCGTCGCGTCGTACGGCAGGCGCGCACCGAGGTTTTGGTAGGAGCGCCGACCATCGGCAACCTCGAACAAGGCCTTCGTTTCTATAACAGCGCGGTGCACTACGGTCCGGACGGGGAAGAGAAGAAAAGGTACGATAAACTCCACTTGGTCCCGTTCGGCGAGTATGTGCCGTTTGAGCCGCTTCTGGGGGTGGTAAGAAAGTTTGTTCAGATCGGCCATTTCAGTGCCGGAAAAGAATTCACACTATTTACGACCAACACGCGCACTCAGAAGAACAATATTAAAGCGCGTTTCGCGGTATTGATCTGCAATGAGGATATTTTTCCGGGCCTGGTGAGACGCTTCTGCTCCGACGGCGCCGATTTCTTGGTTAACATGACCAATGACGCTTGGTTTGGAAACACGACGGCGCCGTACCAGCATGCCCAAGCCTCGGTCTTTCGCGCGGTGGAAAACCGGGTCCCCGTGATCCGGGCCACGAACACGGGCTTCTCCTGTTTCATTTCTCCGGAAGGCAAGATCTTGGCTCGCGTGGAAGACGGCGGTAAGGAGATCTTCGTGACCGGTCACAAGAGCTATGATTTGATTTTAAGAAAAACCAGAACTTTTTATACGCGTTTTGGGGATGTGTTTATCTTCGCCGCATTTTTCTTGTGCCTCCTCGCCTTTAGGGACAAGAGCCGCCACGACGCTTACGCTCGTTTATAAGCCCCTCCCGCACCCCGGTAACGTAAAATAAATTGTGTAAATTGATAGCTGGGTCGTGCGGCGGGGCTATACTGAGATTTTAAAATCTGTGACGATGCTCGAAACTAACGGGTGGGGCTTTATTCTTTTTTTCACCAAGATATAAATTTTTTCGCAGATTTTCGATGCGCCCGGTTTTCCGATAACGGCAAGGGGTTCTTTGGAAGGCGCTTTCTTGATCGTGAGGAGGTTTAAAGGGGCTATTCCCACCTTTGATAAAACAAGCCTTCGTGCCAGTTCCACATCTTGGACTTCAGCCACAATGTCAGGCCGAATTTTATGTTCGACAAAATATTCTTGCAGGGAGTGATAAATTTCGCTGTGAGCCGTCGGTAAAATAAGCGGGGCTTTATCAAGCTCCTTTGGGATACCTCTGTACTTTCGCGCTAGTTCCGTATGAGCGCAAAAAACAATGGGTATTTTTCCGACAAGAGTGCTTTCAATTTGTTCATCCAAAGAACCGGCCGGAGCGTCTGTGAGCACGATATCAAGGAAGTTTGTTTTTAAATGCTCTATGAGGTTGCCGGTCCTGTCTTCCTGCACATAGAGGTATGTTTTAGGAGCGGTTTTCAAAATAAATTGAAGGAGGATGTCCAGGAAAGTCTTTGGGACCGAATCCGGAGCTCCTATTTGGATGCGCATCCGGCCTTTGTGTGACAAATCGCCCAGATTGTCCATCATCTCCTGCCCTGTTTCGAAGATCTCTTTGGCGTAGGATAGGAGGTGGCGTCCTTCTTCCGTCAGCG
>CAYJXB010000036.1:0-15098 GCA_964374005.1 uncultured Planctomycetia bacterium
AACCTGCGACCCGCTGATTAAGAGTCAGCTGCTCTACCAACTGAGCTAGCGGCGCTAAACTTAAACTATCACATTGGCTATGCCAGGCCGCTGTGGTATTTCTATGACCCGCTTTCGCCACAAAGCGCTGGCGAATCCGTCCGAAGGCGCTTTGTGTGACGAATCGGCCGCGCCTTCTGGCGGAGATTAAGAGTCAGCTGCTCTACCAACTGAGCTATCGGTGCAAATCTTTCCTGCCGCCGACGCTTGCAGACAGATCCGCCACACCCTTTGGCAGAGATTAAGAGTCAGCTGCGCAGCGGCGGCGATCAATGCCGCCGCGAAGTGCCGCAAATAAGAATTTGCGGCCTCTACCCCCGCCAAAATGCTTGGCGGGTCCGCCACGCTCTGTGGCGGAAACTGAGCTAGCGGCGCTAAGGCATGTTTAACCAAAGCCAATCCGTTCATTCCCACGGCATTCGTCCTCGCGACCTTCTAGAAAACCTCGCTCGGCGAAGCTGCCATTCTAACCAAAATTAGGGGTACTGACAATCTTTTAAGCGGAAGAGGGGGCCAGGACCACGTGGTTACGGCCTCCGGTTTTTGCTTGGTAAAGCGCCGCATCGGCCGCCCGCAAAACAGCTTCCCAATTGGAGCCATGTTGTGGGAATAGGGCAATCCCAATAGACGATGTGACTGCCTCAAGCGCTTTGCCTTGATACGGCACAGTCAAATGGCTTGTCTCATCCAATAGCTGGCGCGCGCGCTTGAGCGCATTTTCTCCGGAAATCTCCGGGAGAATCAATACAAATTCCTCCCCACCATAGCGGCAGGCCACGTCGTAACCTCGCAGAAACTTTTGTAAAAACTCGGCGAATGTCACCAATAACGCATCCCCTGCCCCGTGTCCATACGTGTCATTGAACTTCTTAAAGTGATCCAAATCAAGCATCATCACCGCCAGCGACCGTCCGTGCCGAACCGCCCGGCGTATCTCCTTGTCCAAAGATTCTTCCATATAACGCCTGTTATATAAACCGGTCAGCGGATCGCGGATGGAGCGATTGCTGAGAGTCTCGCGAAGTTTTAAATTTCCGATCGCCAACCCTATCTGATCTACGACGGCCGTAAGAAGCCGGGTTTTGAACTCGGAGGGCTGCTGATCCATTTGCAGATGCAATACTCCAAGCGTCTCTCCCTGCCCCGAGACGGGAACGCAAAGCGACACCTTTGGCTTCGACGGACCCACATGGCCACAGAAAAGCTGTGAACCGGAATCATTCGCCGCGTAGATTTTTCCTCTTCTCAACGCCCAGCAATCGTCCGCCGAGAAGACAAGTTCGCCTCCCAAGTCCCCTCTGCCCCATGTCGTGACAGCCTCTACAATATTGTGAGAACTATTCAAAATGCAAAGCGCTCCGGTCATGGCGCCGGGGAAAAAATTCTGAATTGATTTTCCTATGACGTCATAACCTTCCCGAGCGGTCGTACACGCTTGTAAAAGTTCCACCATTTCACCGAGCAGCACAAATTCAAGATTTCTTTCCTCCAATTCTCCGACGGAGGCCTTTAGCTTGTCGTTGGCTTCTTTCAAGGCCTCGTCGGAAGAGGTGAGCGAACTCGTCATTTCTTTGGCCATTTTCTCGGCCAGCGACCGCGAAGCCATGATCGAATAGAAAATTACGAACAACAAAAACGTAAAGATCAGACCCACCATCAAAACATAAGAAGGCAGGCGTTTTTGGTTTTCATCCAAATCAAAATCTGATGGCCCTGAAAAAGATAGACTCCATTTCCGGCCGCCAATAGTGATGGGAAGCACCTTGTGAAAACGGTCTTCGTCGATCGTAAGAGCCGTCAAACGCTCCGGGACTGAATCATACAGAAGATTAGGCCGAATCAAGGAACGGCCCTGAAAGATCTCAACCTCAATGCCCCGGAGAATATTTTGGTCCTTGAAGACGTCCTTGAACAATTCTTCAATTTTAAATACACCGTCCACAAAACCCATGAGCGCCTTTCGCCGTTCCTGCACACTAAAAAGAGGCATCTCTTGATGATACACCGGCAACAAAATAAGAAACCCCGCCGCTTCTCCTTCTTTGATATACAAATTAAGCTTTTGACTGATCGTCGGTTCCCCGGTATCACGCGCTTCCTCCAGCGCCTTTTTCCTCAAGGGTTCCGAGGAAATATCAACGTCGAGCAAGGACTCGTTTCCAAAATAGGACTCCACATATTTCACGACAAAGGTTTCCGCCACTCGTTCGACATATTGGATGGCCTCAAGACCGCGATCCTCGCCCTTGACGGTCGTGGTCTGGATGAATTTCGCGAACTCATTCCGCCCCACAGCCTGGCTCGCGGCAAAAAGTCCCCGAAGGTCATTCAGCGCGCGGATATGAAGCAGGAGACGATTGTTCACCGTGTCTTGGATAAGACGGCAGGCACTTTCAAATTTGATTTCCGCCACTTCCCTCATGACTTTTTTCGTGTAGTAAGTGGCCTGGATGGTTCCCAAAAGGCAGGCGATAACCGCGACGAGAAATACCCAACTCAGACGGGAAACATGGCCGGTCGTTTCAGTCACTTTTTTAGGCACTCTCCTTAATAAAAATGCGCCTGACAGGATTTGAACCTGTGACCTAGTGGTTCGAAGCCACTCGCTCTATCCAGCTGAGCTACAGGCGCAAAAAGCCTAAGCAAAAATCTCATGTGCCCGACTGGAATCGAACCAGCAGCCTCTTCCTTCGGAGGGAAGCGCTCTATCCAATTGAGCTACGGGCACAAAATACCGGGGGTGAAGACGGGTGGGCGACGAGATTTGAACTCGCGACCTTCTGAGCCACAGTCAGACGCTCTAACCAAGCTGAGCTACGCCCACCGTTATTCTTTCAAATTAAAATTTATTGTTAGGTATTCTAACCCGCCGCCCATACACCGTCAATGAAACAAAAAAACTTAGTACTTAAACAGCTCTTTTATCTTCTTGATTGCTCCTTCCACTTCTTCCTTATTCTTATCCAGACCTCGTTCACCGATTCTCTGGATCGTATTTTCAAGGATATTTCCCACATTGCCGATGACCGTATTCTTTAGGGATCGCTCAATGCTTTTGCGGATCACGTCTTTTGCGCGGACCGAGCGATCGGCGATGTTCCAACGCACGACGATCTGAAACTTAAGCCGGCCTGACCGGTCTTTCAGGAACGAGAGAATTTCATCCGCTTTCAAGCCAAAAAGCTGGTCGCCCTCCTCGTAGCTTTGGAAAAGAAGGTTTACGAGTTCCGCGTCCACGTTCAGCGTCAAATCGTTTTTCTCAATACGAATATTCGCTTTTGAATTCAAATAACCGTCCTCGATCCCGGCCTGCGTGACTTGAGCGTAATAAGGATGAAAATAAGGCAGAAAAACACCTTGAAACGAGAGATTGGCATCCGTGTCAAAAGTGCTGGCTTGAGTCCAACCCTCCATCTGGATCTCCGCGGGCCGCTGTTCCCTGCCTTGCGGGAGACGCGCCGAAATCCGGTAAGAGGTCTTAATGCCTGAAAACGGCAGCACGATATCTCTCACCTCTCCGTTAATCTGATCGAGCGCCACGACAAAACCATTTTGATCCACATCATAATCAATGAATCTGAAATTGCTGTTCTTTAACCTGAATTGGCGTATCTCCAAAGGCATCATCCTCGGCTGGGCGCTTTGCTTCGCGGAGAGTGACGCTTCGTCCGCGCCGGCGTCAGCTTCCACCCGCGTCACCGCGTCTGACAAAGCGTGATAGAGTTTATCGCGGTATTGCCTGATCGTGATATCCGCGTCCTCCACGTCAATCTTATCGATGATCAGCCTCTTCTTCGATAAACTCAGGAGCGACACATCCAAACGAATACGATCGACGGTAAAGGAGATCTCGCCGGGGAAGAACTCTTTCTCTTGGACCTCAAAACCCTCCAGCTCGAAAATACCGGGGAAGTGATAATCGATCGAGCGGATAATGACCTTCTTATTGAGCGCTTTTTCGATCGCCCCTCTCAAAAGGCCGGGCGCTCTTTGGGAAAGGATATTGACCACGAACACAAGCGCGGCAGCCAAAATCAATGGGATTATCAGGATGCGCGTTTTTAACATCGCTTATGAACCTCCAAAATATTGTATGATAATTTTCCGAATCCAGAAATTTCTTTCGGCCAAAGGAGCCTCGTCGTTACCCTCATGGATACATTCGAAACTTAACCGATGAATCCCCGGCGTTGCCTCTAATAGACTGTAAAAATGCGTATAGTCAAGGCTATCAATGTACAAACAATCTACCACTTTGCCATCCAGTTTCATAACAATCATCGGAAAAGACTTTCCCACTGGGAGGCCTTTGGCATAAATCGCTAGGCGGGCGGGGCTTTTTTGAATGTTTATTTTTTTCTCGATTTTGCCATTGGGATAAAAATATTCCCCCTGCCACATCTTATAACTCTGCTTTTGCTCATTGGAAAATTCTTCCAGCTGAAATGACTGGGGTTCGTGATCCGCCCAGGAGGCCGATCCCAGAAGTTTATATTTGCGTTCGGGGTCCACTCCCAGGCTTTCGAGAAAATATTCTCTGTACTCTTTCCACTGATGGTTTTTTCTGAAAAACCACAGAATAGCGCCGGATTGCCTGCCTACTTTATTTTCAAACTCCTCAAGAGTAGCCGGCCTCCCCTCATATTGCCACAAGGCCTCAAATACAGCGCCGGAATACGATGAATCAAGTTTCAGCGCTCTATCGAAAAGGCCTTTAGCAAAATCTTCGACAGACCGATCATGAGGCGTATTTGCGCCAAGTAAATCGGAAGCCGCCAGATAACAAAGGGTCGGATCCAGCGGATCCTTTTCGAGTACCAAGCGGTAACGAAGCATTGCCTCGTCCAGCTTATCCGGATGAATCGCAAGATAATTCATCGCTCGGTGATAATCATAATAAGGTTCCAGGCGATTGATCTGGACGGCTTTTTCAAAATCTGCGAGAGCGCTTGTGGCGTTTTTTCCAATGGCGACTTCTTTCAGAATGCCACGAAAATAATAAGCTCTGTCATTGAACGGATTAATGCGCAAGCTTTGGTCAACATCCATCACGGTTTTTGCTCTCAACAAAAAAAAATCCGACAACCCAAAAAAGAAAGCCATAAAAATAGTCGCCAAAATCACGCTTAAGGTGGCTGCTCTAACCAGATAATCCAAACGCAAAGAAAAAAACCGGCGGCTCTTATCCATCGATATCAATAAACCGGCAATCATAGAAGCCCACATCCAATTGGTCGGGATATGAAAATTAAAATCGACCAGACTATGAACCGATAAAGCCGCGAGCGCGGCGATACAGCCCGCTCCGACACAGACCCTAAGCGGGTTGTCATCCTGATGGATAATCCCTAAACCGTACTTGATAATCGCCAAAAATAAAAGAACTCCCGTAAGAAAAACGATCAATCCGCAATCTGCCTGGAGATTGAGAAAATCATTATGCGCAAAAACGGGCCGCCCGATAAAACCCTCAGGACGGTATCGTAAAAATGAAAACTCAAAGGTGCCGGGTCCCGACCCAAACCACGGGTATTGACCGATCACAGCCCAAGCGCCTTTCCACACGAAAAGCCGGTTCCCCACCGAGGAGACGTCACCCCTTATAATTTTCACAACAGTGTCAAGGCTTGCTCCTACCGGCCCCCAACCCAACAAAAATGCTGCCCCGACCGCAAGAAACGCTACGGTCATTATGACCGGCCAAACATTTCCAAGAACCTTCTTTTTTTTGATCAATAAAATCAGTAACACCAAAAGCCCCGCAAAAATT
Organism: uncultured Planctomycetia bacterium; assembly: GCA_964374005.1. GTDB lineage: Bacteria > Omnitrophota > Gorgyraeia > 2-02-FULL-51-18 > 2-02-FULL-51-18 > CAYJXB01. Next base: position 5,810 of record CAYJXB010000036.1, read on the forward strand.
GAAACATAACCTCCTTTTGAAAGCGTGAATATAAAAGCAATTCCCATCAGCACACACAGAAAAATATGTAAAATTTTTTTTGTGGTATTCCGCTCTGCGATCGCTAATCCAAGCGATACCGGAAATACAAGCTCCAGAAACCCGGCGAAATGGCTGTGATTCGGGTAAACGGAAGACAAAGACCATTGGACACGCCCCCAATCTTTTGGCAGTCCTTCAAGGTATCGCAAAAGTCCCGCAAATGAAAGAAGGCCGCCGAAAAGAGCGATTAACCAGCAAAGAATCAATGTATTTTGCCCGCGGCTGCAAAAATGGATGGTGGCATAGAACGACAAAATGATCGCGGCGAGTTTATAGGCTTCTTCGGATGATCGGTAGGGAATTTGACTGAATAAAAAAGAGGCGGCGAAAGCCACGACATAAAAAGCGATGAAAAAATCAATGTTTGTGCGGATCCACAAGGGCTTTGGCAAACGAATTTGACTCAACCAATAAATAAGAAAGCCCGCTGAAAGCAAAATGGTTGAAACAGAAAAAGTCCATAGATACACGACACCCAAATAAATTGGCACAAGAAACATAGAAAGGAGGAAAAAAAATTGGAAGATTACGAAAGGAATTGTTTCGGCATGGTGGTGTTTATCAGAAATCATAAAGGATACGCGCTTCTAGGCGCCACGTGATTTTCCCCCAAGAGATGAGTTTTTCGAAATTGGCGTCCCCGGCGTGATTCCTCGCCACAAAGCGTCGGCGAGTCCGTCCACACACCGCGGCGACGCTTGGGGACGAGTCCGCCGCGCTGTGTGGCGGAGAACACAGATTTTGTGCCCCCGGGCCGATTCGAACGGCCGACCCTCTGCTTAGAAGGCAGATGCTCTATCCAACTGAGCTACGGGGACAAAACTTTGAAAAAAAGTATCGGGGTGACTGGATTCGAACCAGCGACTTCTTGCTCCCAAAGCAAGCGCTCTAGCCAAGCTGAGCTACACCCCGGCTTGGCTGATTCTAACAATGGGTGATGGTTAAGTCAAACGAAAGGGAAAGGATGCCTCTTATTTGGTCTTGCGGGAGACGGCTCGCTGGGCGGCATCAACGATATTTTTGGAGCTAAGGCCGTATTTCTCAAAAAGCTCATCGGGATTGCCTGATTCGGCGTAGGTATCGTTAACCCCCACGAATTCGATTGGCACAGGAAAGTTTTTTGACGCAAGTTGTGAAACCACGCTACCCAGCCCCCCGCCCATGAGATGTTCCTCGGCCACAACAAAAGCTCCCGTCGCACACGCCTCCCCAATCAAAAGCTTCTGATCCAAGGGCTTGAGCGTATGAATGTCAATCACGGAGGCCTCGATCCCTTTCTCTTTCAGCGCGTCCGCCGCCGCGAGCGCCTCAAAGACCAAGAGGCCGGTGACGATTAAAGAAACATCCTTCCCGCTTCGAAGTTTGACGCCTTTGCCGATTTCGAAAATCGTCTTTTCATTGTAAAGAACGGGGGCCTTCGACCTACCGGTGCGGACGTACACGGGGCCTTTGTGAAAAGCGGCTTGTCGGATCAAAGCCTTCGTGGCGAATTCATCTGCAGGCACGATCACCGTAAAATTCGGGAGCGCTAAAGCCAGCGCAAAATCCTCGACGGATTGCTGAGAAGCCCCGTCCTCACCGACGCTGATCCCCCCATGAGAAGTCACGACCTTCACATTGAGCTCCGAGAAGGCCACGCCCATGCGCAGCTGTTCAAATCCTTTGCACATCAAAAAACACGCGAATGAGCTGATAAAAGGGATTTTGCCGCAGGCGGCGAGTCCGGAAGCGATGCCCACCAAATTGGCCTCTTGAATTCCGATATCAATAAAACGATCCGGATAGGCCTTGCCAAAAGCGTCCGTACGCGTCGACTTGGAAAGGTCCGCGTCAAGCACGATCACGTCCCGGCTTTCCTTACCCAACTCCACCAACGCTTTACCGTACGCGTCGCGCGTTGCCATACCCATTTTCTTATCCATTACCCCACCACCTCTTTTGAAATCCATGCGGATTCAAAGATTCGCCTTGGGCGAATCTTTCCGCCGCATACTGCAAAACTTAACCCCCACCCGCTTCATTGCCGCCATACTTGCGGCGGAAAAGAGGTGGTGGGGTTATTTGATCATTCCCACGATCTTTTGAATTTCGGCGTCATTTTCCCCGAGCTCTTTGAGCGCCTTGGCGGTTTCATCTTTTGTCGGCGCGACGCCATGAAAATGATTGTTATTTTCCATAAACGAGACGCCCTTGCCTTTGATCGTATGCGCCACAAGGATGCGCGGAGCGGATTTCGCGGATTTTGCCCAGGCGACGCCGTCAAAAATCTCTTTGAGAGAGTGCCCATCGATCTCACGCACCCCCCATCCAAAAGCTTTCCACTTGTCCACGACCGGCTCCATGTCCAGAATGTCTTTCGTCGCGCCGCTCAACTGAAATTTGTTATAGTCCAGGATCGCGATAAGATTTGAAAGCTTGTGAAACGAGGCGAAGGCGGCCGCCTCCCATGTCTGGCCTTCATCAAGCTCGCCGTCGCTCATGATCACGAAAGTCGTAAAATTCTTTTTATCAAACCTGGCCGCGAGCGCACAGCCGATGCCGAACGAAAGTCCTTGGCCGAGCGACCCGGTCGAGGCCTCGATCCCTGGAAGGCGCCGCCTATCCGGATGCCCTTGCAGAGGACTACCAAGTTTTCTTAACGTCAACAGTTCCTTTTTATCAAAATAACCGCTGTACGCGAGCGCGCAATAAAGCGCGGGACATGCGTGGCCTTTGCTGAAGATCAAACGGTCTCGGTCGGGCCATTTCGGATTTTTAGGGTCATGCTTCAAAAAATGGAAATACAAAAGCGCCAGGATGTCGGTGATGGATAGAGAACCGCCCGGATGGCCGGAGCCGGCGATACCGAGCATCTTGATGATGTCGCGGCGGATCAAGAGCGCGGTCTTTGCGAGAGAATCTAAATCGATCTTTTTATCCAAGTCTATCCTATCCCCATTCGAAAGTGAAGGAAATTATCCAGAGACTCGCACAAGAGATACGGATTGGTTTTTTTTTGTTCTCCCATCGTGGAGCTTGGCTTGGACGCGTAATTATGCCCGGGAAAAAGAACCGTGGAATCGTCAAACTTCATGAGTTTTTGTGTCAACGTATAATACATTTCCTTCGCGTCGCCGCCCGGCAAGTCACAGCGGCCGCAGGCGTTGATAAACAACGTATCTCCCGAAATAAGACCGTCTTGGACATGAAAACATTGCGACCCCGGCGTGTGGCCCGGCGTGTGAATCAGCTCTATTTCCACCTCTCCCACTTTGACCTTCGCGCCACCGTCCACCGCTTTGATATGATCAGAGCTAACCTCCATATAAGGAACGTCCTTCTTATTCACATAGATAGGGCAATTCACGGCCGTCAAAAGCTCCTCAATGCCGTTGGTGTGGTCAAAATGGAAATGGCTGACCAGAGCGCCCTTGATCTTCAGGTCTTCTTCCTTCGCGATCCTCAAAATGGTGTCCACCTGCCAGGCGGGATCCACCACCAGAACCTCGCGCGTGTTCTTATCGCCGACGAGGTAGACAAAGTTTTCCATCGGCCCGATTTCCATTTGCTTTAAATAAAGGTTGGATTTGTTGGGGTCAGTCTTTGAAATTTGACACCTCGAACAGAGTCAGCTCTTTTAAAACATTCATGTCAAATTTCAAAGACTGACCCCAGAGTTCAACTTCACGAGTTCAATCTTCAGTTTTTTTGAAATCTCAAAAATCCGCTTATCGCGATAAAATTCGCCGAAACAGATCTTCTTTATTCCGGAGTTCGCGATCAGTTTAAAACAGACCCAACACGGGCTCGACGTGGTATAAATCGCGGCTCCATCAATCGCGACACCGTTTTTAGCGGCTTGGATAATGGCGTTGGCCTCGGCGTGGATCGTCGCGACGCAGTGATCATTTTCCATCATGTGCCCGACTTCATCACAGTGCTCGAGCTTGCGAATGCTCCCGTTGTATCCGGTCGAAAGAATGGTTTTATCACGTACGATCACGGCCCCCACAAATTTCCGGTCGCAAGTCGAACGGCTCGACACTTCTTTCGCGATATTCATAAAATACTCGTCCCAATCGACGCGCTTGATTTTTTTTGGCGTTTTCATCCCGTTAGACTCCTAAATTTTGAAATTTGTAACGCAAAAGTTTGTGAACTGGCAACAAATCGTGTCAATAATGATAACTCATTGTGGGTAAGGAGTCTAACGGGATTCATCGCTCATGGAGCCCAATGTCGTGACCTTGCCACGGCCTCTTTCCATTCCGCGTAAAGCTGGTCTCCGGTTCTAGTGCCGGTGCGCGGTTTAAAAACCTTCTCGATTCTTCTTAAGACGTTGAATTCGTCTTTATTTTTCCAAAACCCAATCCCGATCCCCGCGAGTCCCGCCGCGCCAAGCGCCGTGGTTTCCAAAACCTTCGGCCGTTCCACCGGAATTCGCAAGAGATCCGCCTGGAACTGCATCAGAAAATCATTGGCGCTCGCGCCTCCATCCACCCGTAACGCCTTAAAAGACTTCGAGGTTTCTTTTCGCATGATCTCCAAAATATCCCTTGTCTGGTAGGCGTTTGCCTCCAGCGCCGCTCTCACTAGATGCGCTCTCGTCGTTCCTCTGGTGATTCCCAGAATGAGACCGCGCGCATGAGGGTCCCAATAAGGGGCTCCGAGACCCACGAACGCCGGCACAAAATAGACATGGTTATTGGAAGAAACACTATCCGCGATTTTGGCGGTTTCCCGCGCGTTTTTTAAAAGCCCGAGGCCGTCCCTCAGCCACTGGATAGCCGCGCCGCCGATAAACACACTCCCCTCGATCGCGTATTCCGTCTTTTTCAGATCACCGAGCGACCAAGCGATCGTCGTTAAGAGATCTTTGGAAAAACGTGGGATTTTTCCTATATTCTCCAGTATAAAAAGGCCTGTGCCGTATGTATTTTTGACGAGGCCCGGGCCAAAACACCCTTGCGCGAACGCGGCGGCCTGCTGATCGCCCACGATCCCTGAGATCGGCACAGGACGTCCAAAAATCCTCTTGTCTAGGGTCCCAACGATGCCGCTCGAGGGGACTACTTTTGGTAATAAACGCTTTGGGACGCGAAAAATCCGGCACAAGCCATCGTCCCACGCCTTCCGATGAATATTAAAGAGCATTGTGCGCGAGGCGTTGGACGGATCGGTCACATGAAGACGACCGCCTGATAACTTCCAAATAATCCAGCTGTCTATCGTTCCGGCCAAAAGCTCTCCGGCCGCGGCTGCCTTTTTCGCTCCTTTCACATGGTCAAGAAACCATGTGAGCTTGCTCGCGCTGAAATAAGGGTCGAGGAATAATCCCGTCTTCCGGTGGATCATCTTCTCCAACCCTTTTTTCTTCAGTGCTTGGCAGAGGGGCGCCGTTCTTCGGCATTGCCAGACGATCGCGTTGTGAATGGGCCTGCCGGTTCGTTTGTTCCAGAGAAGTACCGTTTCGCGCTGGTTAGTGATGCCGATCGCGGCGATCTTCTTGATCGAAACTTTTGCGAAGGTCTTGGAGAGAACCGCGCGTGCGCTTTTCCAGATCTTTTCCGCGTCGTGTTCGACCCAGCCCGGCTTCGGATAAATTTGAGGAAATTCCTCATAAAAACTGGAGACGATATTCTGCCTTTTATCAAAAACGATCGCGCGGTTGCCTGTTGTGCCTAAATCCAAGGCAAGAATATATTTTTTCATCTCAATCACCCGGCGATTCTTGATCGAAATCTTTGACGAGTTTCCGGATCACCCTGTCATTCCCAGGAGGAAATTTAAAATTCTTTAGCTCCTTCAGAGAAACCCATCGGACTTTTTGACATTCGATCGGCTTGGGTTCTCCGGCAAGAAACGAGCAGAGAAAAAAATTAAGCCAGATAATGCGATCGCGGTAGCGGCTACGAACGTCCATAAACTTATTTTCCACCGAGACCTCAATGCCCAATTCCTCTTTTATCTCGCGGTCCACGCATTCCTCAAAGCTCTCGCCTTGGGTTTTTTTGCCCCCAGGAAATTCCCAAAAAGAACCGAAAGTATCTTTCGGATTCCTTTGCGCAATCAGAATCATCCGGTCGCGCCGAATGAGCGCGACACCGCATGGAATCACGGGTGTCTCTTTAGATCCTTTTCTCATTTGCCTTCCCGTAAACGCTGGCTCACGACCGACACGATCCTTTCATGATACCCAAGGTATGGACATAGGATAATTTCAACTTGTGAGCGGTATTTTCGTCGGACGGATTTGACAATTTTAGGAATATCCTCCCGGATATGGACGCCCATCAGCAAAAAATAAGGCAGAACAAAGATTTTCGTAGCGCCACGTCTGGCCAAAGAATCGATCGCGCGTTCGATCGAGGGAGGTGTGATCTCCAGGTACGCGCAAGACACAAAATCAAACGCGCCCCGGTTTCTCAAGTTTAGGGCGACCTTTTCCATGGCCGCCTGAAAGCCCCTCATTTTGCTTCCATGACCAACGATGATCGCCGCTTTCTTCCCTGCCTGTCCGGCAGGCAGGTGTCTTCTGTCTTCTGTCTTCTGTCTTCTGGTCTTAGACGATTTCACACGAGGCCTTGGGGATCCACCCGGAGTTTCCATTCTTCAAAGCGATATAAAACCACTCGGGCGTTTCGTCCAGTACTTTGCCTTCGGCGCCTTCATGCAGAAGAAATGCGTTCGTCTCTTTGCTCGACGGGCCATAATGAGCGTAGACCTCTTTATCTAAAACCACGATGCGTGGGTCTTTGATATCTATCCATTTCAAAACAAATAGGACCGCGCAAGCGATAAGCGCCACGACGGTCAAAAATTGAAAGACGCCGGTCCAACGTTTGGTTCCCGGGATAATAAAATTTAAGCCCGCGAAAGCAAGGAACAATAAAAGGAGCGCGCTTAACAAAATACTGATCTCATTCATCGCAAAATAATCCACCGCCTTTCTTACCCAGAAAAAAACGAGAGGATCCGACGGCGCTTCGATACGATCGGCCAAAACGCTTCTCAATATTTCAAGATTCCAACGGGCGTCTTGGTCCCGCGGAGAAACGGCCAATGCCCGTTCATAAGAGGCGAGCGCTTTCCCTTTTTGGCCTAGGCGAAAGTAGGCGTTTCCGAGATTATAATAAATGGCGGTTGTCCGTTGTCCCGCTTGAACTAAAGCCTCATAGGATTTTGATGCCGACTTGTAATCCTGGGCCTCATATTGGGTGTTGGCTGTTTCAAAGCTGGCAGGGTCAGCCGCGCTAGAGTTTCCGGCCCATATTAATAAAGACAAAAATAAAAAAAGAGTTTTCATTTCAGCTTTGCCCTTTCGAACATCGTGATCACCCGGTCGGCCATCCGATAAACCCGTCTCATGTCCTCACTGCTTTTTTCGACGCTGGCAAATCTTCCGAGAGCCAGCTCGTCAAAGAGCGTCCTGACCTCGGTCAAAAGCTCGGGGCTTGAGGATTCCCCGTCAAGCCCGGTTGCGATCATCTCCAGATCCACCCGCTGAGCGGGGATATTGAGCTTATCCGCGAAATAATCGTAGAGTGCTTTCGAGATCTCCGCATAGAATCCATCAGGGTCCTCTTTTCTCATCCAACGCTCCGCTTTCCTGAGGCGTTGACGGGCCACGCGGTGCGAACGGCGCAAACGCATGCCGCGCATGTCCCTCGTATTGCCGCTTTTCCTTGCGGACAAAAAGAGAAAAGCCAAAGCGCCGAGAAACAACGCCAGGTTCGTCGCCCAATAAAGAGGGTTTTTATAAAGGGGTCGCGCGATCAAGGCCTGCTCCCGGCTTGTCTTTTTAATAAATCGGATATCTTTCCCAAGAACCCCCACCTCTTCTTTTTCGACCGGCCAAAGGCCGGCCGGCCTCGTGGCCGGTGGCAGGCCGGCGGAAGGCGCCTGTTGGCTCTCGACGTCCGTGCCCGACGTGGCCGTCAGGGTGTGAGCCGAGCTGCGAATGGTTCGGTAAGTGCGCGACACCGGGTCAAAATAAGAGAATTCAAGCGAAGGGATGGTGTAAGTACCGGCCTTCTTTGCGACCAACACGGTCTCAGTGACTTTTTCCCCCTCAACAACGAGATGATCCTTGGAAATATGCGCGGAGCTTGAAGAATCGTAAATCTTAAAATAATCCATTTTTGGCAGAGAAGGTGTTTCGACCGTATTGATGTTGCCATTGCCGGAAATACGGACACGATAGGTGACCGGCGTCCCTTCCTCGGCCTCGGTCTTGTCCACCGAACTTTCGATCCTATAAGTTCCGACAGCCCCGCTGAAATTCGCGGGCTTGCCCGCTTCGGGCAGTGCTTTCGCGGCCAGCGACACGGGTTGCGTAGGAAGCGTCTTTGAAAAAACCTGCGTGACGAAAGGTGAGGGCATCGACCGGCGACCAAAAATATTGTACGAGAAGAAACTGTCAAAATCGTCCCTGTCTCTTACCTCCACGGTCGTGGCGAGCGTACCGGCTTCGATCGTGAAAACACCGACCTGCGTGGGGAAAAGCGCCAATTTTCGGACATCGGCGACCACGTAGCGCGAGCCGTTAAATATCTGTTCGGTGCGCTTGATTGTTTTCTCCGGGGGAAAATCCTCGACCCAGAAACCGGTCGTAACCGGTTCTTTCTCAAAACCCTTGTAGGTCGAGGAAAGGCGTGTATAAATTGTATAAGTGAGAATAGCCGGCTCATTGACATACACTTCGTCTTTGTCAAGCCATGCCTTGACAAAAATATCCTGGTCGCTAAGCCCGTCTTGCGGCAATGCCCTCGGCGGAGGCGCGACCACCGGGCCTTGACTCTGAGAGCCGGCGTAACCGGGCGTTACCTGGACCTGGACCGCCGCCACTTCATAAGTTCTACCACTGACGCTGACTTCAAAAGGCCCGATCGTTTTGTTTCCGGGCGCGTTGGCGATCAAGACATAGGTAAAAACGCTTCTCGAACTCTGCCGGCCGTTGATGATCGAAATTTCCTGAGCATGCCCATGGGAATAATAGGAAAACCCGTCGATCGAGCGGATGACCGGCTTTGAAATGGGGCCGTCGGCATCAGAAATACTGATATCCAGCAGTATCTCATCCCCGACCGCCACGCGAGACTTGCTGACAGAAGTCTCGATTGCCATCTCCGCTGAAGCGACTGATGCAAAAAAAAGTAGAAGAAATACCACGCCAAAATTACCAATAACCAAATTCCAAGATCCAAATAAATTCCAAAATTCAAATCCC
>CAYJXB010000037.1:0-15019 GCA_964374005.1 uncultured Planctomycetia bacterium
ACCCTTTTGCCGAGGAATGGCATCGCGGTTAAGTTTTCCGATATTAATCAATAAAGGTAAAGCAGGGTAAAGTCCAAGTCTCTCATCCATCACCATTTTCCGCAAACATGCCATGATTAAAGCAATTTAGACAAATAGTTGACGAAGCGCTTTTTAAGAGTTAACCTCTCCCCATGGAAAGTCGTCCGGTCGATTGTCGCATTTACCTAGTCAGCGGCGACGCGAGCTACGCGTCGTTCATCCGGGGCCTTTTTGAGAAATCCGCCTCCGAGGATCAGATCCAGGTCGAGAGTTCCGTCCCAACCGCTCTTGAGTTTTTGAAACCCGACGCCACGGACATCATTTTATTCGATGTGGCGGTCGCTCCTGAAGCCAAAAGGCTTGATGTATTCCTAAGCTTTCGTTTACGCGCGCGCGGGATCCCCATTGTGGTCGTCAGCGCCGGCGAGGATGAGGAGCTCGTCATGAAGCTGATCGGGTCCGGCGCGCAGGACGGCCTTCCTAAGACTAACAAGAACAAGAATGACATTCTGCGCGTGCTTGATCGCGCGCTGCAGAGGGCGAAGGCGCACGAGGAGTACTGCGAGAATCTGCTGATGGATGAGCTGACCTCGCTCAATAACCGAAACGGTTTTGTGAGCCTTTCGGAGCAACAGCTTTCTCTCATGAATCGCAGCAAAAATGGGCTGGTATTTTTTCATTTCAAGGTCGCCAACCTTAACAAGATAAACCAGGACTTCGACTACAAGGAAGGCAACCGGGTCTTGGTGCAGACCGCGGAGATACTCAAGGCCTCGTTCAGGAAGACGGACATCCTGGCCCGGTACAGCGGCGATCAATTCGCGCTGTGCGCGATCAACGCGATGCATAACGATATCGCGTTGCTTTCCGGCCGTTTCATGTCAAATCTTAAATCTTTTAATGATAAAATGCCGGATTATTACAAGACCCAGATTCGGATCGGCGCGATCGCCGTGTTGCCGGATAATACGCTCTCGGTCGAGGACATCCTAAAGCTCGCCGGCGAGAATATACTCAAACTGGATTAATAATGATCTTCCGTACGACAATTCCATTTCCGTCATACTCGTGGTCTTTTTTCACCCCCCAGAACGAGATGTAATACTCACCCGTGCCGACCCCTTTTGTGGAAATAGAGGCGCTACCGGTTTGTCCGTCTGAGTCGGGCCAGCTCATCACGATTTTGTCGAAAGAAACGGTGCTCACGGTCTCGGAGGTCACGGGCTTGGCGCTTAAAGACACATGCACATGGTGGCCGGCCGGAGCGGGCTGGGCCAACTTGTAGGCAACGGAGATTTCCTGATTTGCGGCGACAGTGCCGGCAGTTTGGACTTGGATCCAGCTACTGCTGCCAAAGGTGGGACCCACAGCTGGATCAATCAGTATAGGTGGCACAAGCTGCACGGCACCTTCGGCATTGATTCTAATTTGATAAAGTTGGCCATCCAGTGCGACCAAATCCGTCTTCGGATAATCCACAACAACCGTCGTATTTCCATAGGTCCCATCGGATTTCTTTTCCCATTTGGAGAATACCAGACCGTAACCCAGGTATTTCGGCGGCTGCCAACCACCACCGCTACTGCTATGGGTATAGGAGTAAGCCGCACCGAAATAAATGGAATAACCATTCACGTTCTGCCAGGGAAGAATGAAGATGTCTTTTACCAAGTCATCGGGGAATAAAATATCAGGCTTGCCTTGCACGATATACCCCTTGCCGTCTTTTTGCGCGTAGCGCGCGACGAAGATACCGGAAGCATCTTTCACGTAGGTTAAACTTATCTTATAATTGTCGTAATATTCGGTCTTAAACATCGCGTATTGATCGATGATCCAATAATCTTTTGCTGAACGGATGAGCTCGCTGATATCCTTGTCCAAATAGGCGGATACCCAAACTATTTTGTTGCCCTCCGAGAGGCTATAAGAAGCCCAATAGGTGGCTTGCCCGCCGTTATCCGGTGTTCTGGATCCGACCGATACGGTGATTCTACGAGTCCCTGAATCATCATAAGCATAAAACGTCTTTGAGGACCAGCTATAGCCGTTTGGAAGCACTGTTGAGGAATCGCAGCCCCCAGAAGCGTTGAGCCAATAATATCCCCAGTGGCCTTTTTGCGTCATGGATTCGAGGTAGTTTTTATCCCCGATCCGGACATAGGTGTAATAGGCGTCATAGCTGTAATTATTGGACATGTTGTATGAGTTGTGTGTCAGTAAACCTTCCGAATTAAACTCAAACTTTGACGCGCTTCCATTCCAACGATTCTCAAAAATACTCAAGAAAGCCCGGTCGGCGCTATCCTTTGATAGCTGAATCATCCACGTATATTGGGATTGCGCCTGATTGAAATTGATAACGATTTGGCCAGTCTTTTCGTCATACACGCCCGTGTGAGTTTGACCGCCATAGGTGACGGCGGCCTTAAAATTTTCATCAATGGATACAAGCAAATCCGGGTTACTTCTGTAGGGAGAGGTGGAGACGGAAAGATTTAGAGGGATCATTATTTTTTGTAAAATAACGTTGCCATTGTCGTCTTTATAGATCTTCCAGAAATCACCACCTAACTCGAAGCGGATGCCGGTGCTGTCCGAGGACCGTAAAACCATATCGGCGATCGCATAGACGGGGTTCGTGGCCGGCAGCTGCGACAGACCCGCAAAAAGCATTTTTGCGTCAACGACCACACCCAGGCCGGTCGGCAGCGTGAAGTAGATGATCATGGGCTTGGCAGCATCCACCTTGCCGTTGCTGTCGGTATAAAATCGAAGGTAGCGAACACGCCCCGGTTCGGCGACGCTTGTAAGAGCGATAAAGATATAATTGCCGGGCGTCGAGAGATCCTCATAGGCTCTGACGGTGGAGGTTTCCCCGAGCTTGGCCTTTAGATTATCCACGATGGCCTGTATGGCCGGGGGCAAGGCGTTTTGTATGACCTTTAAATCCAGCGTGATCAGCGAAACATTACCGGCCCTGTCAGTGATTTCAAATTGAAGTTTGACAATGCCGTTGGCATCGGGGACAAGATTATCGAAATGTTTGCCAATCGCTTCCTGAAATTGGAACATGCCCACCTGATCGAGAACAGAGCCCGCCACATCAAAACCTTTACCCAAATCACTGGCTTTTATTTCGAGTTTCATGTTCGGATCCGGCACGAAAGCCGGCCCTTGTGTGTCGCCCCAGACAAAGAAAGTTTGGTCGGCTCCGTCCACCCTTACCTTAAATACGTTGATGCCTTCCTTCAAATCAATGGGTGCGCCCGTGAATAGCTGACCGTACAATCCTTTCACCAACGGGACATAACCGGTGAGTTGATTTGTGAAAACATCGCTTACAAAATCGGGCGTGTATAGCATATTAGGGTTGCCCGGGACCACCCTTAATGAATCCATCCGCAGGATAATAGAATCCAGATTCTTGCCTCTAATGCTTATAAAATTCCTGGCAGGGTCCCACACGGAGTAATCAAGCCCCTGGGCTCGGTTATCATTCACATAGCCCTCGCTCACGTCAATATCAATATGCGGCGTCGGGTAGTAACTTCGCGGCCCGGTATGAACGCCGAATTGGACGTCTTCGATTTCCACACGGCGATGCATTTCCCTGCCACAAAAGTTGCAACTCGAATCGCCTTGAAACGGAGCGCTGACCACGATGTTGACCACATTTTTCAAATAACCGCCCTTAATGACTGTTAAGCCGTGGCGAGGCACCCCAATTCCAAATTCCCAACCTATCGCGGTGTGATCGATGAAATTGATATTGGCTGTAAAATCATTTCCCCCGACAGAAGCCCCATAGGTGAAATTTGAGCGCACCTTGGAATTGGGATTGTCTCGGTAGACCGTATTGTTTTCCAAAAGCACAGAACTTGAATAGGGTATAAAAATGCCATAATTAATGAATCCGAATCCTATATTATCTTTAATAATGCTGTAGTTTTTAGAGTTTCGTTTCTCCTCGTCAGAACCCCCCATGTCCGCGTTATAACCGAGAGTGATCATCATTTGCGAAGAACCAACTACGTTGCCGACACAGTAAACGGGTACCGCATTGATGCTGACATACTGCTTTCCGTCACCCGGTTTCCATTGTCTGAACCATGGCGGTCCGTTGAGGAGAGGCACCATGATGGCCGCGAGCGGAATTGAATCCACGAAGGATCGGTCCTGGATATTTTCCACCGGATACCAAACCTGGCTTGCGCCGTCGAAGGAGGTCAATCTCCAATAAATAATGCCCGCATCGTTGTTGCCAAAAACCCAGTTGCCTGTAACAGTGACACCCCCTCCGCCCTGAAGGTAAATCCCGTGACCCCTATGCCCGACGTCTTCCACCCGTTGGCCGGCCGGATTGGCAACCGTATCGCCGCCTCTAAAACGAAAACTTCCCTCGGACAAAGCGCCGTCACTTTTACTGGTGACATTTCCCTGGACCAGGCCGACGGAATCGCCCTTTTCATCGGCCATCAAATTTGCGCCTGAAAAACCATGAAACACGTTGTCTATAAAATTAACGTTTGAGCTGTGATTGGCGCCGCCCCAACGTGAGACCACCGAGCCCGCTCCGGCATCGATCGAAACGTTCTTCACGAGATTAACCGGAGAGTTTGCGTTAATTCCCGTGCGGTGAAAATGCACGGCATACCGTGCTCTTACGTTCATCACGGTCAAGGGTTTGATATTGCCATCAGCATCAAACTCAGGGTCCGACACGATCGCGTTGGTGGTACGACCCAATCCTGTAAAGCTTGCGTCATTCAAATCAGCAAAACCCATGATCATGATGTGGCCCTGATGCAGAATATCTGTCTGGTTTTCCGAGGAAAATTGCACGTTACGCGTCATGCGCGCGACCGGAGGCGAAGCGCCGTCGGGCATCACATGGTCATAGGCAAGCGCTCGGTCAAAGGTAATCGTGCGGCCGTCGGCCGATATGGCGGAAATCCTCACCTTTTCGGATTGGTCTACCGAATTCCAACCATCGGAATTGGCCGTACTCACCAGCAATATCTCATCGCCCACCTGCCATCCCATCGCGCTTTCGGTAAAAGTGACTTGTGTCGTACCCGCGGTAAGAACGGTAGCCGGCAGAGGGTTGGCAGCGCTTTCCGCGCCATACACCTGTATCTTGCCCGCCACAATAAGGCCATGTCCGATCTGTGTCGGGTCATTGGGGTCATCGGCAACAGAGCCATAGTCGGCAAAGATGAGTCTGGCGGTTACGCCCGCCTGCACACGATCATTCAGTGAGCCTATATTTAAGGAACCCATGTGGTTGACGATTAGCGTGCCGACGCTGAGTTTTGTATTTCTATCTGTGCTGAATTTGAGCGCGCCGTCCACGCGTATCCATTCGACCTTCACGTCACTGACGGTATCAATCGTGAGTGTCCAACCCTCAGCCACCACCACTTTGGCGTTTTCCTGGATGATTCCTTGGCTGATCAAATCCGATAAGTTGGCGTCGGCCGTTAAAATGAATGTCGCGTCCTGGTCTTGGACAAGGTCAAGCGCCCTCATCATGTCCTCATGGCTCCTAGGGTCCATTTCATGAGGTTGTCCAGGGTCGCTTAAAATCGTATTGGAGGTATCAGTCACGGTGACATTTTGAAAGTTCGCCATCATCTCCAGTAGAGCGTTCTTATTATCTACGGTCTCTTGGTTCATCGAGGCGCCGCTACGCCGTGTATCCGGCTCCTCGTCCATAATATCGAACCTGTTTTTTTTAACGGTTGGACGGGCGCTGGCAAAATCGATGAATACAACGTCGGATATAAAGGAGAGAAGAACCACGATGGAAAGGATTTTGAGGAGGACATTTTTTTTGATCATTTCAACATCCTATATTTCTTTTTTAAAGATTTGAATTACTTATCAAAAAGAAATGCTTAACAGTCAATTTTATAAGCCTATTATAATAATACATGACTATATGATAGAGCTCAATGGAGGATGATGGTAAAGTTAACTATAATCAGGAAACACAAATTTAAGCTGAATCAGAGGGCTATATACTTAATATTACTTAATAAGACTTAATTTGAATGCGTAAAAAGAGCCAAAAATGCGTCAAACGCACGACATTTTGATCTGTGTTTTTTTGAAGGATCTTCTTCTGTAAATCAAAGATTCGAGGGGTGACGCGAAGGCAGAGCGCTTATTTTTTGACAAGGGAACACTTGTCAAAAAATGAGCTGCCGCAGCGGCAGGACCCCGAGAATCGGTTCCAAGACGCATTCCCATTGATTTTAGGCGCGTGCCGTGTATAATAAAACCTTTCAATTGCAAGAGGGAATCATTTTGACTGAAAAATATTACGGTTGGGGGCTTCCGATTGATGTCTCTACAAACGGCTTTCAGATTGATCGCCTCCTCTGGGTCATTCATATTTTTATGGCCGTGTTGTTTGTCGGATGGTTTATCTTCCTCGTTTATACCATTTTAAAATTTCGGCAGAAAAGCGGCCACCAGGCGCATTATCACACCAAACACTTCAAGCTTCCGACCTATCTCGAGATAGGCGTTGCGGTGACCGAAGTGCTGCTTTTGTGCGCTTTTTCATTCCCGATTTTTTCCCAGGTCCGCCAGGAGTTTCCGCCGAAGGAAAAATCTCTCGAGCTTCGAATCGTCGCCGAACAATTCGCCTGGAATGTGCATTATCCCGGTAAAGACCGCATTTTCGGAAAAACGGACATCCGCCTCATGAATTCGGGCAATCCTTTGGGTTTGGATCCCAACGATCCCGCCGCCGCCGACGACATCGCGACGCTCAACCAGCTTCATATTCCGGTGGATACGCCGGTGATCGCCACGCTTTCTTCGAAGGACGTGATTCACAGCTTCGGTATTCCGGTCATGCGCGTGAAGCAAGATGTGACCCCGGGGCAAACCGTCCGCATCTGGTTTGAAGCGAAAAAAGAGGGGAATTTCGAAATCGCCTGCGCCCAGCTCTGCGGCCTTGGGCATTACCGCATGCGGGGGTTTTTTGTTCCAGAATCGAAGGAAAAATTTTCGGCATGGCTTGATGAACAGTTGTTACAAGCAAAGGCAGCGGTATGACAGATCCGCACGATTCGTACGAGCTGCCGTTTTGGCGGCGCTATATTTTTTCTCAGGATCACAAGGTCATCGGGTTCCAGTACGCGGTGACCGGGCTTTTATTTTTACTGTTTGGGTTCTCCCTCATGATGGTGCTGCGTTGGCAGCTCGCTTATCCCGGACAGCCGTTGCCGTGGCTTGGAAAATTTTTCCCCGAGAGCATGATGATCGGCGGCATCATGCTGCCGGAATTTTATAATCAATTGGGGGCGATGCACGGGACAATCATGGTTTTCATGGGCGTCGTGCCGCTGGCGGTCGGGGGATTCGGCAATTTTGTGCTGCCGCTGCAAATCGGCGCGCCCGACATGGCGTTTCCGAAGCTCAACATGGTCAGCTACTGGCTTTATTTCACGGGCGGCGTCATCATGATCGCGAGCTTTTTTGTGCCGGGAGGCGCGGCCCAATCGGGATGGACCTCCTACGCACCTCTTGCGGTCATTGCCCCCACAGGCCAGACGCTATGGCTCATCGGCATGGCGTTTTTGATCAATTCGTCTCTCCTTGGCTCGATTAATTTTATCGTGACGACGGTGCAGCTTCGCGCCGACGGCATGTCTTTTTTCAGGCTTCCTTTTTTTGTCTGGGCGCAATTTGTGACTGCGTTTCTTTTACTGCTGGCGTTTCCGCCGCTCATGGCGGCGGCCGTGCTTCAGCTGATGGACCGCTTGGCGGGATCGAGCTTTTTCATGCCGACGGGGCTCGTCGTAAGCGGCGCGGTTTCTCAGGTAAGTGGGGGAGGAAACCCGCTCTTGTGGCAGCACCTTTTCTGGTTTTTGGCGCATCCGGAGGTGTATGTGCTGGTCCTTCCGGCGATGGGCATCGTCGCGGAAATCATCGCGTGCAATTCCCGAAAACCCCTGTGCGGTTATAAAGCGCTTGTTTATTCCGTGATCTTTGTCGGGTTCCTGTCTTTTATCGTGTGGGCGCATCACATGTTTTTGACGGGGATGGGCACGAAGATGGCGGCTTTTTTCCAAATCACCACGATGATCATTTCCATCCCGTCGGTGGTCATCTTGACGACGCTTGTTTTGAGTTTATGGGGAGGATCGATCCGGTTTAGCGTGCCGATGATGTTCGCGCTCGCGTTTCTGCCGATGTTTGGCATCGGGGGCCTGACGGGATTGCCGCTGGGCCTAGCCGCCTCGGACATTCATTTGCATGACACCTATTATGTGATCGCGCATTTTCATTATGTCGTGGCGCCGGGGACGATTTTCGCGCTGTTCGCAGGCGTGTATCACTGGTTTCCGAAAGCGACCGGCAGGAAAATGTCGGAGGCCTTGGGAAAAATCCATTTCTGGCTTTCGTTTATTTTTATGAATGGCGTATTTATGCCGATGTTTATGATGGGCCTGGCCGGTGTCTCGAGGCGTTTGTACGATCCGACGCAATACGCGCACGCTTTGTCCACGCAGCCGCTGAATGTCGTCATGTCCATTTCCGCGTGGCTCTTGGGTTTGTCGCAAATCCCTTTTATCCTAAATTTTTTTGGCAGCCTCTTTTTCGGAAAGAAAGTAGATGAAAATCCTTGGGCCGCGACGACGTTGGAATGGACGGCGCCATCGCCGCCTCCCCATGGAAATTTTGCGACGGCCCCCCATGTCTATCGCGGGCCGTATGAATACAGCGTGCCGGGCCGAGATAGTGATTTCCTGCCGCAAAGTGCTCCGGAGGCCCGCTGACCATGTCCGTTGCTGAAATCCGTTTTATTTCCAAACCGCATCCAATCACCGGCGTGACGAATTCTAAGCTGGGCATCTGGTGCTTTCTCGCGTCGGAGGTAATGTTGTTTGGCGGGCTTTTTTCTGCTTACATTTTATTACGCACCGGTACGCCTGATTGGCCTCACGGCTCATCCCTGCTGAATGTGCCGCTCGCGACGCTCAATACGCTAGTGCTTATTGCTTCCAGTGTCACCATGGTGATGTCTTGGGCATCGCTAGCGATAAAGGATCTGAAAAAGTACAGGATGTACATGGCGTTCACGATCTTACTGGGCCTGACCTTCTTGGTGGTTAAGGGATTTGAGTACACGCATAAATTTGAGCACCATCATTTTCCGAGCACGAGCACCTTTTACGCGATTTATTTCACGCTGACCGGGCTTCACGGCCTTCACGTGCTGGGCGGGATCCTCGTGAATCTGTATTTTCTGGGACCCGGAAGCTCTCTGTGGAACGTCAATCCCGATCAATTGACGGGCCGCGTCGAAAGCGCGGGGCTTTATTGGCATTTTGTAGATCTTGTTTGGATTTTTCTTTTCCCCGTACTATACTTACTATAGGAAACATAGGAGCGGCGCATGGCTGAATTGTCTCACGAGGAAGTCCGGCACCACGTAAAAATTTACATCATCGTCTTTGTCGCTTTGACGATTCTCACGGCCGTGACGGTCAGCGTTTCTTATCTCCACCTGCCTTTATGGCCGGCAATCACGGTGGCGCTTCTCATCGCGATCTTCAAGGGGTCGCTGGTCGTCGGATTTTTTATGCATCTGTTTCAGGAGAAACGGCTGATATTTGCCGTCCTGGCTCTTGCCGTCTGCTTCTTTTTATTTCTTCTGCTTTTGCCGGCCATCACGAGCGCTCTAAGATAATGAGGGCACCATGTCGCTTAAAGCCATTCATGTCTTTTTAATTTTGACGTCAATCCTCTTGGCGATTTTCTACGGAGCGTGGTCGCTCAACGATTATTCTAATTCTAAAAATAGTCTGAATCTTTATTTGGGGCTCCTTTCTTTTCTGGTGGCCGGGGTCCTCGTACCTTATATCCTATGGTTTCTTAAGAAAGTCCGATGATTTCCCAGCTGCCGATGGCCTGTGCTGTATGCTTTGGGGATCCCAATGCCGCGATGACCAAAGGCGCCGTCGCGGGGATGCTGTCTTTATTGGGCGTGACGTTGTTGGTTTTGGCGGGGATCGCGGCGACCGGGATCGCTTGGGCGCGCCGTGCCCGGGCAATCCCTGATGATAAATATTAAAGAGCGGCTCGCGCAGGTTCAAGAGGCGATTGAAAAAGCGGCTAGAGAATCCGGCCGTTCCTCGAAGGACATCACGCTAGTCGCGGTGTCAAAAGGGGTGGAAGCTCAGGTGGTCACTGAGCTACGAGAGGCGGGAGTCCTGATTTTCGGGGAAAACCGGGTCCAGGAGGCGGAAGGTAAGATCGCCGCGGTGAATCAATCCGACATCCAGTGGCATATGATCGGGCATTTGCAAACGAATAAGATCAAGACGGCGCTGGCACTTTTCGCTCTGATCCAATCCGTGGATTCGGTGCGCTTGGCGAAAGAAATCAGCGAAATCTCAGCCGCGGATAATAAGGTCACCCAGATGCTTCTGGAAGTGAATATTTCCGGCGCGTCGAAAAAATTTGGATTTAGCACCGATGAAATTTATACGGCGATTGATTCTATCGTGAAGCTGCCCGCGATCAAAGTTTTGGGCCTCATGGCGATCGGTCCCAACAACACCGAAGACGCGCTCAAGCGTCAGGCCTTCAAAAAACTAAAAGGCATTTTCAGCGTGTGTAAGTCAATAAAGTCAAACAACTTAGAAATGAGGTATCTTTCCATGGGGATGAGCGATGATTTTGAGATCGCGATTCAAGAAGGGTCGAATATGATTCGCTTAGGCAGGGCGCTTTTCCGGTGAGTCACAAATCAGTGCTCTCAGGCCTCAAGATCGGCGTGATCGGCGCTGGGAACATGGGCCAGGCGCTGGTACGGGGCTTGGTTGAAAAGTCCGTGTATCCCCAAAACATTTCGATTTTTGACGTCGATAAGAAGAAGCTCGACACCGTCAAAAAGGAGGCGCATGTAAAAATTGCCAAATCCAACCGCCAGTGCGTTTCTCTGTCGGATGTGGTCATTTTGGCGGTGAAACCGCATTTGATTCAAGAGGTGATTGAAGAAATTGCAAGCGGCCTGGATAAGGACACGCTCGTGATTTCTATCGCCGCGGGCGTGCCAATCTCAAAAATTGAATCGTATTTTAAGAAGCCCGTGTCGCTGATTCGCGTCATGCCGAACATGCCCGCGCTTGTCGGAGCGGGCATGTCCGCCTTCAGTCTCGGAAAACACGCGACCCAAAAGCACCGAAAGATCGCGGAAGGCATCTTGGGAGCTTTCGGGGAGATCGCGCAGGTGCCGGAAAAAATGCTGGATCTCGTCACCGCGGTGAGCGGATCGGGGCCCGCCTATTTTTTCCTTTTGACCGAGAAGTTGATCGAGGCGGCTTATGAAATGGGCATGAAGGTGGAGGTGGCAAAGAAAATCGTGTATCAAACCGCTTTCGGAAGCGGGAAAGTGATCATCCAAAGCCAAGAAGATCCGGAAGTGTTGATCGAGCGCGTGGCGTCCAAGGGCGGAACGACAGAGGCGGCGCTCAAAGTTTTCCAGAAACAGGGCCTTGGAAAAATCATTCAGGATGCCGTGAAGGCCGCGTATAAGCGCTCTAAGGAAATCAGCCGAGGGGGATAACGATGTTTGTCGTAGGAAATTTTTTAGAAGCGATCGCGGTCATTTTAAGCGCCCTGCTGGAAATTCTCTGGTGGTTGGTCATTATCCGCGCAATTCTTAGCTGGGTCAACCCGGACCCTTCGAACCCCATCGTGCAGTTTATTGAAAGAAGTACGGAGTGGTTTTTAGCTCCGTTTCGCCAACTCATCCCGACGTACCGAATCGGCATTGATGTTTCTCCCATCGTCGCGCTCCTTTTTTTGTATTTCCTCAAGCTTTTCTTCGTTCAAACGCTGATGGGGATCGCCTATCGGCTCAAATGAGTATGGATTATAAACAAACGCTGAATCTGCCAGCGACAAACTTTCCGATGAGGGCGGATCTGCCCAAACGCGAACCGCTTTTTTTAAAAAAGTGGCAGGAAACGGCGCTTTATCAAAAAATTCGTCAGGCCTCCCAAGGGAAAAAGAAATTTGTCCTGCACGACGGCCCGCCCTATGCGAACGGCGACATCCACATGGGGCACGCGCTGAACAAAATTCTGAAAGACATCTTCGTGAAATACCGCACGATGAATGGGCTTGACGCGCCTTATATTCCCGGGTGGGATTGCCATGGCTTGCCGGTCGAGCATCAGCTTTTTAAAGAGCTCAAAATTACCAAAAACGAGATCGATCCCGTGAGCTTCCGGAAAAAAGCCCACGATTACGCGATGGGATTTGTGGCGAAGCAGCGCTCGCAGTTCGAGCGGCTCGGGGTGTTTGGGGATTGGGACCGCTCGTATCTCACGCTTGCTCCTGATTATGAGGCCACCGTGATTGACGCGTTCGCGAAACTCGTTGAAAAAGGCTTTGTTTACCAGAGCTTGAAACCGGTTCACTGGTGCGTTTCCTGCGAAACGGCACTTGCCGAAGCGGAGCTTGAATACGATGACCATCACGTATCTCCTTCCATATATACTGCATTCCCCGTGGCTCAGGAGGAATTGTCGAAAAAGGGAATCAAAATCCGAGGCCAAGAGAAAGTCTCTTTTGCGGTTTGGACCACGACCCCCTGGACGCTCATCGCGAACGTGGCGGTCGCGCTCAATCCCGATTTTCAGTATGTCTTTGTCAAAACAAAGGCATTTGGAATCTTGATCGTGGTGGAAGAGCTGCTTCAGCCATTTTTAAAAATGATCGGCTCGAATTCCACCGATGACTTTGAAATATTACTGAGGAAAAAAGGGAAAGAATTGGATGGGGTTTCAGCGCGGCATCCGTTTATCGATCGGGATTCGCGGGTAGTGATGGCGGATTACGTTTCTAACGTGGACGGGACCGGTTGCGTTCATATCGCGCCCGGCCACGGGGCAGAGGACTACCGCACGGGACTGCAGAATCATTTGCCGACGCTCGTGCCGGTGGATGAGAAGGGACGATTTAAAGCGGAAGCGGGTGATTTTAAAGGGCAGAATATTTTCAAGTCGAACGAGAAAATCACTGAAGCGATTTCCGCCGCCGGCAATTTAATCACGGCGGGCCAAATGACGCACGCCTATCCTGAATGCTGGCGCTGCAAAACGCCGGTCATCACGCGCGCGACCAAGCAGTGGTTTATGAGCGTGGATAAGTTGGGGCTTCGCGAAAAGGTGTTGGAGCAGATCAAAAAAGTAAGATGGGTCCCCGAGGCGGGACAACGTCGCATCGCCGGGATGGTGGAGTCGCGTCCGGATTGGTGTCTTTCACGACAGCGGTATTGGGGGATCCCGGTGCCGGTGTTTTATTGCTCCGGCTGCGAAGAGCCGCTCTTGGATCCGGCGTTGATCCGCCGTGTCCGCGATATTTTTAAGAAAGAAGGATCAGACAGCTGGTTTGTCAAATCCGCGATGGATCTGACAGGCGGTAAGTTTTCATGCCTAAAATGCGGCAGGAAAGACTTGAAAAAAGGGGAAGATATTCTCGATGTTTGGTTTGAATCGGGCGCCAGTCATATTTTGGTGTTGATGGAATCAGACACGCTTTCGTTTCCGGCGGATCTTTACTTGGAAGGGAGCGATCAGCACCGGGGATGGTTTCAGAGCTCGCTTCTTGTTTCCTGCGGCATTTGCGGCAAGGCGCCGTATCGTGCCGTCCTGACTCATGGGTTTATCGTGGATGGGGAAGGCAAAAAGATGTCCAAATCCTTAGGCAACGTCATTTCGCCTTTGGATGTCATGAAAGAATCCGGCGCGGACATTTTGCGGCTCTGGGTCGTTTCAAGCGATACCTCGGACGATATTCGTATCTCCAAAGACAGTCTTCTGCGCCTCTCCGAAGGGTACCGTAAGATCCGGAACACCTTCAAATTTTTGCTCGGCAATCTGCACGGTTTTAACATCGCGAAGGAAAAACTTTCTTACGGGGAACTTTTGGAAGTGGACCGCTGGGCGTTGTCGAAGCTTGAGTGGCTAAAAGAAGAGATCCATGCCGCCTACGAAAGCTATCAGCTACACCGCGTGTATCACGCGGTTTATAATTTCTGCGTCCGTGAGATGTCCTCGTTTTACCTTGATGTTTTGAAGGACCGGCTTTATACGGATTCGAAGAAATCCGTTTCCGGAAGGTCGGCCCGAACGGTCTTGGTCGAAATTCTCACGACGCTGACAAGAATGCTGGCACCCGTACTTTCGTTTACCTGCGAAGAAGTTTGGGAAGAGCTTGGTTTTGCCGAGAGCGTCCACTTGGAAGCGTGGCCGAAGCCGCTTCCAAAAAATAGAGATACGGGCTTGGAGGAAAAATGGCAGCGTTTCTTGATCCTTCGCGAGCAAGTGTTGAAACGCCTCGAAGAAAAGCGTGAAAAAAAAGAGATTGGCAATTCGTTGGAAGCTGATGTAGAATTAACTCTTTCCAAAACAGGCAGTCTTGATTTTTTGAAAAGTTTTGAGGCAGATTTAGCGGCGCTTTTACTGGTTTCGGAAGTCCGGCTTTCGGTCAACGCGGTTCTCGGAAATGATGGCCTGGATGTGAAAGTCGCGAAGGCGCGCGGCAAAAAATGTGAACGCTGCTGGAATTGGCGGGTCTCCGTGGGCCAGGACAAAGAACACGGGACGCTTTGCGATCGCTGCGTAAAAGTGTTACTGAGTGACGTGTAAATTATGGGACATTTGGCTGTGACAATTTTGGAACGAGACAAGGAACGAGGACGCCGACGTAGTCACTGGACTACGTCAAGGACGAGTGACGCAGTCGCAGTCCAAAATAGTCCAGCCCCAAAGGGGAAGCCCATCTTTTGCCCGTCTGACTGCGTTGCTCCTCCTCGACGTGTCCCAGAGGACACGCCTTCGTCGTCGCGCCTTGCATACGGACAAAACTCGGGCTTCCAAATGTCTCATAGTTTACACGTAACTCAGTAGGAGTTTCCTAAAATGGAAAAAATGGATAAGAAAAGCGTTAAATTTTTCAAGGA
>CAYJXB010000038.1:0-14788 GCA_964374005.1 uncultured Planctomycetia bacterium
CAAATCAAGCGACGAGCAAGCGCCCGGCTTCAGTTTGACGGGCGCGCGGCTGGCGCAAAAAAATCCCAGCGGACAGGAAATTGAGAAAGAAGTAAGAAATCTTGTCGAGAGTTTAAAGAATTTGAAAGCGTTGGCGGAAAGTTTGCCGCTTGAGGGATTCACAGACTATTTTCAGGATCTGATTGACTGGCTTGAAGATTTTTTAAGTTCCCTCAAAGGAACGTTCGGAATCAGCCCGTTCATAAATCTACCGGTGGAATTAGGCCGTATTTACAGGAATTTACAAGAAGTAGGAGAGATAATAAAAAGCCATAAAGAATTTACCGGCACTCAGGATGCCTTGGAAACTGTGTTGAACAATGTAAACAAGGTAATTGTGAAGATAACTCAGAGTTCTCCGGGCGCGCGGCTAGCTGTAGAGGAGAATCTGTCCCGGCTGCCTAAACCGGTTCTCATGGCGCGCGTCGTACAACTCTTTCAATTCGCGCAGAATTCCGAACCACCTTTCACGCTGGCGTCCGGAGAGATCACGAATGCGCTTTTGGGCAAACCCGACAAGGGCATCAATTATCAAACAATCCTGGAGGTCTTGAGAGAGCTGGTGACAGCCGGCGTGTTGAAAAAATCCAGTAAGATGGTTGCTGTCCACCGCGTTGCTTTGTCCGCGGAGGAAAACGCCAAATTATCCAAAGCCAACCGCCCCGCCTACACGCTTCGTCTGGACAACAAGATTTCGACTACGCGTGATTTTGATGCTCTAGTGCGGGTTTTTGAGCGAACCGTTCAGAAGCCAACTCCTGTGGTTGAAAGGCCGGCAGTGAAGCAGGGTCCAAATGCCCTCTCAGATGACGAGATTGAGGGCATCATGAGTAAAGGAGAAAATTTCATTCTCATTTTGGATCAGTCAGGAACAAGAAGAGATGATTTAGTGGAAGAATTCCGCAAGATGAAACTGTTCAATGTCATCGCGGTGCGATCGATAGGTGAGTTACAAAAGAACGATATACGGATTTCCCAACAAATCAAGTGGGCCGTCAACAATACAAGATCATTTTTATCTTATAAGACGCTTAAAGCGCACCCGGAACAGATGCCTCGAATCAGCTTATTTGACAAAGATTTGATCGCCTTCAACACTCGCGGTGGGACAGCCATCCAGGCGAGCAATTTAAGAGAAAGATTAAGCCCGGTTTTGCGAAAACTTTCTAAAGGCGCGCGGCTGGCGGAAAGTGAAAAAACGGCTCACTCGGAAATTTGGAATGCTCTTAAAGCGATCCAAGCCGGCATCGTGTCGCTTGGCTTAAGCCCTCCCGCGATCAGTGAAATTGAAAGAAGGAATGATCTGGACGCCAAAAGGTTCTTAAGTGATCCTCGGCCTGAGAATTTGCACATCGGTTTGGTGGCGTTGGAAAAAAACCTTAGGGCAGCCGAAGGCATTATCCGGTCAGAAGTTAAACTTAAAAATAAAAATGATTTGCGTACGGCGCTTGAACTCCTTAATGAAACAGGTGAAACCATTATTGATTACGGTGCTGTGATCAGGGCTGATTTTGATCTCTTGGGAATACCTAAGGATACAGCTGCTTTCATTTCAAAACAATTAAAGCGGGCCCATAATTCCGTTGAATTTGTCCGGTTAGATCTGGAATTAAGAGCAGGTGCGCGGCTGGCGAGCAAAAAGCGAGAGGAGTTGAAACCCGAGCGGTTTGCCCCTTTGATAAATGCTTTGACGGATGACGAAGTTTTGGCCGCGTATGAAAATGCCGTGGCGGCTTTAAAGGCGAATGACAAAAGCGGGCGGCCGACAGTGACCGATTTTGCGCGGCAGCTGCCTCTGATCGCCACTCCGGAAAGCAAGGATCTCTTTCCGCGAATTGACTTATATAATCGCGAAAATCCGGACAAACCTCTTCGTTTCAAGGACTCCGGCGCGCAACAGGCGGAGCAGCGTGATCGGCCTCGCAAGTGGACCGAAGAGACCGTCATCCAGACGATCCAAACAGCAACCCAAAGCAAGCGTCCCGAGATCTCCTTGGCTCCGGGGGATATCCGGTCTCAAGAGCAACGCTCCACCCCCGAAGGATTGGATCTCTTCCATGCCTATCAGGCGGTTACACGTAAATCCATCCCCACCTTGCCTAATTGGCCCGAAGCTCTTAAGAAGGCAGGTCTTGCTCCAGAACAAGTGTATAAGATATACCCTGCAGCCCCCGGCGCGCGGCTCGCGGAAGCTGCCCGTCATCCTGAGGGAGCGGTAGCGACCGAAGGATCTCATCGTGATGAGATTCTTCGCTACGCTCAGAATGACGTAAAACGCTCCGGTGCGCGGCTGGCGGAAAAACAGCAGATAGCGGATAGCGTACAGCGTATAGAAGATGAAAATCTATCCGCTAAACGCCATCCGCTAAACGCTACCTCAATTTCCGGCACGGGCCTTTCAACCAACCTCGATACTTTACGTACATTCTTCTCAGGCGTGGCATTCGCGTTTCCTCAGCAGGTCAATGGCGCCAGGTTATCTCTTAATTTAGACGAGGAAAAACAGAGCCCTTATATTTTTACCTTATTGAGAAACGGCGCAAAGTTGACCGCCGAAGCTAATGGCATCGGGACGATCGAACTTGAGATTTCCAAGAAAGGATCGAATGAACGAGCACAGTCCTTAAAAACGCTTAATTCTGCGTTGACGATTCAGGATCTGCGTTTGATGACAGATACGGTGAATAATAAAACCGACTCAGATTTGGAAAATGTCGAGGCGTCGACGGATCAAATCGTGATCGCGGACATTGATTTGGATGCGATGGACAATCCTTCGTTTCAGTTTTATCTGGATAACCTGATTGCCGAGCTTCTATTCGCAAGAGAATCCTCTTACGGCAAAAATGTATTTTTCACGGTGAGCGGCAGAGAGTCGTTGGTACGACAGGCCTTAAATCATCCGGACGCCCAAGGGCTTTTCTTGGCCGAAATTCCGAATGAGCTGAAAGACGCCGCCCGGGTCAAAATAAGCGCGGCTAAGAAAGGACTGAAACAAGGTTTCGTCAATCTGCCCATGCGTTTTCTGGAAGAGGGCGAGGTCCCCGCGTTCAGGGCGTTGATCAAAGTCGGAATTTATTCGGGACGGATTGATTTGGCTAACATTCCCCAAGGATTTCACGATGCCTACGCGACTTTGGCGGGAGAACGGCCCGATACGCAAACATTAAAAGACATTCTAGAAGGCAAAGCGGATATCCAGACAGCTTTGCGCTTTGCCATAAAAGCCATCACCAAAGCCCCGATAGACCAAACGATCAAATTCTTCAAACTCATGAAGAAAATGATTGACCAAGCCGCGTAAGCTCGCCACCCGCCAATATTTGCAGATTCCATTTGGCGTGCTATAATCAACGGTTTATAACTTAAGCAAACACAAAGGATAAGATGAGTTCTCTTAATCAAAGAAGTTCCATGATTACTCGGGGCGATCGGCGCGCGCCCAATCGCGCGATGCTGAGAGCCGTCGGCTTTAAAGACGAAGATTTTGAGAAGCCGATTGTCGGTATTGCAAGCACTTGGAGCAATTTGACGCCTTGCAATATGCACATTGACGAATTGGCCCGCCAGGCAGACAAAGGTGTTCGTCAAGCCAACGGCATGCCTCTTACTTTTGGCACGATTACCGTGGCCGACGGAATCTCCATGGGTACTGAGGGGATGAAATACTCTCTTGTGAGCCGTGAAGTGATTGCGGATTCGATTGAGACGGTTTGCAGCGGCCAGCGCTTCGACGGGGTGGTCGGTCTCGGCGGTTGTGATAAAAATATGCCGGGCTGTCTCATGGCCATGGCGCGGATGAATATCCCGGGCATTTTTGTTTACGGCGGGACCATCAAGCCGGGCCGTTTTGAAGGCAAGGACATTGATATTATCAGTATTTTTGAAGCGGTCGGGGCCTATGACGCGAAGAAGATCAGCCGCGAACAGTTTAAAGGCATCGAGTGCAACGCCTGCCCAGGCGCCGGTTCTTGCGGAGGGATGTACACGGCCAACACGATGGCCTCCGCGATCGAGGCGCTTGGCATGAGCCTGCCTTTTACCTCCTCCGAGGATGCCGAAAGCGATGAGAAAAAAGAGAGCACCCGGCGTGCCGGCGAAGCGGTGGTGAAACTTATCGAGAAAAATATCAAACCGCGCGATATTTTGACAAAAAAAGCGTTTGAAAACGCGATCGCCGTTGTGATGGCGCTAGGCGGATCGACGAACGCGGTGCTGCACTTAATCGCGATCGCGAAAGAAGCGCGCGTCTCCCTCACGACAGACGATTTCAATCGCAGCGCCAAAAAAGTGCCGCACCTTGCGAATCTGAAGCCCAGCGGCAAATACGTGATGTCGGATTTGAATAAGGCCGGCGGCGTGGCGGGCGTCATGAAGCTACTTTTGGAAGCAAAGCTGATCCACGCGGACTGCCTGACCGTGACAGGCAAAACGATCGGTGAAAATTTGCGCGATGTTAAACCCAGTTCCGATCCTAACATCGTCCGGCCGCTTTCCCGACCCTTGCATCCGACGGGGCCGATGACGATCTTGAAGGGAAATCTTGCTCCGGAGGGAGCGGTCGCGAAGATCAGTGGACTTAAAGTTTTTTATCACCGCGGCCCGGCGAAGGTTTTTGATTCCGAAGAAAAGGCGTTTCAGGCAATTATCGGAAAAAAAATAAAAAAGAACGACGTGATTGTGATCCGATACGAAGGCCCCAAAGGCGGGCCGGGCATGAGAGAGATGCTTTCCGTGACCGCCGCGTTGATCGGCGAGGGGTTGGGCGATTCGGTCGCGCTCGTGACGGACGGACGGTTTTCCGGAGGCTCGCACGGGTTCGTCGTTGGGCATGTGGCGCCGGAAGCGGCCGTGAGAGGCCCGATCGCGGCGTTGAAAAACGGCGACATCATTGTGATTGACGCCGAGAAACGTCGTTTGAGCGTCGAGCTCAGCGCCAAAGAAATCGCCGCGCGAATTAAAAAATTAAAACCTTTCGTCCCCAAAATAAACACCGGGGTTTTGGCGAAGTACGCTTTGCTTGTGTCGTCTGCATCGCGAGGAGCAGTGACCATACAATGACAATCATTAATCGTCATCCCCGAAATCTTTTATCGGGGATCAAACTCGTATGATTCCCGCCAAAAGCATTGCGGGAATGACATGTTAGGATAACTTAGTGGAGAGTAATCTTTTAAACGGGCGTTTCATGGTTCTCGATCTCGAAACCCAGAAAGGTTTCCATGAAGTGGATCGCAAAAAACTTCACCTTTTAAAAGTATCGGTCGCGTGCCTCTATGATTCAAGGACCGATTCCTACACGGCGTTTGAAGAAAAAGAAATGCTGAAGCTCGAAGAGGTTTTGAAACAAGCGGACCTTTTGATCGGATTCAATATTCGCGACTTTGACCTCGAGGTATTGACGCCGTATTTCATGACGGCGCCTAAGAATTTTCCTTTGCTGGATCTCATGGTGGAAATAGAAAAAGTCCGCGGGCATCGTGTGAGCCTCCAGAGTGTGGCGCAGGCGACCTTGCAGTTGTCCAAATCAGGCAGCGGTTGGGATGCGCTCCAGCTTTACAAAGACGGCAAGATTGAAGAACTCAAAAAATACTGCATGGACGACGTCAAGATCACGAAAGAGATCTACGAATACGGGGCAGAGCATGGGAAGATCCTCTTTGTCTCGAGCCGTGACTATCAGACTCATGAAGTGCCGGTGGCTTGGGGGAATGCGCTCAAAGAGATCAAAGAGCAGAAGAAAACCGAGAGTTCATTCCCAACCAGTTTATTTTAAGAAATTGGTTAGGTTGTTAGGTTATGGTAAGGAAGCCAGTTTAGTTGTTGGGTTAGGTAGTTGGTGACCAACGACCTTACCTAATTGCCAAACCGGCGCCCTAACCTTAACCCAACGACTTAACCTTGAAGGCTTTTATGAGTTATTACATTCGTGTCTGGCAGGCGTGCGACGTTGAGGGGATCACGAAACACCTTCTCATCGTGGGAGATATCACGGCCGATTGCGCCAACTGCCGAGAACTCGGGATCCCATACGCTCAAGCCAAAAACTGCCCCAAGTGCGGTGCCGATTTTCGGTTTATTACTTCTCGAAAAGCTGGTAAACTGGACCGAGATCGTGGAGGGACCGTGAAGCGGATTAAAGACCGCCGGCCTGACCTTACTTTTATTGACTATGATGATTATAAGGAGATAACGGGGAAACAACAGGCGCGGGACTTTTTCAAGTAAGTTAACACTGGTTAAGTTGTTAGGTTAAGGTTAGGAAGCCAGTCTAGTTGTTGGGTTAGGTAGTTGGTGACCAATAACCTTACCTAACTACCAAACCGGCCTCATTGCCCTAACCATAACCTAATCCAGCAATAGAAAGGGATAATTGATGAAAAAGAAAATTAGTTGGGTATTATTTTTATTGATGTTAACGACAAACGGTTTCGCGGTAACCGTGACAGGTCCTGACGCGGCCCGAGACGCTCATCGCAAAGAAATGAAAGCGATCAAGGACGCCCAGCGGCAGGCCCGAGAAGCGAAAAAATCGGCACCTCAAAATCCAGCCGATAAAAAACCTGGATTCTGGGAGAGAGAGGGAGAGCGATCCGGTCTTGGGAGTTCGGGAAATAGGATTGGCACTTTTTTTAAGAACCTGAACCCAGTCCCGTTTTTTAAAGATCAGCAGGATAAGTACAACGAGCGTAAGGCCGCCGGAAAATAATCTTCGAGCGCTAAAAAAATAGTGAAATACAAGGCCTTCATCCTTGCGGTAATCAGTCTTTGGTTATCGCAAGGGATTTTTAATGAGCACGCGGCTTACGCGACCGAAGGAAGCGTCAAGCCGTCCGTGCGAATTCCCGCCACAAATCGCGGCGGGTCCGCCAAGCACTTTGGCGGAAATCCTCCTTCGGTTGGTTCCCCAGAGCCGACGTGGGATCACAACGAAAAAGTTAACCCTTTGGTCGATCTACAAAAAGTCAACCCCAGGATCAAAATTGATATCCGGTATGCTACGCCGGATAATTTTATGAAAGAGCCGCTTTATCCGGAAGCCAGGTGCCTTCTAAGGCGGGAGGCCGCCGAAAAGCTTTCAAGGGTTCAGCTGTATTTGGAAAAGAAGGGCTTGGGGCTTAAAGTATTTGACGCTTATCGGCCGCTTTCGGTGCAAAAGAAAATGTGGGCGCGTTTTCCGCTTGAAGGGTATATCGCGAACCCGGCGAAAGGCTCAAATCACAATCGGGGCGCCGCGGTGGATTTGACGTTGGTGGACTCCAACGGCCGCGAGCTTCCGATGCCGTCGGCCTATGATGAGTTTTCGGAACGCGCCCACAGGGATTATGCCGGCGGCACCGCCGATGAATCAGAAAACAGACGGGTGTTGCAGGAGGCGATGGAGAAAGAAGGTTTTGTCGGGCTCTCCACGGAGTGGTGGCATTTTGACGATAAAGACGCCAAGATGTATCCGGTTTTAGATTTACCTTTTGATTCAGTAAATGACTATGTAAATAAATCGGGTAAAGTTGTTGGGTAAAGGTTAGGAAGCCAGTTTGGTAACTAGGCGAGGTTGTAAGTGACCAACGACCCAACCCAACAACTAAACAGGCCTCCTAACCCTAACCAATGAAAAAGATTGTATTAGCGATCATAGGGATTTTATTTATTCTCGCGGGAATCGCGGGGCTCCTTTTACCAATCGTTCCGGGCTGGCTTCTTATTTTTTTCGGGCTTTCTTTCATCGCCCCCAAGTTGACCGAACGCCTCAAACGGCGTTTTTTCAGGAAATTTTTCAAAAAAGGCGTCATCCACCTTAAGGAATGGGACAAGTTTTCGGTGAAAGCGGAGTTGACCACAAAACATTTTCCGCTGGTGTTAAAAAAAACAGACGAATTATCGGACCCCAAGATCCAAGGCGAGTTTCAAAAGCTCCTCTCGGGAGAAAGATTCGTTTTTTTAAACCAGGTCCATCAAAGCCGTGTGGAAGTCTTGGACGATGAGTCAAAATACGCTCGAAACGGTTTTTACCCTCTGCCGAACACTGACGGCGTTTTGACGAATATCAACGGCCTGACGCTCTTGGTGTTGACGGCGGACTGCCTGCCCATTTTTCTTTGTGCTAAGTCCCGCCATTCCGAAAAAACGAATTGGATAGGGCTCGTCCATGCGGGATGGCGCGGCACAAAAGACAGAATCGCGGAAACCGCGTTCCAAACGCTTTTGTCCAGGTCAGGATTGTCCGCGGCCGAGATCCATGTCCTCTTCGGCCCCGCCATACGGAAAGATCATTACGAAGTCGGGCCGGAGTTTAGGAAGCAGTTCGGTAAAAAATTCGTGCGGAAAAGAAGGGACCGGTTTTATTTTGACCTTGTGGCCCAGAACCGGAAACAGCTGATGCGAGCCGGCGCGCTCGACCAAAATATCCTGGACCTTGAAATCTGCACGGTCTGCGAAAATAGCGACTTTTACTCCTTCCGCAAAGAACAAGACTCCGCCGGGCGCATCCTCTCGCTCATCACCAAAATTTAGGCGGGGGTCCTGTCGCTGCGGCAGCTTGCCTCCGCGTCACCCCTGCCTAGAAAAGCTTGTCTTTTATGTCTGAGCTTCGGTCTTACTAGGAATTAAGGAAGAATTCTGATAAAATACGCGTTCTAATAGGAGGGGCGAAATGAAAAAAGGTTTGATCGTGCTTTTGCTGATTTTAGGCGCCGTCGTTCTCGTCGCGTTGTCGTTCATGGGGGCGTATAACGGGCTTGTTCGAATGGACGAGCAGGTCAATCAGGCTTGGGCGCAGGTGGAAAATGTTTATCAGCGAAGACTGGATTTGATCCCGAATCTTGTGGAAACCGTGAAGGGCTACGCGGCACATGAGAAATCCACGTTTATCGCCGTGACCGAGGCTCGCGCGAAAGCGGCCGGGACGATTTCGCGGGACGTGATCACGGATCCTCAAAAGTTCCAGCAATTTCAGGAATCGCAGCTGGCCTTGAGCTCGGCCTTGAGCCGGCTCATGCTGGTGGTCGAAAGATATCCGGACCTGAAGGCCAACGAAAATTTCCTGTCGCTCCAGGCGCAGCTGGAAGGGACTGAGAACCGGATTTCCGTTGAACGCGGGCGCTTTAACGAAGCGGCGCAGATTTTCAATACGATGATCAGGCAGTTCCCGACGAATATCATCGGCGGCATGTTCGGTTTTAGATCCAAAGAATATTTTAAATCTGAAAAAGGCGCTGAAGTAGTTCCTAAGGTACAGTTTTAATTTTTGATAAGAAAATACAACTTCTCGCTCCAATGAACTTTTTCTCGAAAAAGTGCAAGTCGCTCGGAATAGCAATCTTTCTTTTCTTAGTTCTTTCTCCATTAGTTTTTGCTCTTTCTATCCCTGACAAACCTCAAGGGTATGTTAATGACTACGCTGGACTTTTGTCCGGCCCGGCCCGGGAGAAGATAGAAAACACGTTGGCCGTTTTTGACCAAGAAACCTCCAGTCAGATCTTCGTCGCTATTTTTCCCAGCATGGAGGGGGAATCCCTTGAGGATTTCTCGATCCGCCTCTTTAATCAGTGGAAACCAGGCACGAAGAAAAATGACAACGGCATTTTGCTGATTGTTTTTCGGGATGAGCGTAAGATCAGAATCGAGGTGGGCTACGGCCTTGAAGGAGCGCTTCCGGACGCCGTGGCCAGCCAGATCATCCGGGAGGAGATGACTCCGGCATTTCGGGAGGGAAATTACGATCGGGGAATAATGAACGCGGTCGAAGCCATGATGCGGGCGACGAGAGGAGAATATGAAAGCAACCCACGTCGCCAAGAGGACCGGCTCCAAAAATATTCTCCCCTCTTGTTTGTCATGCTCCTGGCCTATTTATTGCTTCCCGTTGTTTGTTATCTGATGATTCTTTTTGGCAGCGTGATTTTGTTGGGGCCGGCTTTGGGCTTCCTTGTCGCTCTATTGTTGATCGTATTTTTTGCAGTCGTGAGAGCGTTTTTTTCGTCTTCTTTTTTTGGCCAGACCTATTCCGGTAAAAGCGGTGGAATCTGGGGCGGCGGTGGCGGCGGTTTTTCCGGAGGAGGTTTTGGGGGTGGATTTGGCGGAGGCGGTGGCGGCGGTGGCGGAGGGGGGGCGAGCGGAGGATGGTAACCCCACCACCTCCCTTTTTGTTCGAAGAACAGATGAATCCGATAGCGGATTCATACGCCGCTTTTCATTGCTGCCGTAAAAGCGGCGTAAGAGAGGTGGTGGGGTGAGTTTTCTCGGGAAGGAAGATAAAAAAAAGATCATTGAGGCGATCCGTCAGGTTGAGAAAACGACCAGCGGCGAGATCCGCGTGCATCTGATAGCAAAGTGCAAAGAAGATACGATGAAAGAAGCTAAAAAAGTATTTGATCGGCTCGGCATGCATCGCACCCAACAGAGGAACTCGGTCCTTATTTTTGTGGCTTTAAAGAGCCGGCGATTCGCGATCTTCGGCGATCAGGGGATTCACGAGCGCGTGGGGGAATCTTTCTGGTTTCGCACGAAAGAGATCCTGTCTGATTATTTATCGAAAAACCAGATGAGGCAAGGGATTGTCGCGGCGACGTATAGCATCGGCGAACAGCTTGAGCGTTTTTTTCCGCGTAGCGCCAATCAAAATCCAAACGAACTTTCTGACCAGGTGACGGAGGGATAATGGAACTCAACCCCGTTAGAAATAATGTCGCAGCGGGCCACACAAATAATTTAGGAGCATATGATAGCGATGGGGATTTCTAACGGGGTCAAACCTATTTTAAAAGCAATGCTTCTTTGCGATCATACGATCGTCGAAGAGGGCACGCGTAAAAGAACGCTGATAGGGCTGTTTGACCGCATCAAGGCGAGCCAGTTTCCTAGTGTCCATCCGGCGATGAGCATTTACGTTCAATTCAGGGAAATCGAGGGCAGCTTTGATTTTATGCTGGAGCTATTTGATTTGACCGCCGGTAAAGAGATGAACCGCGCCGAGGTTAAAAATTTTAAAGTGCAGGACAGGTCCCGCGATTGCGAGCTGGTTTTTAATCTACTGTCCGTGAAATTTGATCGTCCCGGAGAATACGAATTTCGCATTTATGTGAATGACACTGTTTTTGGCCAGAAGTCGTTTAGAGTGGTGGCATAAACTTGAAACTTAAAGATCAAAACGTAAAACTGAAACTCAAAACTAAAAGATAATGGAACTTCTAGATTTAATTTTCCTAATGATTTGTTTGGAGTTTTAAGTTTTAGTTTTGAGTTTATAGTTTTAACTTTTGAGTTAATCAAATCGGGAGGTTCTATGAACGTTGATATCAAACAAATCGCTGAAAAAGTCGAGAAAGAAAGCGCGGTAGTCCGCGCGCTGCAAGCCGAAATAGCGAAAGTCATCGTCGGGCAAACTTATCTTATCGAGAGGCTTTTGATCAGTCTCTTGGCCGATGGGCATGTGCTGCTGGAAGGGGTGCCCGGGCTCGCCAAGACCTTGTCGGTCAAGACGTTGGCGCAGGCAATTCATACTCATTTTCAGAGAATCCAGTTCACGCCGGATCTTTTGCCGGCCGATCTTTTGGGGACGCTGATCTACAATCCAAAAACCGGCGATTTTACGACTAAGAAAGGGCCTCTTTTTTCGAATATCATCCTGGCGGATGAGATCAACCGCGCGCCCGCGAAGGTCCAGAGCGCGCTGTTGGAAGCGATGCAGGAGCGGCAGATCACGATCGGCGGGCAAACCTACAAGCTGGAAGAGCCGTTCATGGTTTTGGCGACGCAAAATCCTATTGAACAGGAGGGTACTTATCCGTTGCCGGAAGCGCAGGTAGACCGTTTTATGCTGAAGCTTAAAGTCACGTACCCAAAAAGAAACGAGGAAATCGAGATCATGAACCGGATGGCAGGCGCGAAGCCGGCGACGGTTCATGCGGTCACGGAACCTCAGGATATTTTACGAGCAAGGGAAGTGGTCGGGAGCATCTATCTGGATGAGAAAATCAAAAACTATATCGTCAACATCGTTTGTGCGACCCGCGAACCCGAGGCCTACAGACTAAAGGATTTAAAGGGCCTGATCATGTACGGCGCTTCTCCGCGCGCGACCATTTACCTCAACATCGCTTCCAAAGCGTACGCGTTCATGAAAGGCCGGGGCTATGTGATCCCGGATGACGTAAAAGCGATAGGATTGGATGTGCTGAGACACCGGGTGATCGTCTCCTATGAAGCCGAAGCCGAGGAAAAAACGTCGGAAGATATTGTGAAGAGGGTGTTCGAAGAGATAGAAGTCCCATAATTAAACTCAAAGGTTAAAACTCAAATCTCAAAACGAAAACGTAAAACTTAAAGATATTGTTTAAAGTTTTAAGTTTCAGTTTTAACTTTTGATCTTTGAGTTTTGAGTTATTTATATGATCCCTAAAGACCTTTTAAAAAAAATAAAATTTATTGAGATCACCACCTCGCGGTTGGTGAATACCGTTTTTGCCGGCGAGTATCACAGTGTTTTTAAGGGCCGGGGCATGGAGTTTGACGAGGTCCGCGAATACGATCCTCAGGATGATATCAGGGACATTGATTGGAACGTCACCGCGCGCATGGGCCATCCCTACACGAAGAAGTTTGTCGAGGAACGGGAGCTCACGGTCATCTTTTTGGTAGACGCGAGTTCTTCCGGGCAGTACGGAACCCGGGGCAAGACAAAGTCGGAGCTCATCGCTGAGATTTGTGCCCTCTTGGCGTTTTCGGCGGTCAAGAACCATGACCGCGTAGGCCTCATCATCTTCAGCGATCAAATAGAAAAATATATCCCGCCCAAAAAAGGCCGGCTGCATGTCTTAAGGGTGGTGCGCGAACTCCTTTCTTTCACGCCCAAACGGCGGCTGACCGATCTCAACGTGGCCCTGAAAAATTTAAATGACGTGATCAGAAGACGG
This sequence comes from uncultured Planctomycetia bacterium, assembly GCA_964374005.1. Lineage (GTDB taxonomy): Bacteria > Omnitrophota > Gorgyraeia > 2-02-FULL-51-18 > 2-02-FULL-51-18 > CAYJXB01. The sequence goes on from CAYJXB010000038.1 coordinate 12,951, forward strand.
GCCACCGTTTTCTTGTTTTCAGATTTCCTGGCCGATGATTATGAAAAAAGGCTTAAAATCGCCTTTAAAAAACATGACATTGTCGCGATGGTTGTGGAAGATCCCACCGAAAAAGATTTCCCACTTCTGGGCGGAACCGTCGAGCTTGAGGACGCGGAGACCGGTGAGACATTCGCGCTCAGCGCCGGAAAGGGGTTCAGGGAAAAATTTAAAGACGTCGGGCTCAAGCGCGCGCAAGCGCGTGACCGTATTTTTTCTTCGGTAGGGCTGGATCACATTGAGATTGAAACGGGTATTTCTTATATCGATGCGCTCATCCGTTTTTTTAAGATTAGGGAGAGACGGTTTCGGTGAAGAAAGTTCTTATTTTTGCCTCTAGCTTTCAGCTTCTAGCTTTCAGCTTTTGCTATGCGGATTCAAGCATTATCGAAGTAAAAACGCGTGCGCGGCCAACCCGGATCACCATGGGAGACGAGATTAAACTCACCGTTCGGGTCACGCATCCGAGCGGCTACACTCTTAAATTTCTTCCTTCTGACACGAATCTCTTACCCTTCGAGATCAAGACCACTTCCCCGCTAACTTCCAAAGACGTCGGCATCACCACAGAAGAGATTTTGGTGCTGACGCTTGCCGTTTTTCAGTTGGGAGATTTACAGATTCCCGCCATGCCTTTAACGGTCATGGATCCCCAAGGCCACGCACATCAGATGTTCACCGCACCGGTGAAGATCAAGGTTGTCGGCGTTCCCAAGCGGCCCACCGATGGCAAGGATATCCGTCCGATCAAAGGCCCGATCTCTCTGGCTAGGGGCTTGATCCGCAACTTACTGCTTGGGTTGTCGGCCATTCTATTGGCTATTTTTCTCGCGGTGAAAGTCATGTGGGGCAGAAGAAAGAAGAGGATCATCGACCTCGAAGGTCTTAAACCCCCTCATGAGCGCGCGTCGCTTGAGCTCGAGCGGCTTCGCAAAAAAAGATTTCTGGAAGAAGGAAAAACAAAAGAGTTTTATAGCGAGCTCTCGGATATTTTGAGGCGGTACTTAGAACGCGGATTCCGGATCGACAGCTTCGAGCGGACGACATTTGAAATCGGGATGGCCTTAAAAGAAAAGAATTTTCAAGAGCCGGCGCTCGGCAAAATAAAAAATGTCCTTGAGAACTCGGATCTTGTCAAATTCGCGAAGGTCGTGCCCCCGCCGTCATTGGGTGAGGAGCTTGCGGGTGAGGTGTTGCAAATCGTGGAATTGACCAAGCCCGTTGAAGTGGAGGAAAAGAAGGAGTGAGATTTGCCAACCCAGTCTATTTTTTGTTTCTAATTCCGTCGCTTGTCCTTTTTTTTCTGTATATCCGCTACAAGATAGGCAAAGAACCGGTGCTTAAATTTTCAAGCCTGAAATTGGTCAAGGAAAGCGGGGCCAAACACGTGACTTTTGGGCGGCTTTTCCGGGCTTTAGTACGTCTTTTTGCCACGATTTTTTTGATCGCGGCGCTCGCTAGGCCTCAGACCAGCACCGGGGAAGAAAAGACCACCGAACATGTCGTGGACATTGTGATCACGCTTGATATCTCCGGGAGCATGGCGACACTTGATTTTCATCCGGACAACCGCCTTGTCGCGGCGAAGCTCGAGGCCAAACGCTTTATCGAAGGGCGGCGCCACGACCGCATAGGCCTCGTGGTGTTCGCGGGCCAAAGCGTGACCCAATGCCCGCTGACCGTGGATCATCAGGCGATTTTATCGCTTCTGGATAAAATTCAACTGGGCATGCTCCAGGACGGCACCGCGATCGGCGTGGGGCTCGCGAACGCGGTTAACCGTCTTAAGAATTCAGAGG
>CAYJXB010000039.1:0-14577 GCA_964374005.1 uncultured Planctomycetia bacterium
GGACGCACCATCACATTACAATCTTTGGGATGCAAATACAACGGTTCCAATTTAAATGGGTCAATAAACTTTTGTTGGCCGATCATGCGAAATGCGGCCTCGGCCATATCCTTGGCCTTGGGAAAGAACGCGGAGGCAGCCTCCCAATAAAAGCGGCGTTTCAATTGCTTGGCCAGTTTGCTCCGGTAAATCGGAACCGCGTCACCGATAAAATACGCCTGTTTATTTATTTTTGACATCAAGTCCTCGATCATTACCAATTTGGGCGCAAAAATTATTTTAAGCATTTTATCACTTTTTTCATACAGGGCGGCATAGACTTTCCCTTTTCGCGCGTCCAAAAGAACCGCAATAGGGCCTTCCCAATCTAAGACGCCGTAAGCGATGGCCTCAAGACTCGGCACTCCCACGATTTTCATCCCCGACGCATAGGCCAAGAGCTTCGCGGTGGTAACCCCCACGCGCAGTCCGGTAAACGATCCCGGCCCCAGACCGACCGCTAAATAATCAATGTCCTCGAGGCGCATTCGACTCTCTTTCAATAAGCGGTCAAGGCTCGGGACCAAACGGTTGGAATGACGTCCCAAGGAAGCATCGTTTAATTCCGCAACGAGCTTCTGCCCATCGTGAATCGAAGCGCTTAAAATCTCGGAGGAAGTGTCGTAGCTTAACAGCTTCATAACTTAAGTTTCTTGACTGAGCGTAAGAAGGGCTCATATTTTTGGCCTTTCGCGCTCACCGTGATCGCGCGTGTTACAGGGCCTCGGTGCTTCAAGCGAATTAGGATGCGCTCAGATGGCAAGATCGTTTTACCGCGATCGGCCCATTCCACGAGCGCCACGCCTTGAGAACGGAAGCACTCCTCGGCCAGCAGCGCATCCATCCCTTGCACTGATTTTAAACGATACCAATCGATATGATAAATCTTCTTCCGCGCCTGATATTCATGGATCAAAATAAAGCTGGGGCTTGCGACTTCCCGTTCGCTCGAGACGCCCAACCCTTTCGCGATGCCTTTCACAAGCGTCGTCTTCCCCGACCCTAAATCCCCTTCCAGCGCCACCACGTCGTTTTCTCTCAACAGGCGCCCGATACCGCCGCCGATCTTCTTGGTTTCCGACGGCGAATTACTTACGAAAGTGATCATACCCTTTATCTTTCAGGGGCTGATTAAAACCATCCGCTCCTAGGAGCCTTACGCCTTGCTTTTTCTGCACGATCTTTCCGACCGGATGAAAAGGGGCCATCGTCTCCCCGATCCGCATGATCGAAAGCCGCGACGCCTCTTTGGGCGGCAGCGTAAACAATAATTCAAAATCTTCCCCCTCATTCAGCGCTTGTTCAACGCTTGAGGCGTTTTTAGAAATCGGGATTGCCTCTTTGGACAAGAAGGCGCCGACGCCGCTTTGATCCGTCAGCCGGAAAATATCGGAGCCAAGCCCATCCGAAAGGTCCATCATCGCGCTGACTTTAAAATGCTTCACCAAAAACCGCGCCTCTTTGATCCGCGGCAGGAAAGTCAAATGTTTCTTGGAGGCGTAAGACCCTCCGAGAAAATCCGTCACAAAAATAACATCACCGGGCCTGGCGCCGCTGCGTTTGACGACGCAATGCCGCGAGACTTCTCCGAGAAGCGCCACGGAAATAACGATCTTGTCCGAACGATTCGTGTCTCCTCCCACCACGCTCACATGAAAGCGCCGCGCCACCGCCTCCATTCCCCGGTAAAGCTCCTTCAAAAAAAACCAATCCAGATCGCCCGGCAGCGCAAGCGCCACGACCGCCGTCGTGGGCAGCCCGCCCATCGCTGCAATGTCGCTCACGTTGACCGCCATGGCTTTCCAGCCGATCTGAAACGCGGTGGCATCGGACAATCGGAAATGGCAGTCTTCCACCAGCATATCGGTGGTGAACAAAAGATATTTTTTAGAGCCTATTTTTAAAACGGCGGCATCGTCCCCGATTCCGCTCTCGACGACGTTATCGCGATGAACCCGTTTTTGAATCTCGCGAATAAAGCCAAACTCGCCCATATCCCTTAAAGTTGTTTTTTTATTCAAGACTCACCCCGTTAGACTTTTAAATTTCGAAGTTTGTGACGCAAAAGTTTGTAAGCTGACCACGAATCGAACAAGTAATAGTAACGCATTGTTGGTAAGAAGTCTAACGGGGCTCACCTCTTATTAAACAGAAAGCGTTTTAAAACCCAAGGTCAACCCAACCATGATCAGATTATGTATCACGTGAAGCGTCATGCAAGGCACCAGCGACCCTGTCTTTTCATAAAGAGCAGATAGAAAGAGCCCGAGGATAAAAATAGGCAAAAAAGCGATGAGATTCAGATGAAGCAGGGCAAAAATGCCCGAGGTGGCAAACATGGCTGACGGCGCGCCAAAACGCGTTCGAAAGGCCTTATAGGCAAACCCTCTGAAAAAAATCTCCTCAATCACGGGGCCTAGGACGGCCACGAAGAAAGTAAAAAATACCAGGGTGCTTCTTTGGGATTCCTTAAGATACATCTCGACAACCGGCTGAGGAGGAGGCTCATAAGAAATAGCTTTGGACAGAATGGCAAGAAAGAAAATAACCGCCAAGAGGGCCGGTACGATCGCGATGTAGGAAAAAACACCGGTGGCGATGTTCTTGAATAGATTTCTGGTACTGAGCCCAATCTGAGATAAAGGCGCTTTAAAACGGCGTTTGACTAAATAAATAACAAGCCCCGCGACTGCCATGTCCCGGAAAAGACTGTTGGCCATCAGCGTAAGATCTTTTCCCGGCCCTTTCCATTTAAACAGCTCTGAAAATAAAATCTCTACGTAAATCACGACCGCCTCGATGAAAAATAAAAATAGTAACACCTTCCAAACCTCCGCGACGCCCCATCGGACATCGCTTTGAGGCAATGGGGTTGAAAATAACCCAAGGCCCTTGATTTTCCTCCGTAAAAGATAAATATCAAACGCGATCCCTAGGGACACCACGGACAAGAGGAGCAGCGCCAAGAAAGCCAATAGCTGGGGCTTGGATTCCAGATTTTTCCTAAACGTCGCTTCTTTTTCCTTAAGGTTTTGCGAAGAAACGCGCTGTTCAGCCTTTATCCGGGTTCCCGTTTCCGTCGTCCCATGACGGACGAGGTCCGCTATGGCCAAAAACAAATAGAAACAAACAGTAAAGAGCAACATGCCCGTCGTGAGCAGGTTCCGTTGCAAGAGCGATTTAAGAGGAGTCATGGCCACACTTCCCATTACTTATACGTTGGTCAGTAGTGAAATGTCAAAAAAACGCGCCGCGTTTCCGGAAGTGGCATCCTCGAATTGTTTCAAAGGCATGCCGCGCTTCTCCGCCAGAAGGCGCGCCAGATGCACCAGATACGCCGGTTCATTGCGCTTGCCGCGATGGATTTGAGGGGCTAAATACGGAGAGTCGGTCTCCAGCATGATCCGGTCCAAAGGCGCGAAACACGCGACCTCTAAGATCTCCACCGCATTTATAAACGTGAGATTGCAGGTAAAAGACGCTAAAAAACCCAGATCCAACAGTTTCTTCAGACACGGCTTATCGTACGAAAAACAATGCATGACGCCTTTGATCTTGCCTCCCGTCTCCTGTTGGATCAGGTCCGCGGTGTCTTGAAACGAATTTCTCGAATGCACGATCACCGGCAGCTCGTGATCCAGAGCCAGACGAAGCATTTTGGAGAAAACTTTCTTCTGGGTCTTCGCATCCGCCTCACTCTTGTAATAATCAAGTCCTATCTCGCCGATCGCCGCGGGTCTATGCTCTCTCACGAAGGTTTTTAATGACTCGAATTCCAGATCAGAAATTTCGTGGGCATGATGAGGATGCAGGCCCACGGTGCTCGACATGAAGGGGTAACGGCCGGCTAGCGTGAAAGCCGCTTGATTCGTGGCGGGATCCGTGCCGACATTGACGAGGTGCGTCACACCCGCGGCTCTGGCCCGTTCGATCACCGCTTCACGATCGGCGTTGAACGCATCAAAATGCAGGTGGCAATGCGTGTCAACGAGCATGTTGCGTGGCCGCTTTCCTCAAGCGGTCAATGATCGGCGGTATCTCGGCGAGCGCGTAATCAATTTCCTCTTTCGTCGTAAAACGTCCGAGTGAAAACCGGATGGCCGCTCGTGCCAATTCTTGCGGCAAACCCATCGCGATCAACACATGCGAGGGCTCCACGGACCCCGCCGTGCAGGCGGAGCCGGTGGACGTATAAATGTTCTTTAAGTCAAAATTCATGAGAAGCGTTTCGCCGTCCAACCCCTCGAAGGAAAGATTCGCCGTATTGGTCACCCGTTTTTCCGGGTGGCCATTTAGCCGGAGGCCCGGTATTTTCCGCGATAACCCTTCGTGAAGGAAATTTCGCAGAACCGCAACGCGTTTAAATTCCGTGACTTGATTTTTTGTCAAGAGCTCCACGGCCTTGCCGAAACCCACGATCGCCGCCACATTCTCGGTCCCCGGCCGGACATTTTTCTCCTGATGACCGCCGTGCACGACCGGTTTTATCTTAAGCCCTTTCCTGATAAACAACGCTCCGACGCCTTTCGGGCCGCAGATTTTATGCCCAGAAATTGAGACCATATCCGCGCCGACATCGTCCAAATCCAGCTTGATTTTGCCGAAGGATTGCACCGCGTCGGTATGGAAAAACGCCCCATTTTCATGGGCGATCCGGGCGACCTCTTTGATCGGCTGGATAGTCCCGACTTCATTGTTCACGTGCATGACGCTCACGAGCGCGGTTTTATCCGTGACCTCTTTCTTCAAAGCGTCCAAATCAATGATCCCATGCGAATCAACCGGAACAATACTGACGGAGTACCCTTGCTTGGCCAAATACTGCGCAGGATGAAGCACGGCCTGGTGCTCGATGGCGGACACCGCCAGATGCCTCCTTTTATCATGCAGCCATTCGAGCGTGCCCTTCACGGCGAGATTATCGGCCTCGGTGCCCCCGGAAGTAAAAATGATATCTCCCGGCTCCACCTCCAGATAATCCGCCAGCGTTTCTCTCGCCGATTCCACCGCGTGACGCGCCTTCTGCCCTTTTTGGTGAAAACTCGAGGCATTCCCAAAATTTTCAGTCAAAAAAGGACGCATTGCCTCGAAGACTTCGGGATCCAGCGGAGTGGTTGAGTTATAATCTAAATAAGCATCCATAGGTTCTCGTTTAAGAATAAGGCGTTTTTCTTGTTTTATCTCGGCCTATCGCAGTGTGTTTTCATAAGTCGAGTGAGCCTCGGCACAAATGGCCAAACTCGGCCTGGGCCGGCCTCGAACAGTGGCCATTTTGCCGTTTCCCGACCGGCTTGATGAAAACACACTAGCGGCGATAACGCCAATCTAAAACAAGAAAAATGCCAATTTATATAACGCGCTCCTCGTCCGCGAAAATCGATATTATTTCTTCTTTTCTGTTTCTATTTTAGGAAATAACGGAGCGCCTTTATTTATTCTGCCGCCTTTTTCGAAAAATCCCCACATGTTTTTCGTGATTTTCGCGTCATGCAACGGCGTTTTAATTCCCAACTGAGCCCAGATCGCCTCGCTGGTTGAAGGCATAAAAGGCCAAATGGCCTGCGCGACGATTTTTAATACCTCCAAAAGCTGAACGATCACTATTTTCAGCTGATCCATTTTTCGTTCTTTCGACAATTTCCAAGGGGCTTGGTCTTCGATATATTTGTTCGCTCGATTGATCACCGCCCATATCTCCGACAGGGCTTCCGAAAAGGCAAGCTGTTCCATTAGTGCTCCGAGCTTTTCAAACAATCCCTCGGCGCTGTCGCGCAGATCCCCTTTGCATTTGGATGAAACATCTTTCGGAATATTTCCCTCAAAATACTTTTCACACATCGTCAGCGTACGGTGCAAAAGATTGCCGAGATCATTTGCCAAATCATGATTAAACCGATCGATCAAGGCCTCTTCGCTGAATGTCCCATCGGAACCGAACGGAGTTTCTCTCAACAGAAAATAACGATAGGGGTCAATCCCGTACTGTTTCACAATCTCTATGGGGTCAACCACATTGCCAAGCGACTTTGACATCTTCTCACCGCCTTGTACCCACCAACCATGAGCGAAAATCATGCGAGGCGGTTCCATTCCTAATATATGCAGAATGATCGGCCAGTAAACCGCGTGGTATTTGAGAATATCCTTGCCTATTAAATGCACATCGGCAGGCCACCACTTTTTGAACTTGGCTTTATCGGCTTCATAACCACAAGCCGTGACATAATTAATTAAGGCATCGAACCAAACGTATGCCACGTGAGTCTCATTGATTGGAATTCCCCATGAAACACGGCTCTTGGGGCGAGAAACACAAAGATCCCGGAGTTTGTTCTTTTCAAGAAAACCCAACACCTCATTTCGACGCCTTTCCGGTAAAATGAAACTTTCATGATCATGAATATACTTGATCAGCCAGTCTTGATATTCTGATATTTTTAAAAAATAGTTATCCTCCAACATACGTTCAACGGGGCGCTTGCAATCCGCGCAAAGATTCTTTTCATCTTGAGTTAATAAAAACCCTTCGGTAAAAAAAGTCTCGCAATTAACGCAGTAAAAACCGTCATAGGTATATTTATAAAGTACGCTTTCGCCTTTGATCTTGATTTCGCTTAATTTTTTCCAAATGGTTTGGACGGCATGAAAGTGCCTCGTTTCTGTCGTGCGGATAAAATCATCGTAAGAAATATTTAAAGTCCTCCAAAGATCACTGAATGTAAGTGACATTTTGTTTGTGAATTCTTGAGGCGTCATGCCGGCCGCTTCGGCGGCCTTCGCCACCTTCTGCCCGTGCTCGTCCGTGCCCGTTAAAAAAAGAACTTCATGTCCGGTCAGGCGTTTAAATCGCGCCAGCGCGTCCGCCGCGATATTCGTGTAGGAATGGCCGATGTGCGGCTTGGAGTTGACGTAATAGAGCGGCGTCGTGAGATAATACTTATTGGGCATGCGTTTTCTCCAACGAGTCCCACAAAACTGAGAAGGCGAGCTTCGTATTGACCATGTTCGCGATCTTTTCCTTGAACTGGGCGAGTGTCTCGATGATCTCCATGAGCTCTTCTTCGTTATAATCTTCCACTTGGCGCTTTTTATGGCTTAAGCTTTCCGCCGAACCCAGGATCTCCCCCGCACCCGAGCGAAGGACAAGCAGCTCTCTAAAATAGTGAATCGCCTGATCAAAGATCTTTCCGATCGTTTCGCGGTCGAGCTTGGTTAAATCGGGAGCCTTTGACCGCCCGCCGTTTAAGATAAACTCGACCACCGCGTTTCCGAGCATTTTGACCTCTGCATCAATCTCACCGCTTTCTTTAAGAGGTAGAAAATTAAGGACCTGGACCCGTGAGCGGATCGTGGCCAAGAGTTTCTCGGGGCTTGAGGAAATCAGGATGAAAAATGTCCTGCCTAACGGCTCCTCAAGCGTTTTAAGAAGCGCGTTTTGTGAAATGTCGTTCATCGCGTCAGCCGGTTCTATTACAAAAACCTTTCCCGATGCCTGAAAAGGCTTGAGATTCGCCTTTCCGATAAGCTCCCGGATTTCTTCCACTTTGATGACTGCCGAGTCTTCGCCGGGCGCCAAAACGATGAAGTCAGGATGCGTATTTTTTCCCACCTGGCGGCAGTGAATACAAACGCCGCAAGAATCCCCCTCATTTTTATTTTCACAAAAAATCGCTTTGGCAAGCTCTTCGGAGACTTTTCTCTGTCCCGTATTGGCGGGGCCCTGAAATAAAAGCCCATGGGGCAGATGATTTTTTTCGAGCGCTTTTTTCAGGAAATCAACGACCTCGTCCTGGCCTTCAATCTCGTTAAAAGACATTCGACACCACTTTCTTTATTTTTTCATGGACCAAAGACACGCCATCGCTTTCCTTAATTTTAACCCTTTTAAATCTCCGCGGTTCTGACTTAGCGATCCGGAGATACCCTTGTCGGACTCTTTGGTGAAACCCCATTTCTTTTCGTTCCATGCGGTCAGCTTCTTTATGTTGTTTGGCGCGGCGAAGCCCGCAGGCCAAAGGCAGTTCCAAAAAGAGAGTTAGTTTTGGGCGAATGCCTTGAGTGGCCTCTTTACCGAGAGTTTCGATCCATTTTTTGTCCACGCCGCCGCCATAACCCTGATACGCGAGCGTCGCGTCAAGCCAGCGGTCGCATAGCACGATCTGGCCCTTTTTAAGGCGCGGCTTGACCACTTCCTCGACGAGCTGGGCCCGCGAGGCCATGTAGAGCAAAGTTTCGGTCACGGCCGTCATTTTTTTATGCCGGTTATCCAAAAGAATTTTACGGATCCCGTCGCCGACCCGCGTGCCGCCCGGTTCGCGCGTCAGAAAAACCCGACGGCCTTTCTTCTTTAAAAAATTATAAAGAAGTCGGATCTGCGTGGACTTGCCGGAGCCCTCGTTGCCTTCCAGTGTGATTAACATTCCCTTGCTTGCTCGTCTCATAAAAACTCGCCCTGGGCCGGGCTCAAACAGTTGCCATTTTGCCGTCTCCCGGACGACTTGACGAAAAACATATAAGCGCGCAACGGCCGCTCGAAAACAGGATAATCGCTAATTTTTAGCCATCCTCCAGATCTGTTCCATACAAATTAATTAATCACCTTAATTTAGCACGAAATTCTGTGCTGCCATCTTTGTTATCAATAATCTCAATATCGTAATTTTTATATAATTCTTGAATCTGTTGTCGCAGTTCGTCTGCCTTTTTGAAATCTTTCCTATCACGCGCTTCTTTTCTTTCACTTAAAAGATGATTTAATTGCTTGCTTTCTTGATTAAGCTTCTTTGTAATCTCCTCGCTTAAATATGCATCTTCATATGAAAGACCTAATAGCTCAAAAAATTTCTTCAACATTTTTTTTGATTCATTTATTAAAGACATACTGTCAGACCATCTCTTATAAACATGATTCACTAGTTCATGCATTACTGATACCGCCAGTGATGTATTAAAATCATCAGTCATTGCGTCATGAAATAAAATCGCATATTTTTCTATTTCTTCTTTAGAGGCTTTTACCCACTCTTCTTTAAATTGAATATTTTTTTCACTAAAACCTTCGGCTTTCATAATAAATTCGATAAATTTGCTTCGAATGGATCGTTGCATAGCCATTTTGTCTTCAGAATAATCAAGAGGAGCGCTATAGTGAGTACCTAAAAACAAAAATTTTAATTCCTCTATCGAGCTTTTATGTTTGTTAGAAAGTTCTGATAAAGTTACATAATTTTTTAAAGATTTTGACATCTTTTGATTGTTCACTGTGACCAACCCATGATGAACCCAGTAGCGGACAAATGCAGAGCCGGTCACGACTTCGGATTGCGCGATCTCATTCTCATGATGCGGAAAGATGAGGTCGCGGCCGCCGCCATGGATGTCAAAGGTAGAGCCCAGATATTTCATGCTCATGGCTGAACATTCGATATGCCAGCCGGGCCGGCCTTTTCCCCACGGGCTGTCCCAGGCCGGCTCTCCTTCTTTGGCCTTCTTCCATAACGCAAAATCAAGAGGGGTCTTTTTATTTGGATTTGGTTCAATCCTAACATGATCTAGCATCTGATCCGCATTTTGATGAGATAACTGCCCATAATGTCCATAAGTGTTAACTTCAAAATAGACTTCTCCATTAATCAAATAAGCCTTTTGCATATCGAGGAGTTTCTGAATCATTCTTTTCATTTCGTCGATATGCTCAGTGGCTTTTGGCTCATATGTAGGTTTTCTAATCCCAAACGTCTCCAAATCTTGATGATACATATGTAAGTATTTTTCCGAAACTTTCCTTACACCTTCCTTTAGATCGCCGTATCCTTCTTGTTTGGCTTTTTCTATTATTTTATCGTCCACGTCCGTGACATTGCGGACGAAAGTCACCTTGTATTTGCTGTATTCCAGATACCGCCGGATCATGTCAAACACATACGCCGAGCGCAGGTGCCCGATGTGCGGCTCGTCGTACACCGTGGGCCCGCAGACATACATCTTCACCTTGCCCTTTTCAAGCGGCGTGAATTCTTCTTTTTTTTTCGTTAACGAGTTGTAAATTTTTAAGGACATGGTTTTATTATACTGCGTTTTACACTTAGGCCGCGTGTTTAAATGCTTCTCTCGCCTCATAAAGATCGTACGCTGACTGCAAATTCATCCAAAATTCGGGCGTCGTCTTCAAAATCCGACTTAAGAGAATAGCTGTTTCGGCCGTGATGCCCCTCTTCTCATTGATTAAGGTGTTTACCCTTTGGATAGGAACTCCCATTTTCTTGGCAAGCTCCGCCTGGCTCAAGGAGATGGGATCAAGAAACTCTTTCAAAAGCACTTCTCCGGGATGGGTCGGTTTTCGATGTACGGGGATCATAATTCCTCCTAATGATAGTCTGTGATTCGGACTTCCGCGGCGTTGCCGAAAGTCCATTTAAAAACCACTCTGAATTGATCGTTTATTCTGATGCTGTACAAGCCTTTCAAATCACCCTTAAGCGCTTCAAGTCGGTTACTCGGTGGCGCCTGCAAATCCTTAAGCGCATGAGCGGCGTTTAACATATCCAGCTTTCTTCGGGCCGTTTGCCAAAGGTCCCGAGGTATCCTCAAAGATTTCTTTGACGAGTGCCCGTTAAAAAGGTCCTCCGCTGCCTGGTCCTTGAAGCTAACGATCATGCTCAAAGTATACTATATTAACGTATGCTGTGCAAATATTAATTTTTGATCGAAATATCGTTTAGTTGAATGACGCGGCTGGGCGAGTTTGTCAGACGTTTCAATCGATTCTACCCCGTCCTGTGCAGAGATGTAGCCAAGAAGAGGCTTGAGCCCATTAGATTAAACATGACCCCATTAGACAAAAAAACTGGCGGGTAGTCGTGGACGCCAGGCAAACCCATCGCAACTCCCATTTTCGCCGTCATAATAATTACTCTAACCACCACTGGAATGTTTTTGATCATAAATCGTAAAACAAAGAAAAATAGCAAGCGCCAACCCGATTCGCCTATCGAGGCATTTCTCAGTGTCTTCAGATAGATTCATTACATATTCCGTAGGGCGCGTGGATTTCAAATAAAAATCTCCTATACGCCGATTTTCCCGTAAGATTCCTATTTTTGGTAACCCGATCCAGCCCGGAATTTCTAATATAGAAATAACATTATCGGACCTGTCCAATATTTCTCCGTATAACCTAGCTAGGCCTCCCGTAGAAATTTTCCCAATCAGATTACCATCCGAGTCCAAGATATTGTGTTTAGACCATATGGAGATCCTCGCGGGTTCGATTGTCAAAAATGGCGTCTCGGAGTTCCGGTCTTTCATAATCACAATCTTGGATAGAAACTTTCTCTTGGCCACGTAGAGATCTTTACCTGAGCGGTTCATTATTTTGTAAAAAACAGGGCACCATGACCACTGCCATTGTTCCGAGATAATAAACTCATCCGTTTCTGTTCCGATGCCAGCAGCCCTTCTTTCGGATGATTTGATTTCCAGATTCTTTATAGATTCATAGTTCTTCCGCCCGGCCCTGATTGAAAAGAACGATATGACAAGGATAGATATAACACCGACGATAGCCATCGCAAATAAACCCAGTAATTCGTCTCCCTTGATTCCAGCAGTATACAAACTATAAAAAACGATAAATAGCAAGGCAACCACAATAATTCCTACGACGATCAAACCGGATTTGGTTACTTTGTAGGGCTTACTATTCTCATTCATATAAAAATCGTAATAGTCGGAATTGGAATTTTTGTCTTCATTTGTGCCTCATAGTTCGAATCCCCGATAACTCACCACTAGCTCTCATCGGAGGGTTCACTCAAAAAACTGGAGGAGAGGTAGACCGAAAGCCCTCTGCTTTCGGGCCGCGTGGCTTCTTCGAGCGGTACTTCGCTTGACCTAGAAGGTCTCTGCGCTTCGCATGCTGCTTCGGCCTTGACGGCCTTCGCTGTGCGGATTCTCTTCGAATTCACGAACCATTTAAACGGCTCAAGCCTCTCATTGACTACATCTCGCACTCTACGTCCTTCGTGCCATTTTACCAAAATTTCAGGTTGTTAAAAGGGTTTGTCTCTTTGGGGCTTTTCGTTGCCGCTATGACTTCGACGTAAGTCGCCCGGGAGACGGCAAAATAGCAACTGTTTGAGCCCGGCCCAGGGCGAGTTTTGCTATTTTGCCGAGGCTCCCACGACTTACGGAGAAGTCATGCAACTAAAGCCACAAGGAGACAAACCCTTTTTGAAAACTTACTTATTTCTTGTTTTCTTTGTCTTTATGCTCGATGCCAAAATCTTTAAGTTCGCCCTCAATTTTGTCTATCTCGTGCTGAAGCTTCTCAAGCGCCTGCGTCAAGGGGTCCGGCAGACTCGTGTGATCCAGGTTGATCCCGTGGACTTTCTTGCCCTCGCGGCTCGCGATCCTTCCGGGAACGCCGACCACCGTCGAATTCGCCGGCACATCCCTTACCACCACCGCATTTGCGCCGACGCTCACGTTGTCGCCGATATGAATGTCCCCCAGGATATTGGCGCCGGTGCCAACGACGACGTTATTTCCAAGCGTCGGATGACGCTTCCCCTTTTGCTTGCCGGTCCCACCGAGCGTCACCCCTTGAAATAAGGTCACATTATTCCCGAGAATGGCCGTTTCGCCGATCACGACTCCCATGCCGTGATCAATGAAGAGGCCTCGTCCGATCACCGCGCCCGGATGAATTTCGATCCCGGTCAACCAACGTGCAAATTGAGAAATGACCCGCGATAAAAAATAGAGCTTTGACCGATATAACCCATGAGAGACGCGGTGATAAAAAAGCGCGTGCAGGCCAGGGTAGGTCCAAATCACGGATAGAGCGCCTCGCGCCGCCGGGTCCCGCTCAAGCGCCGCCTTGATCTCCTCTTTAAAAAACAGCTTGTAGACGAAGATCTTGGCGATGACGAGCGCCAACAATAAAATGAGAAGTTTTGTGATCCAGTCCATTTGTTACCCCGTTAAACTCACGATCGACAGGCAAGCGATCGCCTGATTTTTTCCGACCAGTCCAAAGCCTTCGTTCGTTTTCGCCTTGACGCCGACATGGCGCGGGGAAACCTCAAAAACCTTAGCGATTTTTTCCCGGATCCGGTCTTTATAGGGCGCGAGCTTCGGCGCCTCGGCAATGATCGCCGTGTCAATATGCGCGATCCTCAAGCGTCTCTTTTTTAAAAGTATTTTCACTTTTTTAACAAAGAGGGCGCTGTTCATCCCCCGATAACGGGCGTCCCCGTCGGGAAAGTGATCGCCAATGTCCCCTTCGGCGAGCGCGCCCAAGACCGCGTCAATGATCGCGTGCAGGACGACATCCGCGTCGGAGTGCCCCGCGAGGCCCTTCGAAAAAGGAATCGTCACGCCCCCTAAAACGAGCTTCCGGCCTTTCTTAAGGGCATGAATATCATAACCGATGCCCACACGCACGGGTCAGTTTTTCCTTATTCTGGAATAAAACTTGAAGAGTTCGATATCTTCCGGTGTTGTGATCTTTATGTTTTTAGGGTCTCCGAGAACGATTTTAACCCGCGTGCGGGACCCGTCAAACAAAGCGGCCTCGTCCGTACACCGCAAGGCCTTTGCGCCAAGCGCACGAACCCGTTTGGCCAGCAAATCTTTCTTGAAAACCTGCGGTGTTTGAGCCAAAAAAAGGCGTTTGCGATCTTCGGTTTGGAAAATGAAGCCTTTACGGACGCCCGACCTTTTAACCGTCGCCGTCGCCGGCATCGCCGCGATCACCGCCCCCGTCTTCCTCGACGCGTTTAAGAGCCGCCTGACCAACGCTCTCGCCACCAAAGGACGTGCCGCGTCATGGACTAAAACCCAATCGCAATCGTCGGAGACGCTCAAAAGGGCGTTTTGCACGGATTCCGAACGGCTCCGTCCTCCGAGGACGATTCGCAGCCCACGAAATTTGTATCGCCGTAAAAGCCGTATTGTCCGCTCAAGCTTTGAAGGGGCGGTCGCGACGATGATTTCCTTGAAACCAAAGGATTTCCTAATCGATTCCAACGTGTGAACTAAAAGCGGCTTGCCGTCAACCCGTATAAAAGGCTTAAAGGTCTTTCCTTTAAGCCGACGGCCCTGGCCTGCGGCAGGAATGATCGCCGCGACTCTCACCCCACCACCTCCGTTGTCCCGCTTTCAGATATCCTATTTTTTAAACAATCAAATAGCGGGACAGCCCGCCAAGGGCGGACGACAAAATTTTTGTCAAACGAAGGTGGTGGGATCATCCGGAATCAAGTTTTGCAAAGATCATCCGGCCGGCCGCGGTCTGAAGCACGGAGGTCACCATGACGCGTTGGATGTTTCCAAGCAAGCGCTTGGCGTTATCCACGACTACCATCGTACCGTCATCAAGATAACCGATGGCTTGATTATGTTCTTTTCCTTCTTTGATAAGCCGAACCTCCATCACTTCGCCGGGAAGCACGATTGGGCGAAGCGCGTTGGCCAGTTCATTGATGTTCAAAATCGTGATGCCCTGAAACTCGGCGACCTTATTCAAATTGAAAT
>CAYJXB010000040.1:0-13941 GCA_964374005.1 uncultured Planctomycetia bacterium
GTGATATTGGACCAGAAGAATTTCGCGCTCTATTTTTCGCGTTCGCCGATTCCGACGCTCCTTCGGCCGAGCCCCGAAGGGACTTATTTTTATAAGCATATCGGGATCTATGCGTACAATAAGGACTTTTTATTCACGTTTAAGAAACTGCCTTCGTCTTACCTTGAAATTCATGAACGTTTGGAGCAGCTGCGGGCACTGGAATGCGGATACCGCATCAAGGTGATCGAGACAACGTTTGAGACCGTGGGCATCGATACGCCCGAGGATTTGGAGCTCGCGAAGGTTTTGTTAGAGAAAGAGTTAGACAAGGAACAACATGCCTAGATATATCTTTATTACGGGAGGCGTGGTCTCGAGCCTGGGAAAAGGGATCGTGTCCGCGTCGATCGGCAAGCTCATGGAGGCGAGGGGGCTTCGTGTCATCATGATGAAGTGCGACCCTTACCTCAATGTAGATCCAGGGACCATGAGCCCTTATCAACATGGCGAAGTGTATGTGACCGAGGATGGCGCGGAGACGGATCTGGATATCGGTCATTATGAGCGTTTTACCAACGCCGACTTGAGCAAACTGAACAATGTCACGACCGGTAAGATTTATTATTCTGTTATCAACAAAGAGCGTCACGGGGATTATTTGGGTGCGACGGTTCAGGTAGTCCCCCATATTACGGATGAAATAAAAGCCGCGATCAAAAATGTCTCGCACAATAAATCAACGGATGTGGTGATTTGTGAGATTGGCGGCACGGTCGGCGATATCGAGAGTCTTCCGTTTTTGGAAGCGATACGGCAATTCCGGCAGGATATCGGGCGGGACAACGCGATCAATATCCATTTGACACTGATTCCTTTTATCCGCGTCGCGGACGAAATTAAGACAAAACCCACCCAGCACAGCGTCGGCAAGATGCGGGAGATCGGCATTCAGCCGGATATCCTGTTGTGCCGTACTGAAAAGCGGCTTTCTAAAGAAGTGAAGGAAAAGATAGCTCTCTTTTGCAATGTGGAGCCCGAGCAGGTCATTCAGGCGCTGGATGTGCAGGAGATTTACGAGGTGCCTCTGGCTTTAAAAGAAGAAGGACTGGACACTATCATCATCCGGTTATTGAAGCTGAATTGCGACGATGGCGACGCGAAACTGCGGTCATGGAAAACCAATGTGGTGGAAAAAGTCCTCAATCCCTCGAGACATGCCGTGATCGGTTTTGTGGGGAAATACATGGAACTTCAGGACGCGTATAAATCGGTTTACGAGGCGCTGAAACACGGAGGAATCGCCAACGATGCGAAAGTGGAGATACGGAAGATCGACGCGGAAGATGTGATGGCGCTCGGGGCGGAGAAATTTTTAAAAGAGGTGAATGGGATCCTGGTTCCCGGAGGATTCGGCGACCGCGGGATCGAGGGCAAGATCAAGGCAATTCGATACGCGCGCGAGAATAAGACGCCGTTCTTCGGTATCTGCCTGGGCATGCAATGCTCCGTGATTGAATTTGCCCGCAACGTTTGCCAGATGAATCGCGCGAATTCTACTGAGTTTAACAAGACGACGCCTTTTCCGGTGATCAGTCTTTTGGAAGAGCAAAAGCGCGTCGAAGATCTGGGGGGCACGATGCGCTTGGGCTCTTACGCTTGTGCAATCAAGAAAAACACAAAAACGTACCGCGCGTACGCGCGCGATTCGATCTATGAACGCCACCGCCACCGCTATGAATTTAACAACAAGTATAAGGTCAAAATGGAAACCAGCGGCATGATTGTTTCCGGGACGAGCCCGAACGGGCGGCTCGTGGAAATCATCGAGCTTGTGGACCACCCTTGGTTTGTCGGGTGTCAATTTCATCCGGAGTTTCAATCCAAACCTGACCAGGCCCACCCTCTGTTCCGAGAGTTTATCAAAGCATCGCTGGCGCACAAAATAGACTGACCGACCTATGACATCCCGCGCGGTTCGTATAGGAAAAATAACGATTGGAGATGGCAAGCCGCTCGTATTGATTGCGGGCCCGTGTGTGATCGAAAACGAAAAAAGCGCCATTCGTCACGCACGTCTGATCAAAAAAGTCGCAACCCGGTTTAAAATCCCCACGATCTACAAGTCCAGCTATGACAAGGCCAATCGTAGTTCCGTCAACTCTTTTCGAGGCCTCGGGCTAGACGCCGGCCTATCCATTTTGGAACATATCAAGGAAGAAACAGGGCTGCCCGTTTTGACGGATATTCATTCGCCCGAAGAGGCCCTGAAAGCGGCAAACGTCGCGGATGTTTTACAGATCCCGGCTTTTTTATGCCGCCAGACGGATCTTTTGATTGCGGCCGCCGGTACGGGAAAGGTAGTCAATGTGAAGAAGGGACAGTTTTTGGCGCCTTGGGACATGAAGAATGTGGTGGAGAAGCTCGAATCGGGCGGCACGAGAAACATCCTGCTGACGGAACGAGGCACCTGTTTTGGTTACAATACGCTGGTCAGTGATTTTAGATCGATTCCGATTATGAAAAGATTCGGTTATCCTGTTATTTTTGACGCAACGCATTCCGTTCAACAACCCGGCGGCAAAGGAACCAGTACCGGAGGAGAAAGGGAGTTTGTGCCAATGCTTGCCCTAGCGGGGATCGCTGCCGGTGCTCACGGCATATTCATGGAGGTGCATGAAAACCCGGACAAGGCCCCCAGCGACGGCCCGAACATGCTGCGCTTGAAAGATTTGCCGGCGCTTCTGGAACGGCTCTTAAAATTACATCAGGCGGTGAGACATGGGCTTGAGTAAGGGCGGGGTGAATGCGGCCAAAGAGGTGATACGGATAGAAAGGGACGCGTTGTCGAGCCTCGTCTCGAGGATCGGCCGGGACTTTGAGAAGGCCTGCAATCTTATTCTAAGATCAAAAGGGCGGGTCGTCGTGACAGGGATGGGAAAACCCGGTTTTATCGCGCAAAAGATATCCGCGACGCTGTCTTCCACCGGCACCCCTTCGCTTTTTTTGCATCCGGCGGAAGCCTTGCACGGGGATCTCGGCCGCGTATTGAAGGAAGACGTGCTCCTGGTTTTCTCAAACAGCGGCCAGACCGAGGAGATCCTCAAATTACTGCCGGCTATCAAGAAAATAGGCGCCAAGTTAGTCGCCTTTACGGGCAACAAGCGTTCCGTGCTCGCCGGGCACAGCGATGTGGTGCTGGATGTCAGTGTGAAAAAAGAGGCGTGCCCCTTGAATCTTGCACCCACGGCCTCCACGACCGTGATGTTGGCGATGGGAGATGCCCTGGCGCTGGCACTTCTTGAGAAAAAAGGTTTTAGGGTCGAAGATTTCGCGTTTTATCATCCGGGTGGCGATATCGGCAAAAAATTATTATTAAAGGTGTCGGATATCATGCGCACCGGCAAAAGCAACCCGGTCGTCCGCGAAAACACAAGGCTTAAAGAAGTGCTTTATCGAATCACCCAGGCGCGTGCGGGATCCGCCACCGTGGTGGATGCGAAAGGAAGGTTAAAAGGCATTTTTACGGACGGGGATTTGCGGCGTCATTTAGAGGGGGGCGAAACCATTTTAAGAAAACCGGTGCGGGACATGATGACCAAAGACCCGATTACAATCAGCCCAGAGACATTAGCGACAGTGGCTTCAGAGATCTTGCGTGCCAAAAAGATCGACGAAATCCCCGTGATAGACAAACGGCGACGTCCGATCGGCCTGTTGGACGTGCAGGATCTGCTGAAAGCGGGCATAGTTTAGTGTTTCGCATGACTCTCTCTAGCGAAGAACTCAAAGAACGTTTATCGAGAGTCAAGCTCGTTCTCGTGGACGTGGATGGCGTCATGACCGACGGGCGCATCGTGTTCGGGAATTATGGAGATGAGCTCAAGTTTTTTGATGTGCAGGACGGTTTTGGCCTTGTGATGCTCCGCCGCGCGGGGTTTAAGACCATCATGATCAGCGCTAAAAAATCCCGCATCAATCAAAAAAGAGCCAAGGAGATCCAGATCACGAAAATCTATCAAAACGTTTTCGACAAACTGAAAGTCTATGAGAAAATCTTACGGAAATATCGCGTCCAAGACGCAGAAGTCTGCTACATCGGCGATGACCTGATCGACGTTCCCGTTCTGCGGAGAGTGGGGTTTGCCGTTGCCGTGAAGAATGCGGTTCAGGAGGTCCAGGAACGTGCCCACTATGTCACGCAAAAAAGCGGTGGGCGGGGAGCGGTGCGTGAGATTGCGGACATGATCCTAAAACGTCAAGGCAAATGGGACGAGGTGACAAAACGATACGGCATGCTCCCATGAGGCCCGCGTTCCATCAGAGCTATCTTCCGATCGTGATATTGGGCGCCGGCATCACAGTTGTCTTCCTGACGTTATTTATTGTGGCCAGTGATAAAAAGGCCAACGAGACAAAGACACCGGGGGCATCCCGGCACGCTCTCATCAGTTCAAGCCGCGATCAGGAACTTCAAAAATTCAACCTGACCGGTTACGATGATACGGGCAAAACATTTTGGAATCTTACGGGAGAGACTGCCAAAATTGATCCGGGACAGACGGTCTTTCTTGACCAAAACGTCGTTTTAACGCTACAGGGAGACACCGTGGTTAAAACGGATCACGTGCAGTGGTCCCAGGAAGGGGGCCTCTTGACCACATCCGCGAGAGTGTTTGTCGATCATAAGAACGCCAAGATCCGAGGCATCGGAGCCCTCGGCAGGCCCAGCGAAAGTTTTATTCAACTCAACCGGAAGATAGACATGATCATCAATCAGACGATCCATTTGACCTGCGATGGCCCGATGAAGATTTTTTATAAGGAAAATAAGATGACGTTCTACCGCCATGTCCGAGTGGAAGACGAGCGAGGAGTCCTCAAAGCCAATCGAATGGAAGTGATGTTGGATCCCGTGGAGAGAAAGATTAATCAGATCATCGCCGTTGGGAATGTGACCATTGAACGTGGCACAGACATCACGCATTCGCAGCGCGCCATTTATTCGCTCACCACCGGCTCCGTGCGTCTTGAAGGCAATCCGGAGATCACACTGCACAAGGACAGCTCAAATCTGATCGATGCCCCTCTTAGAAATTAAAGCGCTTGAAAAAGCTTACGGCGGCAGGAAAGTGGTCAATCGCGTTGACCTGTCGATTAATCCGGGCGAGATCGTAGGCCTTTTGGGCCCGAACGGCGCCGGCAAAACCACGACATTTTATATGGTGACCGGCATTGTCAAACCGGACAACGGCCGTATTATGTTTGATCACCGGGAAATCAGCCAATATCCCATGCATAAGCGCGCGCAGCTGGGCATCGGGTATTTGTCGCAGGAACCCTCTATTTTTAGAAAACTGACGGTTGAGGAAAATATTATGGCGATCCTTGAGACCCTGGAGCTGCCCAGACAGGAGCGCGAGCGGCGCTTGGAAGAGCTTTTGAACGAATTGGGGATCGCTCACCTAAGAAAATCCCGCGCGTTTACCTTGTCCGGCGGGGAGCGGCGGCGCCTTGAGATCACGCGGGCCCTCGTGACGCATCCCCTGTGCATCCTATTGGATGAGCCATTTTCAGGCATCGATCCGATCGCGGTGTCGGATTGCCAGCATTTGATTCAAGAGCTGCGCAATAAAGGCCTTGGAATATTGCTGACGGACCATAATGTGAGAGAGACTCTCGCGATCACCGATCGGGCGTATATCATGTACGAAGGTAAAATATTGATTTCAGGCACGAAAGAGGATTTGCTGACTAACCAACAAGCCAGAAAGATCTATCTTGGCGAGAAGTTTACGATGTGAAATCGCGTCACGAGTTACGGAGCGACGCGACGTCTCCGCCACAAAGCGATGGCGGATCCGTCCGACACAGCGCTTTGTGGACAGATCCGACGCGATTTCATCCTGAGGAGGCTCGCCTACGCGCCGACGAAGGATCTTGGAGCACTCGAATAAATTTATGAAATCTATTAAATATCTCCAAGATAAAAATGCCGGAAATCTTGGCGATAAATGGCTATGCTATATTTGGAAACAAACAAGCGTACAAGATTCTAGTCGCAAATTCACGGGGCACACAACCTGGTTGATCTTTCCTAAATTGGGCATCATTTAATGAGAGTAGTAATGTGTCAAATATATATACGTACATATATATGCTTGAACCGTGATACAATCACGAATCAAATAAAGAAAGAAAATGGATGCGAAAACCATGAGGCTTAGAGGCAGGACCGGGCGGGACCTTCAGAATATTCCACTGGAAAAAATAAATAAAGCGGTCAAGGAGATGTCGTATCCTTTCGATACGGAATATAACGAGAAAAAGCGTCTGGTGTCGATCTACCTCAATCCACTGACGATCCGTTATTTCAAGAACGTGGCGGACAAACATCACACGAAGTACCAGCGCCTCATGCGCACGGTGCTGGACCAATATGCCGAGCTTCATTAATGGCTTTAAGTAAGAAGAACATGACACGAGATGGACGAAATAATGAGCCGCTACTGGTCTGAAAAAGACAAGTTTGAGTGAATCGACCCAAAAAGAGCTTTTACACCACGCCTTTCGGATCACAGCTGGTATTGCCGCAGGGGATGGTTTTGGATACCAGGAGGAGGTTCTCTGCGGTAATATAGTCGAAAATGTCTGGGCTTTGCAGCATTCCCAAAAGTGCTTTGTGATTCTAAAAGAATTACCCGCCGAAGAGCAATCGGCCAAGATAAAAGATTTTACTCGACGCGCCGTACAAATTATTGAGGAACTCAAAGCCCGCATCCTTGAACTTCGCTCGAAGGTTTGGTGGTGAAGAAAGCCGAAGGACGAATCCGCCCTTTGGCGGAGGCGGGCTCGCAATGACGAAGGGTTATTATTGTGGCCTATACTCTCTTATGGTAAAATTAAGCGTTTTTGGAGGATTTCATGGAAATTGATATCAGCGGCCGCCATTTTCATGTCACCGAGGCCTTAAAAGACTATCTGATTGAGAAGGTAAAGAAGCTGGAAAAGTACTCTTTGAAGATAGAATCGGTTCATGTGATCTTGGAAGTTCAGAAGTTTCACCATGTGGCAGAAATCACGCTCCTGGGAAAAAATCTGCGGTTGATCTCCAAAGAGGAAAGTTCCGATATGTACGCGGCGTTCGACAATAGTTTCGGGAATATTCAGCTTCAGATTCGCAAGGTTCACGACCGGGTCAAAGATCATAAAGCACGGCGGTACGGGGGCACGGCCAGGAAATGACCCCACCACCTCTTTTGGAGGCGATAGTTGGTGGGAGTCAAATTAGAGGCATATCGCCTCGACGCACGTTGTGCGTCGGCGCTGGTAGCGCAAAAGAGGTGGTGGGGTGAAGTCCAGTCTTAAGAAGATAAAAGATTGTAAAGTGAAGCTTCTAGTTGAGGTCGAGGCGAAGCTTGTCGAAGACCGCTTTCAGCGGGTTTTAAAAGATTTTCAAAGGGCCGTGACGCTGCCGGGTTTCCGTGAAGGGAAAGCGCCGTTTGATTTGATTGAAAAAAAATTCGTAAAAGAGGCGGAAGAGGAAGTCCTGAAATCGTTGATTCCGGAGGCCTATCATCAATCGGTGGCGACGCATCAATTGTCGCCGGTGACCCTGCCGTCGATCGCCGACATTAAGCTCGAGAGAGGAAGAGGCCTGACTTTCTCGGCGGAATTTGAGAGATCGCCCCAGTTTTCTTTAAAGAATTATAAAGGAATCAAGATCAAAAAAGTTTCATCGGAGGTATCCGCGGAAGACGTGGAAAAGGGGACGGGGTCGCTGTTGGATTCCCGTGCGGAGCTCGTGCCCATTTTAGAGTCCCGCGCGGTGCAAAAAGGCGACGCGATCGTCACGGACATTGAAGTTTGGCGGGACGGGCGGTACGTGCCGACGAAAAAGGGTGCGCTCCTTTATGCGGAGCCAAACCCCGAAGATGATTTTTATGAGAAGGTCGTGGGTGCCCAGATCGACGAAGAAAGAGAAATATCCGTCGGCCAAAAGCCGCTGTATAAGGTATGGATCCGCGGGATCCAGGAAAAGAAGTTGCCGGTCTTGGACGACGCGTTTGCCAAGACGCTTGGAGTAGAATCGGCCGAACAGCTGCGCGAAGCCGTTCGCAAGGATATTGCCGCCCAGAAGCGGGCCCAGTCGTATGAAAAGATGAAAGACGAGCTTTTTGCAAAATTGTTATCCCTGGCTTCTTTTTCTCTTCCAGATGGCCTCGTGCAAAAGCAGCAAGAACGCTTGGTCGAACAAGCCCAGCGTCAATATGAGAAAATTGGGTTATCCTCCGGTCAATTTGAACAGCGGAAAAGCAAGATTGAGAACGATGCCGCCGAGAAGGCCAAGGATCAGGTAAAATTGTATTTTATTCTACAGCGAATTGCGGGCGAAGAAGGCATAGCAATTGACGAAATAGAATTAGAGCGGAAGTTGGCCGCGCTTTCGGGAGAGTCAAAGCGGCCCATGGAAGAGGTGCGCCGTGTTTTTGAGGAAGACCTCCGTGAGAGCATGCGGGAGGCAAAAACGATAGAGTTCTTATTGGCAAACGCAAAATTAGAGGAAACGAAATCCTAAAAGCGAGGTAAAAATGAGTATATTAATTCCAATGGTTATCGAGCAAACAGGGCGCACCGAGCGGGCCTATGACATTTATTCGCGCCTTTTGAAAGACAGGGTGCTCTTCATCGGCACGCCGATCGACGATAATGTCTCAAATCTTGTGGTGGCGCAGCTTCTTTTTCTGCAGATGGAGGACCCCGACAAGGACATTCACCTCTATATCAATTCTCCCGGCGGTGCGATCACGAGCGGCCTCGCTATTTATGACACGATACAATTTTTAAAATCGGATGTTTGCACTTACTGTATCGGCCAAGCTGCCAGCATGGGCGCGGTCTTGCTTGCCGCCGGAACGAAGGGCAAGCGCTACGCGCTCCCAAACTCCAGGGTCATGATTCACCAGCCATGGGGAGGCGTCCAGGGCGTCGCGACGGATATCAACATTCAGGCCAGAGAAATTCAGCATTTAAAGGAGCGGCTGAACGGGATTTTAGCCAAACACACCGGTCAAGAGGTCTCCAAGATCGAAAAAGACACGGATCGTGATTATTTTATGTCCGCCGACGAGGCCAAGAGTTACGGCCTGGTGGACGAAGTGGTCACGAATATCCGCGCATTGAAAAAATGAAAGATTTCCTGCTTCTGACGCCGGGGCCGACCACCGTGCCGCCCCGCATCCGTGAGAAACTGAGTCTTCCTCTGATTCATCATCGGACAAAGGAATATCAGGCTATTCTTGAGCGGGTGAACGCGAATCTGCAAAAAGTTTTTTTGACAAAACATCCCGTCATGACCTTCGCCTCTTCCGGCACCGGTGCGATGGAGGCCTCGATCACGAATTGCTTGTCGAAAGGCGATACGGTCCTTTCGTTTTCGGCCGGCAAATGGGGCGAGCGGTACCGTGACATCGCCAAAACCTATGGGTTGGACGTTAAAAGTTTTGAAAAGACCTACGGCACGGCAGTCTCCGCCGAAGAAGTCAAGGAAGGAATCCGTAAAACTCCCGGCGCTAAAGCTATTTTGATCACACTCTGCGAAACCTCGACCGCCGTGCTTCATCCCATTCAAGCCATCGCCAAGATTACGGCGGATAAGGACATTTTGTTGATGGTGGACGCAATCAGCGGCCTGGCTTGCGATGTGCTCAAGACCGACGAGTGGGGCGTGGATGTGGTGGTCTGCGGAAGCCAGAAAGGGCTCATGCTGCCTCCGGGGCTTAGCTTCGTCGCCCTCAATGACAAGGCGCAAAAGCATCTAGCTGGCTCGAATCTTCCGAAATATTATTTCAATTTTGCAGATACTTTAAAGATGCTGAAGAAGAACGATACCCCCTTTACGCCCGCGGTCAGTCTTGTCCGCGGTCTGGAAGAGGCGCTTGAGATGATTCTGCAAGAGGGGATCGAGAATGTCTGGAAGAGGCACGCGGAAATTGCTCAGTATGTGCGTCAAAAAGGGAGCGCCTTGGGCTTGGAATTGTTTACCAACGTCCCGTCCAATGCGTTGACCGCATTTGTGATGCCCAAGGATTTGGTCTCGGGAGATTTGATCCGCACCATGCGAGAGACTCATCAGGTCGTGATGGCCGACGGGCAGGGCGAACTGAAAGGCAAGATCGTCCGGTTTGCCCACATGGGCGCTTGCGGTATGAAAGAAGCCGAAAGAGGTTATGAGGCGCTCCGCGACGCGCTGGCCAACGCGAAAAATCCCGATCAAAAAGGACAAAAATCAGGAGTAGTCTCGTGATGGCAGCCAAACAGGAGCCTATTAAAATTCTTGTGTGCGATGACTTGGCCGAAGAGGGCTTGAGCCTTTTTAGGCAAGATAAGAATTTGTCGGTCACTGTTAAAACAAAACTTCCGATTGAGGCGCTGAAAAAAGAGATCGCGGACTACGACGGCTGTGTCGTGCGGTCAGGCACTCAGTTGACCAAGGAAGTGATCGAAGCCGCAAAGAAGCTCAAGGTGATCGGGCGGGCCGGCGTGGGATTGGACAACGTGGATGTGGACACGGCCTCGAAAAAAGGAATTGTTGTCATCAATACGCCCGGCGGCAATACGATTTCAGCAGCCGAGCATACCTTTTGTCTTCTGATGTCCGCCGCGAGGAACATTCCTCAAGCGGACACCTCGATGAAGCGGGGGGACTGGGAACGCAAAAAATTCACCGGCGTAGAGCTCTATGAAAAGACACTCGGAATTTTAGGGCTTGGCCGCATCGGCACGGAGGTTGCCAAACGCGCCCAGAGTTTTGGCATGCGTGTGATCGCACATGATCCCTATTTGAGGGCCGAAAAAGCCAACCAAATCGGCGTGGAGATCGTTTCATTTGACGATTTGCTGAGCCAATCCGACTTTTTGACGCTGCACATGCCCTTGACCGCCGAGAGTAAATACATGATCGGCGACAAGGAATTGAATAAGATGAAGAAGGGCCTGCGGATCATTAATTGCGCCAGAGGCGGCCTCATTGACGAGAAGGCGCTGGCCAAGGCGATCGAGAGCGGCCGCATCGCGGGCGCGGCGCTCGATGTTTATGAGGACGAGCCACCCAAGGACCTTTCATTGATCCAGCTTCCTTCCGTCGTCGCAACCCCGCATCTGGGCGCGTCAACCGAAGAGGCGCAGATCGCGACGGCGGTAGACGTGGTGCAGAGTCTCCTCGATTTTTTCCGCGGAAAAGGTATGAGAAATGCGGTGAATGTCCCTGCGGTTGATCCGGAGGTATACGAACAAATCAAGCCCTATATTCAGCTGGGAGAGAAATTGGGCGCGCTTGAGGGGCAGCTCATTGACGGGCAAATCTTGCAAGTGGACATTCAGTACCTGGGGCAGGTCGCGGAGCATGAAACGACGCCGATCACGGTCGCCGTGATCAAAGGACTCTTGAAAACAATCTTGGCGGAGAACGTAAACTACGTGAACGCCTCTGTTTTAGCCAAAGAGCGCGGCATCAAGATCACCGAGGCAAAATCATCCACGGCGACTCAGTTCTCCAATTTAATCCAGGTCGAAGTAAAAACCGATAAGAAGGAAAGCGTTGTGGCGGGGACGCTTTTTACGCGCGAGGATTCACGCATTGTGATGATCGATCATTTTGATGTCGAGGCGGCCCCTGAGGGCCACAGCCTGTTAATTTCCAACCGCGATGTGCCCGGCATCGTAGGGCAGATCGGGACTCTGTTGGGAAATAATCACATCAACATTGCCGGTATGACCTTGGGCCGGGACAAGCCGGGCGGCCAAGCGCGGACTCTTTTAAAAATAGATAACCCTATTCCCGACAGTGTGATGCAGGAAATCAAGCGCTCCAAGAACATCCTGGATGCCAAACTTATTAAACTATGAGTAAAATCCGAAATTCGAATATCGAAATCCGAAACAAATCGGATTTCGTGCTTCGGATTTCGAATTTGACCTTATCTTATGTCTAACACCGTTGTCGTAGGTGCCCAATGGGGGGATGAAGGCAAGGGCAAGATCATCGATATCTTGTCCAACGACGCCGATTACGTGGTCCGCTATCAGGGTGGGAATAACGCCGGACATACCGTGGTCAATGAAAGCGGCGAGTTCGTGCTTCACCTTATCCCTTCGGGAATTTTCCACCGGAAAGTGCGCTGCGTGATCGGCAACGGCGTCGTCGTTGACCCGGAAGCGCTGCTCCGGGAGATAGACGCTCTTAAGAAAAGAGGTTTTTCCGTCAAAGGCCGTCTTTTCATCAGCGACCGGGCTCATCTCATTTTTCCTTATCACCGCATTTATGACCGCCTGCGCGAGGACAAGAAGGGTTTTATCAAAATAGGCACGACGGGCCGCGGCATCGGCCCCAGTTACGGCGACAAAGCGATGAGATCCGGCATTCGCCTTATCGATCTTTATGATCAAGCCCTCTTCCGGGAGAAACTACGGAAGAGTCTTTTGGAAAAAAATGAGATCTTTAGAAAAATTTACGGCGTGCAGGGTTTCGAGTTCAAAAAGATTTATTCCCAGTATCTGGCGTTTGCACGCGCGATGAAACCTTATGTCTGTGACACGGCCCTCCTTTTAAATCGGGCCGTCCGGGAGAAAAAAAATATTCTTTTTGAAGGCGCGCAGGGCACGCACCTGGATATTGATCACGGGACTTATCCTTTCGTGACCTCCAGTTATGTGACCGCCGGAGGGGCCGCCGTTGGTTCCGGCGTGCCGCCGACCGCGATCCAAAAAGTAGTGGGTGTGGTGAAGGCGTACACGACACGCGTCGGCGAAGGGCCTTTCCCCACGGAATTTGCGCCTAGATTGATGAAAGAAATCCGGAATAGAGGAAAGGAATTCGGCGCGACGACGGGACGGCCGCGGCGCTGTGGCTGGTTTGATGCGGTGCTCGTCAAGCATTCCTGCCTGATCAACGGGATCGGGGAGATGGTGGTCACCAAACTGGATGTGCTGGATAATTTAAAAGTCGTCCGTATTTGCTTGGGGTATCGCTACGGCGGAAAAATTTACCGCACGTTTCCGGCGTCTCTGACGGTTCAGCAGCGGGGGGTGCCTATTTATGAAGACCACGCCGGATGGCTCCGTGATACCACGCAAGTGAAAAAATTCTCCTCGTTGCCGGAAAACGCGAAACGCTATATTCACCGGCTTTCCACGATCCTTTCGGTCCCGATCACGATGTTATCCGTCGGTTCTCATGAAAAGCAAACGCTTCTTTTATAAACTCCCTAAGCACGTCGCGATCATCATGGATGGCAACGGCCGGTGGGCCTGCAAGCGCGGCTTGCCGCGTGTCGCGGGGCATCAGGCGGGCGTCCACGTCGTGAAAGAAATCGTTAAGGCTGCGATTGAATTCGGCGTCCCTGTCCTCACGCTTTATGCGTTCAGCCAAGAGAATTGGAAAAGGCCCAAAGAAGAAGTCAGCGTTTTAATGAACTTGTTGGACTATTTCATCGATAAAGAAGTCAAAAACCTGATGAAACAAAGCGTTTCACTGAGAACGATCGGCCGGATCGAGGCGTTGCCACGTCAGACGCTTGAGAAGGTACGGCACGCGGTGGAACTCACCAAAGACAATCAGAAATTGGTCCTGAACCTCGCGTTGAATTATGGCGCCCGGACGGAGATCTTGGACGCGGTAAAAAAAATCGTGGAGGAGCATCGGAACGATCCCGCGTGGGCCAATGGGAAAAGCCCCCTGACGGAAGAGGCTTTTTCTCATTATTTGTACACGGCCGGGTTGCCGGATCCGGATCTCTTGATCCGGACAAGCGGAGAGATGCGCTTAAGTAATTTTTTGCTGTGGCAACTATCCTATGCGGAAATTTATATTACGAAAAAGTTTTGGCCGGATTTCAATAGATCCGATTTCAAGAAGGCGCTCGAGGCATACGCCAAGAGAAAGCGCCGTTTTGGAGACGTCAA
>CAYJXB010000041.1:0-13520 GCA_964374005.1 uncultured Planctomycetia bacterium
CCGGATAAAAGGCCACCGACGGCTCCAGTTCAATTCTTTCTCCGTCATTCGTGATCAAAGAAAAACTGGCAAATACGCGCTCGATCGAAAGAGGCGTTTTTGACTCATTGATGATGCTGACGCGGATGCTGCTAATTTTACCCGCCAGGTAATCAATCTTTTCCAGATGACCGAAAGCATAGACCTCATTGTCCATCGTGCTTCTGCTGTAAGAATACTGAAACGCCTGATTCACGGTAGGCTTCATGATGAAGTCTTTGGCGGAAGATTCACTTTTCATTTTTATCCCATAAAGCTCAGCGCTCTCATTCACCGTGGCGCAACCGGTGAGCAAAAACGCAACTATAAAAAAAAGGTGATAATTTAGCGTTGCTTTTCTTCTGAACATTTCTCGTTATTATGGTATAATAAATTTGTTAAACGCAAGACAGTTCTAAAGGTGACTTATGAAATCTAAATATGTTTGTCTATTAACCACAATGATGCTGCTCGTGGCCGGAGGTCAACAAGCCTTTGCCGCCATGGAGACATTCACGACCGGGAAAGATTGGGCGGAACGGATGTCTCCGAGGGAGAAAATCATGGCCGTCGTGGCGCCGGCGATGCTTCTCCATCAGCACGGAATTCCCGTCCAGCGGCCTATCAGCGAATATATTCCAACCATGGATCGGGTGGTCCTGAACAATCCTTACCTCAAAAATGAAGACGCCGCGAATATTTTTGTTTCGACGGTTTACGCCTATGAGCCGGAATCACGGCGCGCTTTAGACGCGCTGGAAATAGAGCTCCGGCACCGAAAGATTTATAAGAACGCGTATAGTCTTAACCCACGCCTTCTTGTGTCTTTGGCTTCCGACGAAGACCACTAAAAAATAAAATCCTCGTATCTCCGTATCGTTTATTCTTCACACAAGTTAGTTTTCCAATGCCTTCGGGAAGCGGCTCCTCTTTTCTTGTTTCACAAATCACCAAGGAAGCTTCGTGAAAAATAGAAGTCTCCGAAATAGCCCGGAGGGTTCGAAGCGTCAAATCCTTCTCATACGGCGGATCAAGAAAGATGAGGTCAAAACATAAGCCTTCTCTGGCAAAGCTTCGAAGGGCCTGGATCGCGTTCATGCTTTCCACGCGTGTGTTGTCCGCCAATCCCAAGAATTCCAGAGAGCGATGAATTGCTCGACACTGGGCTGCATTTTTCTCAACAAAAATGGCCGTTTGAGCTCCGGAGGAAAGCGCTTCAATGCCAAAAGCGCCAGTTCCGCTGTACAGATCGAGAACCTTTTTACCTTCGATCTCCCCTTGCAAGCTATTGAAGATGGCTTGCCGCACCTTATCGGCCGTGGGGCGAAGATGGGGATTCGGCTTAAATTCGATTCTTTGTCCCCGCAAATGCCCAGTCAAAATCTTCACCCCGTTAGACTCCTAAACATCAAAATTTGTAACGCAAAAGCTACTGAGCTAGCAACGAAACGTGTAAGTAAAGATAGCGCATCGTTGGTAAGGAGTCTAACGGGGTTCATCAGGCCAGCACCGTTATCTTTTGGTCAAAGGCCTTAAAGCGCCCGCGGAGTCGCGCTTTTAGAAGCCGATGTTCGGGACGGTCCAAGCGCGGGTCTTTTTCAACGAGATTCTTTGCCTCGCGTTTCGCTTTTTCCAGAATTTCAACATCCTTCGCCATATCGCCTATCCGGAGCTTGAGAAAGCCGTGCTGCTTTTCTCCGACAAGCTCTCCCGCACCCCTGAACCTTAAATCCTCATTGGCGATATCAAAACCGCTCTGTGTTTTCTCAAACACCGCCAATCGCTCCCTTGACTCCTCATTGGCCGCTTCGGAAAAGAGGACACAAAATGACTCCTCGCTGCCACGGCCCACGCGGCCGCGCAATTGGTGAAGCTGTGCTAAGCCGAATTTTTCGGCGTTCTCGACGATCATGAAGTTGGCATTCGGAACGTCAATGCCCACCTCGATCACCGTCGTGGAAATCAGGAGGTCCAACCGTTTTTCCTTAAAATCGGTCATGATCCTTTTCTTCTGGTCGCTTTTCATTTTACCGTGGAGAATTCCGACGCGGTAACGGTCAAATATTCGTGTCAAATCCTGATAGGCCGTCAAAACGCCTGCCCGCCGGCCAGGCAGGCTTTTTGGAGAAAATTCGCCCGACTCGGCGATGAGCGGGCAAATCACATAACCCTGACCTCCCTTGGCCAATAAGGAATCGACAAAACGATAAATTTCTTCCCGCCGGTCCTCTCCGGTCCACAAGGTCGTGATGGGTTTTCGACCTTTGGGTAATTCCACGATGTTGGAAATATCAAGGTCGCCGTACAAAGTCATCGCCAGCGTTCGTGGGATCGGGGTCGCCGTCATCAGCAGAAAATGTGAGCGATTTGCCGAAGCCGAACGCTCATCCGCCGACGCTCTAATGGCGGACGCCTCCCAGCCCTTCTCGACGAGCGCCGCACGCTGCATCACGCCGAATTTGTGCTGTTCGTCAATCACGGCGAGCCCCAGTTTCTTAAACTTAACCGGTTCTTGGATAAGCGCATGCGTTCCTACCAGCACCTTGATTTCTCCAGCAGTGACCGCGTTCAAGAGACGCGACTTCTCTTCCGGCGAAACGCCTTGAGCCAGATACCCGCAAGAAATACCAAGCGGCTCGAGCATTTGGGTCAGGGTAATAAAATGCTGCTGAGCCAAAACTTCCGTAGGTGCCATCAGCGCGCCTTGAAAACCATTCGCGACGGTAAATGCCAGTCCCGCCGCCGCGACCGCCGTCTTGCCGCTTCCGACATCCCCCTGCACCAAACGGTTCATCGGACGCGGCTTCTTCATGTCCTCAACGATCTCTTCCATCGCGTTCCTCTGGCCCTGCGTCAACGAAAAATCAAGAGAGCCGATCAAGCGTTCGAGCGCCGCTTCCCCGCCCAAATGCGAGATCGTCTTATCCTCGCGCTGGATCTCATTTTTCTTTATCTGCACATAAAGCTGCATCAGGAAAAATTCATCAAAAACCAGCCGCCTGTAAGCGGCCTTTTGGCTTTCAAAATCGCTGGGGAAGTGAATCTCTTTGAACGCGATGGCGCTTTCCACGAGCCCCAGGCGCTTTCTCATCAAAAGCGGCAAAGAGTCCCGGACAAGCGACAGCTTTTCCTTGAGTAAGCGGAAAAGAAGCGCCCGAATACTTTTCTGATATAGGTCCTCCGTAAGCGAATAAATCGGCACGATCCTTCCC
Organism: uncultured Planctomycetia bacterium; assembly: GCA_964374005.1. Lineage (GTDB taxonomy): Bacteria > Omnitrophota > Gorgyraeia > 2-02-FULL-51-18 > 2-02-FULL-51-18 > CAYJXB01. The sequence continues at coordinate 3,231 of CAYJXB010000041.1, forward strand.
GAGTGAACATTCTCGGAGCCAGAAAATTCGTACTCCGGATGGACCATTTGAAAATGGCGCCCTTCCTTCTCCACCTTCCCGTAGAGGACTACTTTTGAGCGCGGAAGGAACACCTTGACCAAATACGATTGATTAAACCAAACGGCAAAAAGATGGCCCTTCTTGTCCGAAACGACGACTTTAAAGATCGTCTGTCCTTTTCGTGTCCGGATGAGTCCGCGGCTTGAAACGATGCCCGCCGCGCATTCTTTTTTGCCCACCATAAGGTCCGACACCGATTTCACCTGCCGGCGGTCTTCATAGCGGCGCGGGAAAAAATAAAAAAGGTCTTCCAGCGTATGGAGGTCGAGACGGGTCAGAAGCGCGGACCGCTCAGGACCGACGCCTTTTAAGTATCGCGGGGAGGTTTTAAGCGTGACCCCACCACTTGTTTTTTGCGATTGCTGTAAGCAATCGGTCCCACCACGTGTTTGGCCTGCTCTGCAGGCCGATCCCAAAGGGGATCGTTCAAACACGTGGTGGGACGAAACAGGTGGTGGGGTGAATTCTTCTTGAAATCCCATCGAAATGATGTTACATTGCCTCTTCGTTAATTTAAGGGGAACCCATGTCCAGAGTTTGTTATTTTACAGGCAAACACCCGCATTCCGGCAAGAAAATCGCTCGGCGCGGTATTGCCAAAAAGTCGGGAGGTATCGGCTTAAAGACCACCGGAATTACGACCCGGCGTTTTCTGCCAAATCTTCAGACCGTCAAAATCATCGAAAATGGCACAGTCAAACGGGTCCGCGTCGCCGCCAGTTATCTCAAAACCGGTAAAGTGGTCAAGGCCCCCAAGCGGACTTGGAAAAGACCAGACACTACGACCAATCCTCCAGTTCAAGCTGGATAGAGGCAATCCCCTGAAAGTGTTTTAAAGCCGGTTGATACACGATATCGAATGGGCTTCGATGCCTTGAGGCGTTCCAACGCCCGTACATTCTGAAACCGACCACTTCACAGGTGGTCTTTCCTTCCTGATCGGTGACCCAGCATTGAAGCGTGTCTTTCCCTTTCTTCTGAGGATGGCTTTTGGTCTTCACGCCTCTCGAGAGAAAGAGAGGTTTTTTATTGCCGGGTCCAAAAGGCGCGAGTTTATCCAGGTCCTGCATAAATTTGAGGTCCAGCTCCGAAAACGGGACCTCCCCGTCGATGCCAAGCTCCGAGGAACTGCTCAATTCCTGCGTCTTTTGGACGGCGATCTCGTTCAAGCGATTCCTGAAAATCGAAACATTTTCTTCCTTGATGGTGAGCCCGCAGGCTTGCGCATGGCCGCCAAAATTTAATAAAAGCTTTTCGCACTGGACCACGAAGTCAAAAAGCGAAACATGAGGGACTGATCTTCCCGAGCCTTTGCCGACGCCGTTCTTTAACGAAATCACGATCGAGGGGCGGTGATAGCGCTCGACCAGACGCGATGCGACGATCCCTAAAACCCCTTCATGCCAGTCGGGGCTCTCGAGCACCAGCACTCTTTCATGATCTTTTAGAGAACTGGTTTCCACCTGTTCCAGCGCCTGTTCGAACGCGGTGCTTTCCACTTTCTGGCGGTCGCGGTTTCCGGCATCCAAAATCTGAGCTAAGTTCTGCGCTTCCATCGCGTTCTCGGTGACGAGAAGCTTGAACGCGTTTTCCGGCGAGCCCATGCGTCCGGAGGCATTGATGCGCGGGCCTAGCCCAAACGCGATATCGCGATAACTCAAGTAACTCTGCGAAACTTTTGAGACATCCATCAATGCCTTCAAGCCCGGCCGTTTGGTATTGGCCAGCCTAGGGAGCCCATATTTCAGCAAGATCCTGTTTTCCCCGCGCATCGGCGCCATATCCGACACAGTCCCGATCACCACAAGATCCAGATAACTTTCCACCTCTTGAAAATTACCCACCAGCGCCCACGCAAGTTTGAACGCCAGGCCGCAAGCGGCTAGATCCGGATCTCCCTGACCTTCCCCCGCCACGGCGCTCACTAGGGCATAAGCGGGAGGCAGCCCCTCTTCTTTCGGCAAGTGATGGTCCACGATGATCACGTCCACTTTTTTTTCCTGTAAAATTCGAACCTGCCGCACTCCGGTGATGCCGTTATCGACGGTGATCACTAAGGTGTATTTTTTCTTGAGCAACTTCTCGAGGGATTCCTGGTTCAAACCATAACCTTCATTGATTCGATGAGGAATAAATGCGTCCACTTCAGCACCAAGTTTCTTCAAAATAGGGTACAAAATCGCGCTGCCGGTCACGCCGTCTACATCGTAATCCCCATACACCAACACCTTTTCCTTTTGTTGGATGGCCAGACGGATGCGCTCGACGGCCTTTTGCATTCCGGGATATTTCAGAGGATCTTCGAGCGAGTTCAAAGAAGGGTTCAGAAAATGAAAAACCTCCGTTCGGTCTTTAAGACCTCTACGGAGAATCACTTGAGCGATGGTCGGATGCAGATTAAATTCTTTAGCAATGCCCTGAGCGGCGTCCTCGGTAGGACTTACCACCCAATTCTTTTTCATAGCGTTTAGCACATAGCGCATAGCGTATAGAAATAAAAAGTCTCGTTTCTACCTACGCTATCCGCTATCCGCTCTACGCTAAACATTATCTTTTCACGTTCTTCGAGCCCGGCCAATCCACGAGCACCGGCGCTGCGATGTAAACCGTCGAATAAGTACCGCTGATCAGGCCGACCAGCATCGTGAAAGCAAAGTCATTGATGACCTCGCCTCCGAAAAAAAACAGCGACAAGACGACTAAGAGAACCGTGAGAGAAGTCAAAATGGTTCTCGACATGGTCTGGTTAACGCTGTTATTGATCGCGTCTTCGAAAGATTCTTTGATGCCGGTGCGCCGCCTTTCCCGGATGCGGTCAAAAATCACGATCGTGTCGTTGATGGAATAGCCCAATATCGTCAGTACCGCCGCCAGCACGGTGATTGACAGTTCCCGGCCTGTCAACGCGACAAAGCCGATCGCCACCAGACCGTCATGAAACAAGGACAGGATGGCCCCGAACGCAAACCGGAAATCAAAGCGCCAGACAACGTAGACCCATATCGCCGCCAGTGACAGCAAAAAGGCCCAGATCGCTTTCGTTTTCAAATCCTTTCCAACGATCGGCCCGACACTTTCAAGCCGTAAAAGTTCATACGGGTTGTCCGGGAAGTCTTTCTTAATTTTGTCTCCGATCGCGTCCTCGGAATTCAGAGGAGAACGGATCATGATCTGGTTCCCCTCTCCGGCTTGTTGGATAGTCGCGGTGCCGAACCCGATTTCCGACAGCGAACTCCTCAAACGATCGATTTCCACGGCTTTTGTGAAACGGTATTCCTGCATGGATCCGCCGGAAAAATCAACGCTGAACATCTGCGGGCCTCTTTTAATGAACGCAAACGCGCCGACCAGAATCACGATCAGCGAAAAAACATAGCAAAATTTTCTGAATTTGAGGTAATTGATCTTAGGCGGCTGCCTCAAGAAGTGCAGCATCTTTAAATTCTTCAATCCGCCTTTCACGAGCAAGAGATCAAAAATGGATCGGGTCACAAAAATACCGGTAAACATGCTGGCGACAATTCCCGCGGCTAGCGTGACCGCGAACCCCCGGACCGGACCCGTGCCGATGTAGGCCAAAATCCCGGCCGTGATCAAGGTCGTCAAGTTAGAATCGAGAATCGTGACAAACGCTTTTTTATAGCCGGTCATGATTGAGGCGGCTAACGGCTTCTTCAACGCCTGCTCTTCCCGGATGCGCTCGAAAACCAACACGTTCGTATCTACCGCCATACCGATTGTCAGCACGATGCCGGCGATGCCTGGCAGCGTCAGCGTGCCGTGAAAATAAGCCAACACGGCCATGATGATCAGGATATTGAGCGCCAAGGCCAGGTTGGCCACGAGTCCCGCGAAAAGATAGTACACCGCCATGAAAGCGATGACGGCCGTAAATCCGTTCACCGTAGCCCGAATACCTTGCTGAACGGAATCCTTTCCTAGGCTGGGGCCCACCGACCGTTCTTCTTCGATCACGATGGGGGCCGGCAGCGCACCGTATTTCAGAACATCCGCGAGATCCTGAGCCGCCTCAATATCGAAGCGTCCTGTAATCTGGGCATTCCCCGAAGGAATTCTTTCATTAATGACAGGGGCGGACTGTGCCGTATCATCTAAAATGATCGCGAGTCTTCTGCCGACATTCGCTCCGGTGATATCCGAGAATATCTTTGCGCCTTCGGCGTTGAGCTCAAGCGAAACAGCCGGCTCATTGAATTGCGATTCAAAATTGACCATCGCATTCTTGACATACTTGCCGCTCAAGAGCGTCTTGTCTTCGATCAATAGCTGCCCGTTATCTTCCGAGGCGTATAGCCGGTATCCGGATGGGACGTTCCCGGCCATGGCTTGTTTCAAGAGCTCCTGATCGTCGGAAACGAGTTTGAATTCCAGTAAAGCCACGCGGCCTATTTTTTCACGGACCCTTTTGCGGTCGGTTTCACCCGGCAGTTGAATAATGATGTGGTTCTGGCCCTGGCGTTGGATGGAAGGCTCGGCGACACCTTGCGGGTCTATTCGGTTCCTCAGAATTTCCATGACGACCGGAACGGCGTCCATGTCACGCGAGGGCAATGAGGAGGTGTCCACCCTTAAATTCAGCTGCATGCCTCCCTGCAGGTCCAGACCGAACTTGATTCTCCCCTGTCTGGGACCGCTCCCGTCCGGATCAAAAGGCGGATACGCGTAGTATAGGCAGGCGGCGGTGATCACCGCGATCAGCGGTATCCGCCATTTTAAGCTTTGTTGAGTCATCCCACCACCTCTTTTGCGCCGCTTCGGCAGTCAAAGCGTCGGAAAGCGGCGTGTGAATTCGCGAATTGCGAATTCACTTGTTCTTTGAACAAAAAAAAAGGTGGTGGGATCATTGCCTACTTTTCTTCACTTGCTGGATGGAGGCTTTTTCGATCTCAACTTTTACGTTATCGGCAATGCGGATCGTCGCTGTTTTCTCCCCGACCGTTACGACCGTGGCGTGGACTCCCCCCGCCGTAATCACCTCGTCGTTTTTTTCGAGCTTCGCGAGCATGTTCGCGTGTTCTTTTTGTTTCTTCTGCTGCGGACGGATCAGTAAAAAATAAAACACCACGAATAAAAAAATCAACGGCAGGAACTGTAAAAAAACACCGGGTTGCGGCGGATCATTAATCATGATTCTCTCCTTAAATGAGCGCACAACTTATGGAACGAAGTGAACATAAGTTGTCTCGCGAATTTAATCCGCCGCGCTTTTTGGCGGATCTCCTTGCCTATAATTCCTCTCAAAATCTCGGCGAAACTCTTGAAAGCGGTCTTCTTGAATCGCCTCTCTCATAGACGCTAGCAATTGTATAAAAAATGTAAGATTGTGTAAAGAAGCAAGTCGCCCGGCCAAATATTCTTCCGCATTGAAGAGATGCCGAAGATAGGCCCGGGAATAAGTGCGGCAGGCGTAGCAGCGGCATTGGTCGTCAATCGGCCTAAAATCTTTCGTATAAGAGGCCCCCCCGATCAACAACTTGCCTTTCGGCGTGAAAACCGTCGCGTTTCGGCCGTTACGCGTCGGCACCACGCAGTCGAACATGTCAATCCCTTGAGAGACCGCCTCGAAGAGGTCCAGCGGCATGCCGACGCCCATCAGATACCGTGGTTTATCCGCGGGCAATTCCGGCGTTGTCGCTGCCAGCGTCTCAACCACCAGCTCGTTGGGTTCCCCGACGCTTAAACCGCCGATCGAATAACCGGGAAAATCCATCTCCGAAAGCTCAACCGCCGCTCTCTTTCTCAAATCCTTGTCCGTCCCGCCCTGGACGATGCCGAATAAAATCCCGGGAAACGACCCCGGATTTTCCTCACGCATCTTTAGCCAGCAATCCTTGCTCTTTTTTGCCCAGGTGTTTGTAAGCTCCAAAGATTTTTCGACATACGCCTTTTCGCAAGGGTATTTCACGCATTCATCAAGCGGCATCATCAGATCGCTGCCGAATGTCCCTTGCAAGCGAATCACTTCTTCGGGCGTCAGAAAATGGCGGAGCCCGTCAATGTGCGATTGAAACTCGACGCCTTCGTTTTTTATCTTGATCAGAGTCGCGAGGCTGAAAATCTGAAAGCCCCCGGAATCGGTCAAGATCGGTTTGTTCCAACTCATGAAACGGTGGAGGCCACCCGCCTCTTCAATGACCTTCTCGCCCGGGCGCAAGAAAAGATGATAGGTGTTCGAAAGAACTATTTGGGCGCCGGCGTCCAATAATTCCTGATTGGAGATTGTCTTGACCGTCGCTTGAGTCCCGACCGGCATAAACACAGGCGTTCTCACCGCGCCGTGCGCCGTTCTTAAGATTCCCGATCGGGCGTGGCTGCGGCGATCCTGATGCTCGACTGTAAAGATCTTCGTGGATAAACTTTCAGCGGGGCTAGTCTTCAGTTTCATACCGGGTTACTTTCTGTCCCCAACGTGAATCCTTCAACGCCTGAAACAGAATGCCAAATCCCATGACGAGCAACACCGTCGAAACCGCGTAAATGGACAAAGGCGTTCCTAGGCCCATGAGCGCCCAGCCAAGTATGCCCAAAGCGAATAAAATCGTAAAACCGCTATAAACCAGAAGAAACCCATAAGCAAACTTCGGCCTGAGCGCAAGCAAGAGCCCTAGCATCACCGGAAGAAGCGCCTGAACGCATATCCATTGAAGCATTTCGACAAAGCCGCCCTGTTCGTTGATCTCGCGCAAGGCCCAAAACGCCCACAACAGATTCGCGGCCGGCCCGAGCGCCAAAAACGGCAAATATTTTTTCAGCATCGCTCTATACGCTATACGAAATTTTTCCGAGCCTATTGACGGTTTGACCTCTGTTAAACCAGCGAATAATGACAATTCGCCACATCGCTGCCGATCAAGCCCATTTGCTTGGACGATGAAATGATCAACCCCCGAGCGTCTTTGATCTTGGAGATCTTCAACCATTTAACCAAAGACTTCGTCTTTCCATGATCAATAGTCGAGGATAATTTCATCTCGACCGGATAGATCCTTTTTCCGGCCTCGATCAAAAGATCAACCTCTAACCCATCGGTGCTACGGTAATAATAAAGAGAGCAAGAATCCACTAGCGCAGAAAATCGTTTATAGAACTGCGAGACACATGCCGTCTCAAAAAGTGCGCCTGCCATGGGCCCCTGCAGGGCGGGGTCTTCCGTCTGAAGACCAGTTAAATAACACACAAGTCCTGTGTCTATAAAATAACACTTGGGTGACTTGATGATCCTTTTACCGAAATTTTTATGATACGGCATTAAAAGAAAAATAAGGCCGCTCGCCTCCAAAAGCGTCAACCATGATTTGATAGTCGGCACGGAAACACCGATATCTCGTGATAACGTGGAACAATTCAACTCCTGAGCCGTACGGGCCGCTAAAAGGCGGATGAATCTCTCAAAATCGTGAAGATTGGACTGCTTGATAAGGCCGCGGATATCTCGGTCAATATACGTCTGGAGATAACCGGAAAACCACAGTTTGCGGGAAACCTTCTTATTAAGAACAACCTCCGGATACCCGCCTTCCAAAAGCCAGCGGCCAAGCGGAACGCTCTTCGCCGGAATTTTCTTCGCCTTCATCAGATCATTGACAAAAGCCTCGGCCGTGCTTAAATGCGGCCGCGATGTCCCCTGTATTTCATCCAAAGACAACGGATGCAAATGCAAAATAGCGATACGGCCGGCCAAAGTCTCACTGATCCCCTTCATCAGAGTCCATTGCTGAGAGCCGGTGATAATCCATTGTCCGGGTTTTTTATTTTCTTCAATGCGGGCTTTGATATAAGGCAAAAGATTGGGGGCATTTTGAATTTCATCGATGATAACCGGTGGCGGGTATTTCTCCAGAAAACCACGGGGGTCCTCAATGGCCAGCGACCGGACATCCGCCTCATCCAAAAGAACGTAATGATACTCCTTTAAGAACGTCCGCGAGAGCGTGGTCTTCCCTGACCTGCGCGGTCCGCCAATGAAAACCGCGGGAAAAGACTCTACGGCATCTTTAAGGGTTTTCTCCAATAAACGCGTGAGATACATACTTGCTATATTAAATCAATACTTTAAATTGTCAAGAAAAACTCAAGCTGGACTTCTGCCTCGTCATAGATTTGCTAGGCCGCGAGTCTCCTCTCGCGGCACAGCTAATTTTAATTATAGATTCCTTCATCTATGAAAGCCTGGGTATCACGAACCTCCTGATTATGCGATCCAATGGCCAACTCATGACGGGTATTTAGGATCTCTTTTACGGATTTCTCCGTGGAAATAATCGTTTTGTCTCGATTACTCACGACATGCAATCGTTTTGGGTTGTATACAACAAATGACGCGTCTTCACATAAGAGTTCGTTTTTTAATTCATTTTGTAACTTCGAGAGTTGATCATCCGCTTTTTCTGATGAAATGTTGACTGCCAGCGGTTGGCCGTATCCTCTGATCTTTAGAACCTTCATCGCAACAAGACATGATTTCTCGATGCCCTTAGAAATAATAAATGCCGCCGGGAGCTTCGGCGAAATACCCAGAACAGGTCCTTTTGACGATTTCTGCTTATCAGCCAATTCTATCAAAAAGTCCGCGATGTTGCCCGCGTCAGCCTTTTTTATAAGAGCTCCTAACAGGCTTTTTCCCATTGAAGCGTTGAAGCTTTTTTCAAAAATTTCAGCCAACAACTTAACTGATAAAGTTTTTTCGGAAATAATGGTACGAGGATTAGAAAGAACGGCGATCCCTTTCTTTGCATCCGTAACAAAATATGCCGATGCCATACCCGATTTTAATTCTATTTCCAGCATGAGATTTTACTCCGTTGCGTCAATAATATCATTCATTACGCTGGCAATAGGATAAAACCTTTGCCGAATTCTTTGCTGTGAATTCTATTTTTTCGAGTCCGGTTATCGTTTGAAATGTAATCTCAAAGAAATCTTGAAAAAAATGTTTCTTTTGAACACATTCTCTGATTTGTTCGTAACGAACGGATACCCTAAATCCGATCCACCAATCAAAAATGTCAAACGGGAAATGAGGCCTTATAATTAAACGATCTTTTAAAAAAATGATATGAAGACAATTTTTATAGAAAAAAAGTTTCGACCAAAATGGCTGCAGACGTCTGCCCGTCCGCCATTTTTCTTGATATAGAATTTCAGCCGGGATGATTTTTGGCTCACGAAGACGAGCAAACCATCCAAGAAGCATAAGAAACAAGACCCATGCCAAACCGATAAACCACATCAACTGAAAATGAGTTGCAACGAAAGTTTTTATATTGCTCATAAGGGTAAAAGGGATAATGCCTTTTTTTAAGATAAAACGGATAGATTATAAATCTGTTCGATTAATGGAAAGATAGTCCCATAATTAAGGTCTGAGAGACTACAAAAAATCTTCGTGGAAGTAATTTTCTTTCCATCAACAAGAATTGTACTAAATCCATTTTGAAATAGGGCTTTAATTGCTTCTTTCTTCTTTGGATCTTGAAGATAGTTAACAGCTGCTTCTTTCTCCTTTGTACGAAAAATATACTTCGAATCTAAAAGTGAGTCATGGGATATAACGGTGCTGATAAGCTTTAGTTTCGTGAGAAACTCAGTAAAAAAAGACTTGGGCGCGATTTCTAATTTTAAAGGCAAGTTCTTTACGAGCCGAATTTCTAAAGAGGGACCCTTGTCTTCCAGTCCATAAAACGCGATCTCAATTGGAAAACTATTATATTCCCCTTTTAGTTCAACCCCCATAAGGGACTTTTTTACAGCCCCTTTGAGGCTAACAGAAAGTTCTTTTAGCTTTTCAAAGCGTTGATCAGCCATAAGTTAATTCTTATGATTTCTTGTCCGCGTAGGCTTTAACCAGCTCCATTAACTCAACGGGCACGCACAAGATAACCGTATTGGAGGCAGTAGGTCCAAGCCCATCAATGGTTTGGAGAGTACGTAGCTGCATGGCGCCGGGGCTGGCGGTCATGGTTTTGGCGGCTTCGGCGAGATTAAACGCGGCCATTTTGTCGCCCTCGGCCTTGATGATGGTCGCCCTCTTTTCTCTCTCAGCAGAGGCCTGGCGGGACATCATTTTCTTTAATTCTTCGGGAACGTCCACATCCTGAATTTTTATGGTCACGACTTCAAGGCCCCAGGCGGCGCTTTCTTTCCGGACTATTTTTTCGATCTCTTCGCCTATAATCTGCCGCTCGGCCA
>CAYJXB010000042.1:0-13496 GCA_964374005.1 uncultured Planctomycetia bacterium
GTTTTCAAACTCATGGCTTTTCCAACAGCTCCTCGATAAAATCCGCCAATAACACCCTGGAATTAACAGTTCCACGGGACTCTTGGAACGACGGATTCCTTTTTTTATTCTCCGCTTCGACCATCCGCATCCTCAAAAGGTCCGCTAACTTTTGCGCGTTCAAATCCTTCTGCTCGACCACCACCGAATCGTTCCTGCATCCGTAGGCATCGGCATTGGCCCGTTGATGTCCGTCTCCGTAAGGATAAGGGACAAGAACCGCCGGGATGCGTTTGGCGGCCAATTCCGCCAAAAAAGTGGCTCCGGCACGCCCCAACGCGATATCCGCGACGCTATAGGCCAGATCCATGCGTTCAAAAAAAGAATAGGCCTTGCCGCGGACATGGAGTTCACGAAAAACATTTTCCGATAATTCAACCGGCATCTTTCCGCAAAGATGCAGCACTTGTGCTTTTGAACGGAAGGATTCGGGCAAAAGCTTGAGCGCTTCCAAACAACGTTGATTGATCGATTCGGAACCTTGACTGCCTCCGAGAACAAGAATAGTGATTCTCTCAGCGTCAAAGCCAAAAAATCGAAGCGCCTCGTCTCGCGCGCACCTCTCGATGGAAGAGCGTATCGGATTTCCCGTGACCCTTGCCTTTGCCGGCGCCGGCAAATACCGCTGGGTCTCCGGAAAACTCAACGCAACGCCGCCGGCCCACTTCGCCAGCCACCGGTTCGCAACGCCGGGGACGACGTTTTGCTCGTGAATCAGCGTTTTCACTCTCATGATTCGGGCCGCGAAAACTACCGGAAAAGAAAAATGGCCGCCGAATCCAACCACCAAAGAAGGTTTTTCGGTTCTCAAAAGCTGGTAAGACCGTGAGAAACCCGACAATAATTTTATCAGAAAAAAGGGGTTCAATAAAGACAAAGCGCCCCAGAACGGCGCGCTGTCTACCGAGACGACTCTTTCATCGCGGATAATCTTGAAAATGGCGTTTTCAATGTCTTTTTTGCCGCAGACATAAATAATCTCCAAGCGCGGATTCCTGGCTTTCAGCTCTTCGGCCACGCTGAACGCGGGAAAAATATGCCCACCGGTTCCTCCGCACGCAAGAAAGATTTTCACCCCACCACCTCCTTTTTCGCGCTGCAAATATTAAAACCTACAGCGCGAGGATTCAGCCCCACCACCTGTTTCGGCGCATCGCGCCAATAACGCGCCTGCGGCGCGTGAAACAGGTGGTGGGGCGAATCCAAAGATTCCCTGAATCTAAAAGAAGGTGGTGGGGTCATTTGGGCTCTTTAGAAATATTGATCAAAAGGCCGACGGCCGCCATATTCGCCAAGAGCGCCGACCCCCCATAACTGATAAACGGCAACGACAAGCCCTTCGTCGGCAACGCGCCGGTGCTGACGCCGATATTGATCACGGCTTCAAGGCCGATCAAGCTCACCAGGCCCAGACTCAAAAGCTGAGAGAAATTGTCTTTTGCGCGAAAAACGATTACCATCGCGGCAAAGATAAATACGATAAACAAAATCAAAACGGCGCTGGTCCCCAAAAATCCAAGCTCTTCACCGATGATCGAAAAAATAAAATCCGTGTGGGACGCGGGAAGATAAAACAATTTCTGCTGTGATTTTCCGAGACCCACGCCGAACAGCCCTCCCGAACCTAGCGCGATGAACGACTGAGTGATCTGGAAACCGATGCCTTGAGGATCGTCCCAAGGACGAATGAACGCCAAAAGGCGCTTGCGCTGATAGGGTTTCGCCAGCATCGCGAAGAGCAGCGCCGGCATGCCCGAACAAATGATCACCACCAGATAACTGATTTTAATCCCCGCCGCGAAAAATAGGATCAGCGCCACGAGCGCGACGGTGATCGCGGTGCCCAGATCCGGCTGTAAAAAAATCAACCCCGTGCATAAGCCCAAAACGAATAAGGCCGGAAGCAGCGACTGCTTGACGTCGTTCAATGATTCCTTTTTCCGGTCCAGATAATCCGCCAGGTAAAAAATTAAAACGATTTTTAAGTATTCCGAGGGCTGAAAGCCAAAGCCAAAGAATTTAAACCACCGGCGCGCGCCGCCGGTCGCGTGACCTACATGCGGGATCAGCACAAAAACCAATAAGACAAGCGCGCTGATCAAAATCGGCTTTGAAAACTGCCGAAGCTTTTGGGAATCCACGCGCGCCGCCATGACCGATAAAAAAGCGCCCACGACCAAATACACCAGATGCCGCTTCAGAAAATAGGCGCTGTCTTTCATGTTCTCGAACGCGTAAATGCCGCTCGCGCTGTAAATCATCACGATCCCGATCGCGATCAAGATTACCGCGGAGCCGAACATCAAGGTTCTTGCTCTTCTTAAAGGATCCATCAATTGCGCCTCAATTGCTGAAATACTTCTTTAAACGCCTCCCCTCGTTCTTCGAACGAACCGAACTGGTCAAAACTGGTGCACATTGGAGAAAGAAGCACCGTGTCCCCGGGGCTGGCTGATTCGTAAGCGAGCCGTACCGCCTCTTCAAAACGCTCAGTCATTTGGTAGGAACGATAGGTTTCCCATGTGTCGGCGATCTTCTTCCTGGCCTCTCCATAAAGGACGACTTGCTTGACACGATCTTTTAGCAGCGGCTCGAGTCCGCCAAAATCGGCCCCCTTGTCTCTGCCTCCGGCGATCAGAACGATCGGAGCCGAGAGCGACAAGATCGCGGCCTTGGTACTCTCCACCGTGGTTGATTTTGAATCATTCATAAAATGAACGCCGCCGCAGCTCCCGAGCGGCTCGATCCGATGCTCCAGGGGCTTAAAGCCTTCCAGCGATCTTTGGAGTTTTGCCTGCGGTAAATTCAAGATTGCCGCAACCGCAACGGCGGCCAAAATATTCTCAAGGTTGTGGGCCCCTTTCAGTCGAAACCTAGCCGTGTCGATCCGAAGCTTCTTTCGGTTCGGGATATCCGCGAGGATTTGATTTCCTTTTAGATACGTCCCTTTGGTCAATGGCTTCTTACTGAAAAAAATAATTTTAGCTCGTGTCTTTTTGGCCATCCGCCGAACCGCCCGGTCGTCCCAATTCAAGACCGTGAAATCGTCTCTGCGCTGATTTGAAAAAATCTTTTCTTTCGCCCGGACATACTGTTGGAATGTTCGGTGACGATCCAAATGATTGCGGCCGATATTTAGCACCACCGCGATCTTAGGGCAAAGGGTGGGGCTGCCTTCCAGTTGAAAGGAGCTCAGTTCCAATACCACCACTGTCTTTTTCTTGATTCTGGGGATAAAATCCAGGAAAGAAACCCCGACATTTCCGCACAAAACGTTCGGCCGTGCGGCGAGGCTGAGGGCTTGAGAAATCAGGCGGCTCGTGGTGGTCTTGCCGTTGGATCCGGTGACGGCAATCACGAGTCCTCGGCAAAAATAAGACGCCAGTTCCACCTCACTGATCACCGGTATTCTCTTTTTTTTCGCCAGTGCCAACGGAAAACTGCGCTTCGGCACGCCGGGGCTTGTGACGACGAGCTCAGCGTTCCCAATAAAAGGGGCCGTATGCCGCCCCGTTTCCACAAGCACGCCAAGCTGCCGGAGTGCTCGGGCGTTTTTCAAGACTTCCGGTTTTTTGGATGCATCCGTGGCGGTCACGCAGGCGTTTTTGTCCGCCAAGAATTTAGCCGCGGCAAAACCGCTCTTCCCCAAGCCGATCACGGCGATTCTTTTATTTTTTAGCTGCATTTTTATTGAAGCTTGAGCGAGGCTAAACCCCAAAGCGCTAAAATGATGGAGACGATCCAAAACCTTATCACCACTTTCGTCTCGGCCAGGCCCTGCAGTTGAAAATGGTGATGGATCGGAGCCATTAGGAAAATCCTTCGCTTTCTTAATCTGTAGCTTCCGACCTGCAAAATGACCGACAACGCTTCCGCCACAAAAATACCTCCGACGATCAAGAGCAGAAGTTCTTTCCTTGTAAAAACGGCCACCACCCCCAAGGCGCCGCCCAGGCTCAAAGACCCGACATCCCCCATAAACACGCTTGCCGGATGAGAATTAAACCACAAAAATCCCATGCCGGCCCCTAATAGCGCCGCGCAAAAGACAGTCAATTCTCCCGCGCCGCTGACAAACGGGATTTGAAGGTATTCGCTGAACTTCGCATGCCCCGTCACGTAGCTGAACAAGGCATAAGTCAGCGCGATCATCGCGGTACAGCCGATGGCCAGACCGTCCAATCCATCCGTCAGGTTGACGGCGTTCGAGGCGCCTACGATCACAAGCGCGACGAATAAAATGTATAAAGGCCCCATCACGAGTAACCCATTTTTCACGAAAGGCACATGCACTTCCTGCCAGGAGGAAGAATCCAGATATAAAAAAAGGCCGATGCCGATGCCAAGCGACAATTGGCCAAAAAACTTGTTGGCGGCCGTCAACCCTTTGGAATTTTTCTTGCGGAGCTTCAAAGTGTCATCGATCAACCCCACGGCGCCAAGCCACAGGATGGTCGTCAAACACAGAAGAAGATAACGGTTGGACAAATCACCCCAAAGCAGGGTCGAGGCCAGCACGGCTCCCAAGATCAAGACGCCTCCCATCGTGGGGGTTTTCTGTTTTCCCTCGTGCGCGCCGTACAGCCTAGAAAATCCTTCCCTTTCGATGCTTTGTTTCAGATTGAACCGGTGCAAGAACCGGATCACGATCGGGCCGATTAAAAGGCTCACCACGAATGCCGTGATGCTGGCCAGCACCGCGCGGAAAGTGATATAGCGGAAAACGTTGAATCCAAAAAAGAAATCCCTTAACGGATAGAGGAAGTAATAAAGCATTCAAAGACCTTTTCCATCTGCATTCGGCGCGACCCTTTGATTAAAATCCTGTCTCCCGCCACGGCGATTTCGCGGCATATTTTACCCGCCCCAACGCTGTCTTTGACGTGGTGGATCCGTTTGGGGTCAAACCCCCGTTTCAGCGCTTCGTCCACGAGGCGTTTAGACAAAGGTCCGGCCGCGATCACAAAATCAAACAAGAGCTCCGTGATCAACGCCCCCATTTCCCGGTGCAAGTTTTCCGCGTCGGCTCCCAACTCGAGCATGTCCCCGCAGACGATTCCTTTTCTTCCTCTCATTTTGAAATCTTTAAGTGTTTCAAGCGCCGCTCTGAAAGAGCTGGGGTTCGAATTATACGAATCGTCGAGAAAACATATTCCATCAATATTTTTCACGCTCATCCGGCCGGCCACCGCTTTGAACGATTGGATCGGTTTTTTAATCAAGTCCAGCGGTATTCCAAGAGCCGTGGCGGCTTCGATCGCATATAAACAATTCAACACATTGTGCCTGCCGATCAAAGGGGTCTCAAACAGTTCTCCTTCCACATAAAACGAGCAGCCTTCTTCATGGCACCAGACTTGATCGGCCGTCCGGTCACTGCCTTCTTTGGAAAAACCGACCCGCCGGATTCGATGCACGCCGCTGGTGACGTCTTGAAGCATCGGGTCCTGGCCGTTTAAGATCAAGATGCTTCCGCGTTCCATGTGATTCAAAAGAGCGAGTTTTTCTTCCTTAATGCCCTCCGGGCTCTTCAACCCGTCCAAATGCGCCAATCCAATTTGCGTCACGATTCCGATCTGCGGAGCAATCATGGAGGAAAGCCGGTCAATTTCTCCGGGCTGACTGGTTCCCATTTCCAACACGAGGACCTCATGCTGCTTCTCCAACCGGAAGATCGTGTTGGGGACACCGATAAGATTATTCTCGGTCCCCTTATTTTTTAACACATTAAAACGTGGTTGCAATCCCTGCGCCACCAGCTCTTTGACGGTTGTCTTGCCCGCGCTTCCGGTAATGGCGATCGCCGGAATTTTAAACTTTTGACGATAAAATTTGGCCAGATCGCCATACGCCCTCAAGGTATCCGCCACCAAAATAAATCCCGACGGCTCTTCAAATTCCGACGGATCGGGGCTTTTCGACACCACAAAACATCTCACACCCTTTGCGTACGCTTCCTTGAGATAGTCATGCCCGTCAAAACGCTCTCCCCCCAAGGCGAAAAAAACGTCGCCTTTCCCGATGGTCCTCGTGTCGGTAGAAATGCCGGTGATCGAGAATGCGCCTGCCGAAGCACCGATCCAGCAGCCTTCGGTCGCCGTTAAAATTTCCTGAACGCTAATATCCATTCAACACACGCTCCGCTTCTTTTTTATCGCTGAAAGGAATCGTCTGATCCTTAAAAACCTGCGTCGTTTCGTGGCCCTTGCCCGCCAGAAGGACGATATCTTCCCGCCGAGCCGATAATAGCGCCTGGCGGATCGCCTTCTTCCTATCCAATACGACCGTATACTCTTTAAAATGATCCGGGAATCCCCGGCAAACTTCCTGCGTAATCTTTTTGGGATCCTCGGAGCGTGGATTATCCGACGTGACGTAGACATGATCACAGTAACGGCTCGCGATCGCGGCCATTGTTGGCCGCTTGCCGGGATCGCGGTCGCCGCCGCAACCAAATACGACGGTCAATTTATTCCGACGATAGGGTTTCAACGTCGAGAGCACGTTCTCCAGCCCATCCGGCGTATGCGCGAAATCGACGAACACGAGAAAATTCTGCCCACAGGTCACGGCCTCGAGACGCCCGGGCACGCCTTGAAAACTCTCGAGCTGCCGCGCAGCCCTTTCGATGTCAAACCCAAGGCCGGCCATCACCGCCAACGCCCCCAAGACATTATAGACGTTATGAAGCCCGATCAGTGGAGATTCGGTGAGGAATTTCTGCCCTTGGTATTCCACACGGAAAGAAGTGGAGGCGGGTTTGTTTTCAATTCCCGCCGCTTTTAAATCGGACGGGCGCTCAATTCCGTAAGTGATGACCTTGGATAAAATTTTCTTTTTCAATTTTTCCGTCCAGGGGTCGTCCGCGTTGAGGATCGCGGGTTTTTCCGGCGACAGCGCTGAAAAAAGGCGGGATTTGCATTCAAAATAAGCGTCAAGCGTTTTGTGATAATCCAAATGGTCTTGCGTCAAATTGGTAAAAAGCGCCGCACCGAAATCAATGCCGCCCACGCGGTTCTGGTCCAAGGCATGGGAAGAAACTTCCATCACCACCACCTCGCACCGGGCGTCCCGCATCTCGGCCAATAATTGTTGAATACGAAGCGGGCCGGGCGTCGTTTCCGCCGCGGACACTTCTTCGTCGCCAAAACGATAACTCACGGTTCCGATGACTCCCACGCTCTTATTTTGTCCCTTGAGCAGATGTTCGATCAAATAGGTGGAAGTGGTTTTGCCGTTCGTGCCCGTCACGCCGATGATCCGCATCGCGCGGGAAGGATGGCCGTAAAATACGGACGCGAGGTTGGCCAGGGCCGATCGGCATTCCGGCACCAAGAGGAAGGGAGTTCCGGCCGTGATGCCGGCCGGCCTTTGGCCGGGCGCGTGTTCTCTGGGCTGATCCGTGACGACCGCCGCCGCGCCGCGGGAAAGAGCTTCTTGAATAAATTCGTTTCCATCTTTTTGATTGCCCCGAATGGCAACAAAAAGGGTGTCTTTCTCTATTTTTCTCGAATCACACTCAATTCCTTTAATGAGCGTGTCGGGCAGTGCGCCAACGTCGGCACCTCCGGGGCAGGCTTCCTGCACCAATTGTTTTAACGAAATCATTGTCCCACAATGCCGATCTGCGAGCGGGCCTCGACAGACCTACCCAGAGATTTCTCGGTTTTGATCGTGCGCTTCACCACTTCCGGGGGGACGACGTCCTGCGAGATTTGCCAATACGCCAAAATACCGCTGGCGATCCGTGAGAATGCCGGCGCCGCCACCACTCCACCAAAATGAGCGGGATGCGGCTGGTCAACGCTGACGACGATGACGACCTTCGGCTCGTCATAAGGAACAAAACCAATAAAGGAGGCGAAGAATTGATCTTGCGAATAAGTTCCATTGGGCAGCACCTTTTGCGCGGTGCCCGTTTTGCCGGCGGCTTTAAACCCGGGCACGGCGGCCTTTTTACCCGTCCCGCGGCTAACCGCTCCTTCAAGGACCGAGCGAATCTGTAAACTGGCTTCTTTTGAAATCACCTGACGAACCGCTTCCGGCGGAAAATTTTTAATGACCCTTCCCTCCTGGTCGTCAATAGAAGTGAGGATCCTTGGCTTCATCAGCATCCCATCATTCGCAATGGCCGCCATGGCGCCTGCCAGCTGAATCGGCGTCACGGCCACGCCCTGTCCGATAGGAATATTAATGATGGAGCTTCTGGACCATGATTTAGGGTTCGGCAGAATGCCGCTCACCTCTCCGGCTAATCCCACACCTGTTTTGTCGCCAAAGCCAAAAGCCCGAATGGTTTTATAAAGTTTATTGTCCCCTAAGCGCATCGCGCCCTTCACGGTCCCGATGTTGCTGGATTTTTCGATGATCTCTCGGAATGACATGACACCGTGGCCCGTATGATCATGCAGGACCTTGCCGGCGACGGCCCAAGCGCCGCTTTCACAATTGAATTTCTCATCCAAACTGAAGGCCCGGTTCTGCAAAATAGCGGCCAGCGTCACGACCTTGAAAACCGACCCCGGCTCAAAAAGATCCGTGATCGCGCGATTTCGCCGCGACTCGGGCGCGGAATGCTTTGAACGATTCAAATCATACGAGGGATAATTGGCCATGGCGAGGATGTCGCCGGTTTTCGGTTCAATGACGACCACCGACCCACCTAGCGCGTTGTATTTTTTGCAGGTGGCCGCCAGTTCTTTTTCGGCGAGAGATTGAATCACCTCATCAAGGGTGAGGTGGATGTTGTATCCATCGACCGGCGGGACCATTTCAATTTCCTTGGAGATGAGCTCACGCTGTTTCGCGTCCTTTTGCGCCAACCGCCAGCCCGGGACTCCTTTCAAGAAACTGTTATAATGAAGTTCGACGCCCTCCAGCCCGTCATTATCGATGTCCGTGAATCCGACCAAATGACACGCGGTCTCGCCCTTGGGATACATTCTCAAAGATTCTTTGACAAACCCTAGCCCCGGTTCCTTAAGCCGTTGGATGGATTGGGATTTTGCCGAGGAAATTTTTCTCGCGATCCATACGAAAAGCTTATCACGATTCAAACGATCCAGAATCTCCGAACGGTCCATTGCCAAAATACGAGTGAGTTTGTCCGCTACCTTTTCTTTGGCTTTGATCTCTCTTGAAACCGCGTACAAAGAATCCAGCCGGACGTCCAACGCCAGCTCGCGGCCGTTTCTTTCCAAAATACGGCCGCGGGCCGGCTGCATTTCAATGATCGCGCGGGACTGATTTTGCTGTTTGAGGGAAAGCGAGGAGGAATTGAAGACTTGAAGAAACGCCAGGCGCGCCAGAAGACAGACCAGCGCCAGGAGAAAAAAAGAAAAGACAACGAACAACCGCGTTTTAGGAAGCTTCGTCTGGGCCAAAATTCTCTTGACTAACGGTTAGGTGACTCTTTAGCCTCGGCTTGAGCCGTTCCTACAAAAAAACGGGTGAACAATGGCGGGCGACCCGCCGATGCTCCCAAAAGTCCCGGCTTCTTTGGAGCTGTCCCGCTGGACAAGACCAGCGTTTGCCACGATTTGGGAGACTCAAGAACGATACGTTGCGCCGACAATTGTCTCTCCAAATTATGCGGTGCCTTGAGACTTGCAATATTGTACTTTAAGGCACGGGCGCGGTCAAGCGCCTGCATCCTGGCTTCTTCTTGTGTACGGATTTCATAGCCGATTTTGACGGCTTCCACTTCCCCATAAACACACAGAAGCCCGGCCAGTGTCGCGCAAATAATCACCGTGATGAATCTGGCCACTCGTTCGCTCCTTAAAATTTCTCGAAAGCGCGTAATTTAGCGCTCCGAGACCTTGGGTTTTCTTCCATTTCCCGCGGAGAGGCTTGCACGGGTTTTTTGGTCAAAAGTCGCCCTTTTTTTTCATCAGCGAAGCGTCTAAAGGCCGTCTTAACTTCACGGTCTTCCAACGAATGAAATGAAACAATCACGACGCGTCCATGAACATTGAGCAAGGCAAGGACTTGAGCCAACAACGCCTGCAACGCCTCTACCTCCGCATTGACGGCGATCCTCAAGGCCTGAAAACTCCTTGTCGCAGGGTGAATCCGGCCATGCCGGTAAAACGCGGGCACCGCCTGATAAATAATCGATCCCAGTTCCGTCGTCGTCTCAATCCGCCGCTTGGATCGGGTATCCGCGATCCGGTCGGCAATCCTTTCGGCAAAGCGTTCTTCGCCGTAATTCCACAATATTTCTCGAAGGCGATTTTTGGGATACCTGTTGACGATCTCACTGGCCGTCAAGGCTTGAGCGGGATCCATTCGCATATCCAGGGGCCCTTCTTCTTGAAAACTAAATCCTCTCCCGGGCTCACCCAGCTGCATCGAGGACACGCCCAAATCCAAAAGTAGCCCGTCGATACCGCTTATCCGGTTCTTTCTCAATTGAATCGCCGCATGTCGAAAATCATCTTGCACTAACATGACGTTGTCTCCAAAACACGATAAGACTTTCTTGGCCTCTTCCAATGCCAGCGGGTCTTTATCAAAACCGATCAATTTACCCCGCGCACCCAACCGCAGCAAAATCGCCCGAGCGTGCCCCCCGGCTCCCAACGTCCCGTCCACGATGACCGCACCGGGCTTGGGATCCAGCCACTCCAACACTTCGTTTATAAGAACGCTTTGATGCAACGGCAATCGTTATCGGTTCTTCGCCCTTGCCTTGCTGATAAAAACAAACTCACGCGCCTTTTTGACGCTTAAAACTCTTTCAAAAAATAATCGCGATCCCGTATCTAAATGGGTAAAGGGGTGAAGCATGCGCCGGCGTTTGAAATTTTCGATCGAAACCCCCTCCGATGGCTTGATGGCAAATAGGTCGTTCCTCATGTCGGCTCCTTGCCTTTGTCCGCTCACAATGCGGGGGGTTCTTGAGAATTTCCAAGAACTTTCTCCGCAATCTTTTCGAAAGAATCTTTGGTGTTTTTGTAAAATTCTTCCCAACACTCCTTGCTCCAAATTTCCATCCGGTTCGAAACGCCTACGATCACCACATCGCGTTTAATCTTCGCAAACTCTTTTAAGTACGGAGGAATCAAAATCCTCCCTTGCCGATCACAGGTAACTTCGCAGGCTCCCGAAAAATAAAGCCGGTTAAACTGCCGCGCCTGGCTATTGGTGAACGAAAGCGATTTAAATTTTGATTCCTGTCTTTTCCATTCATCCTCCGTGAATACAAAGAGACACGTATCAAGACCTCGAGTGACGAAAAATCGTTCCACATAGTTCTCTTTAAAGACCTCTCTGAATTTTGAGGGAATGATGAGACGCCCTTTGCGATCAACGCTATGTTCATGCTCTCCGTAGAACATTTCACTTGTCTCCCACTCTCCCCCACTTTTTGGGTGATTATGGGGTAAGTGTACTCTATTCGCTCCACCGTGTCAAGACTATTAGCCAACTTATTTTTCTCTCGCTTTTAGGTCCGCCACCATGCCGTTAATCGCATCCGCCAATTCTTTCAGCTCATCGTGTTTTCGAAGCGTCAAGTTCACGTCAAAATTGCCTTTGCCGATCTGCCGCAAGGTCTGGTAGATCTTGGGAAGAGGCCCCGCGATCCGGTGAGAAAACACGATGGACCCATAAAAAATAATGGGGAGAATGACGATGAGATTGGCGAAGAACGCAAGATACACCGATTGGAAAATAGACACCAATCGCCCCTGAGGATAAACTTCCGCCAACCGGCCTCCGAGAATCATGAATGTGGTATAAAAAACGATGAGCCCCGTTAAAATGGAGGAAACAAAAACAAACAGGATCACAAACCGGGCAAAGCGAAGCTGAAGCCCTCTGTCTACGAAATATTTTTTCCGGCGAAAACCAAGAGGCATCTTTTATCTCCTTGCCAGTAACGCCTGGCGGCGGATCGTGAAAACGATCCTGTCTTCTTTCGAATTTTCAATCAATTGAACGACTTTCTTGAGCGGCATATAACGGGTTGCCGTGCCGTCCACATGCGTTAAAAGATCCCCGTCCCTCAAACCAGCTTCCCAGACGCGGCCATTGCCTTGGACTGATTGAACAAGCAGGCCTTGATACTCCAATTTTAATTTAAAACCCAGGTCCCGGATCCGGGCGGCGCTGGTTTCCTTGTGAACAAAGCAATCCCTCTCAAACTCCAGCGTAAAATTTGAAAACCGGGGCAACAGAAGATCTTTTCTGACAACCTCCTCGCTTAAGTACCGAAGAGACCGGCCATCAATGGAAACCAGCCGATCGTTCTTCCTCAAGCCCGCCACCGCGGCCGCTTTCTTCGAATCCACAAAATCAAAGCGGATCCAATCCCCTTTTTTCTCCAGCGAAACACCCAGCCCTTCCCGGAGCGCCGCCGCCTGTTTCAGCTCCTGCTTACGAATCAGCTCATCCATCGGCCTTCCTTGGCCCCAGGCATCATAGATCAGCTGCTTTTTTTCTATCTCATTTCGCGGCCCCTCCAGCGCTTGGCTCCAGAAACGGTTCCGCACGCCAATCGCGGCCTTCTTGGCTTCTTCAAAATTGGGATTGATTTCCACCGCTTTTGCATAATAGGCCAGCGCCTCTCCCAGTTTTCCTTCCGCCTCGTACGCTTTGCCTATTTTCATGAAATTTTGCTCGGCTTCATCGTACTGGATGTTCCTAATTCCTTTCGATAAGATAGGGATCTCGCCTTTATCGGTGCTCAAGATGATCCGGTCGGCATGCTGCTCCACCACGAGGCCCTTCAGATCTTTCCCGTTCTTCAAGGTGATCGTATCGGCCAAGAGATTCGAACAAAAAAAAAGGGAGGGTAAGAGACACCCTCCCATCCAAACAAATTCGCGCCCTAACGCCTGTCCAAAAAACCTCATAGCCTTTTCATTAGAACGTCCTAGGCCATCCCCATACGAGAAGAAATAAACAACACAACCCTTGTCATTTGAAACAGTTAAAAATAGTCAATTTCAGACACCGCTATATATTGTATGTTAACAAATAATGACGCACTACGCAACATTTATTGTGCGGGAAATTAAAAAAATTAAGGTTGGTTCAATAGCGGCTAGAGGGGTCCCTGCCTGCCGGCAGGCAGGCTGCCGCTAACCTATGAATTCATCGGAGCGTTGGAACGCGCCGGGTTTGGAATGATGTTCTGATCGGTAGGTTTGTTCGGGCGACGCGTAGCCCCTTGGGTCAACGTCTCCTGAAATGCGGTTCAGACTCTCGGCGGCGCTTTCCTCATCGGTTTGCACGATAAAACGTTGATCTTCAACGGCGTGGCCGCTTGACACCCGGATAAAACAAGCGAAACCAAAAAGGAGCGCCGCGCTGATCCATTTGAATGGGGTAGTTTTCATATCCCTTGCCTTTCAAGAAAAAATATTTTTGTAGATCTATAAGCCGGGTTCTGTATCCCACCACCTGTTTGCTGCGATCCCGAAGGGATCGGTCCGCGAGGCGGACCAAAC
>CAYJXB010000043.1:0-12846 GCA_964374005.1 uncultured Planctomycetia bacterium
GATATCCTGGTCTTCTGATTTCCTGCACCCTGATATCCCGATTACCTGGTATCCTGTTTAAAGTTTAATTTTTCGAAGCCAGCTTCTATTTTCAAGATACCACTGAACCGTGCGCCTTATCCCCTCTTCCAAGCCGACTTTCGGTTTCCAGCCAAGCTCTTTCTGTGATCGGTGAATATCCGCCCAGGTCGCCACGAGGTCCGCTCGATGGAACGGGAGATTTCTAATCTTTGCTTTTTTGCCTAAATATTTTCCGATTAGGTTTATCATCTGATGAAGTGCGTAGGGATTATTCCCTCCCAAATTGATGATTCTGTACTTCATCTTCTTTAAAGCCTTGATCGTCCCATCCGCGATATCATCCACATAGGTAAAATCCCTTCGTTGGGAGCCATCACCAAACACTTCAAGCGGTTTTCCCTCATCGATCCATCGGATAAACCGAAACACACTCATGTCCGGACGGCCGGCCGGACCGTAAACCGTAAAATACCGTAGGATCGTAATATCGATTCCGTAGAGGTAATGATAGGTATAACAAAACGCCTCGGCTCCCTTTTTTGTGGCCGCATACGGAGAAATAGGCGTGTTCACAGGCAGCGTTTCTTTAAAGGGCATGGGTTGTGACGCGTAAAGCGAAGAGGTGGAGGCCAGTACGAATTTCTTCACCTTAAAATCCTTGCAGAGCTCCAAAAGATTTAAAGTCCCGAGCGTATTCGTGGACAAATACACGAAAGGGTTTTCCAAGCTGTAACGCACGCCTGCGCGCGCCGCGAGATTGATCACCACGTCAAATCGGTGACGGCGGAAAAGAGATCTCAGGGACGAAAAATTTTCAATGTCCATTTTAAAAAAACGGAAACCGGGATTTTTTTTAAGCGGGCCCAGACGATAGAACTTAAGCCGCGTGTCATAATAATCGTTTAAGTTATCGATCCCGATCACATGATTCCTCTTCTTTAACAGGAACTCGGCGGTTTTCGCACCAATAAAGCCGGCGGAGCCGGTGACCAGGATTCTCATAGTCTCCAATACAAAACCCCTGAGTTTTTAAACAGGGCGGGGTCAAAAATGCCTTTCACGTCCACGAGGACGGCTTTTCCATCCGTGAATATCAAATGTTTTTTCAGCGATTTCAGCGTCAATTCCTTTTTAAAAACGTCATGGGATACCGCGATGACAAACGCGTCCGCCTTTAAGCCCGCATGATAGTCCTCCAGTTCAATCTGATACTCATGGCGCACCTCTTCTTTACTCGCGAGCGGGTCACAGGCCGTGACGCGCACGCCGTGCGCTTTGAGTTCCTGGATGATATCTATCACGCGAGAGTTTCGGATATCGTTGACGTTTTCTTTAAACGTAATACCGCAGACAATGACCTTGGAATTTTTCACATTCTTGTTGGCTTGGATCAGAAGCTTGATTGTTTGCTCAGCGACAAACTTACCCATGCCGTCATTGATGCGCCGCCCCGAAAGGATCACTTGTGGATGATAACCCAGTTCCTCCGCTTTGTGGGTCAAATAATAAGGATCAACGCCGATGCAATGACCGCCGACAAGCCCTGGAGAAAACGGCAGGAAATTCCATTTGGTTTTTGCGGCGTCCAAAACAGATTTCGTATCAAGCCCCATTTTGTGGAAAATCAGCGCCAGTTCATTCATGAGCGCGATATTAAGGTCACGCTGCGTGTTTTCAATCACTTTGGCCGCTTCCGCGCACATGATCGAGGAAGCTTTGTAAACGCCCGCTTTCACGACCAGACGATAAATCCGGCTGACCTCTTCAAGCGTTTCCGGGTCGCAGGCCGAGACCACTTTCACAATGTTCGTGACGGTGTGCTCTCTGTCACCTGGGTTCATACGCTCCGGCGAATAGCCCACTTTAAAATCCTTTTTGTACTTCAATTTTGAGCATCGCTCCAAGATCGGGACACAAATTTCTTCGGTGACGCCCGGATAAACCGTAGGTTCAAACACCACGACGCTCCCTTTTTTCAAATTTTTTCCGACAAGCTCCGAACCTGATTTCACAAAATGCAGATCCGGTTGCTTGGTCGCAGTGACCGGCGTCGGCACCGCGACGATGATAAAACGAGACTCCCGAATTTTTTTCGGATCGGCGGTGAACTCAAGGAACTTTGCCGCGCGGATTTCGCGGGAGGAAGATTCGTGATTCCTATCGGCGCCGCGCTCAAGCTCCGAAATTCTTTCTTGGTCAATGTCAAAACCGATCGTGCGGACCTTTTTGCCAAACTCAATCGCCAAGGGCAGGCCCACATAGCCCAGGCCCACCACCGCGAGGGATGTTTTCTTTTTCTTAAGATCTTGATAAAGACTCATCGCGTCAAAAGCTCCTTCAGCTTCATTTTTCTCCGCAACCCAAAACGATAAATGAACCGAAAACCGTCTACGCAGGCAAACCACTCGTTGGAGGCCGCCGAATGGGCGTCAATGTGATGCATGCCGTCTTTATTCCACGACTCCCTTTTCATTTGTGTCGGAAACGGAGACTCTACGATCTCTTTTTCCTCATAGGCTTCTTTTGAGAGAGTTGTCACCTCAAAAGCTTTGGTCCACTTCCCGTAATAAGGAGTGTCCACCTGCGCGAACCGGACAATCCGCCCCCCCTCTGTCATGGCCCTTCCCGCGGGACGCGCGCTTGAAGGATTTCCCCGTACGACGGGACTCAAAGGATGCCGCTGCCACTCTCCCGTTAAATCATCCGCGAAATAAAGATGAAGGGTGTCATGATTCACAGAATCAGTCCCGGTAAACATCCACCACCGATCTTGGTGGCGAAAGAGTGTCGTATCGCCGAAGTTCTCGCCCGCCACGAGATTTTTCACAAATCTCCATTTTAGTGGAAAATCCGCGGCCTCGTACAATCTCACGGCCCGCTGGTTTCCGGTTTCCGGGATCAAATAATAACGCCCTTCCCACTTAAAGACAAATGGATAGGATAGATGAAAGGGCTCCTCTAAAACCAGTTGCCGATAAACCCATTGTTCGCCATCCTCGCTTTCCGCGAGCGCGATCTCCCCTTTTTTCGTCACCCCATTAAACATTTCAAAAAACATATGCCAACGATCCCGCTCACAAACCATAAAAGGGTCCGCCACAAACTTTGCCTTTGCGTCCCGAACGTCTCCGGCGGTTAAAACGGGTTGACGGACGCCTGCCGCGGGATGAAAGCAACGGCCATCCTTGCTTTGAAAAATCCCGATCGCCCACTCCTGCTGCTTTTCGACAAACGGAATCGTGATATCAAGGATCATCAAAAAATCCTAATTGGACAAAATCTTTTTGTAGACCTCGATATAGCGCCGGGTCTGCAGTTCTTCGCTGTATTCGTTCACGACCATCTGGCGGCAACGCTCACGCATCGCCTGAAGTGCCGTCTCATCCCGCAGAAGCTCTTGAATCCCGTGCGCCAGGTCTTCGGCGTCTTCGGGCTTCGCCGTGTAGCCGGTGACGCCGTGCCGGACAACTTCCGGTACCGCCGTCACCGCAAAACTCACGACCGGAACGCCGCAGCCCATGCTCTCGATCGAGACGTTTGAAAAAGATTCGTACCGTGTCGGGTGCACGTAGAGGTCCGCGGCGGAATATGCGATCGCCTTGATCGCATCGTTCGCGATATACCCCAGATGATAGGCCGGAATTTCCAAATCCTCGAACGTGGAAGCACCGCGATAACCGATGGTCAAAATCACAAGATCCTTCTTCAACGAACCCGGCAGCGCGCGAAGCGCCTTGAGAAGCAGGTCCCCGCCCTTGTTTGACAACTTCGCGTTGACCGCGCCGAACATGAGGACCCTTTTATCCTGGGGAATACCGAGTACCGAACGGCAGTGCGAACGGTTGAGGGGTTTAAACGCCTCCGTGTCCACGCCTCGGGGAATGCGGTGAATCGGAAAATGTTTCAGCATGCTTTGCTTCGCCATGTCGTAAAAATATTGCGAGAGGACGACAAAATGGATCTTCGAGCGCGCGTAAACCCACTTTTTAAACCTCCATTCGAACGCCGTCGCGTCTCTTTGAATCGGGGGGTAGTGGTCAGGATAAGGGCATCGGCCGCAGCCCGTTTTCCAGCGGGTGCAGTCGTAGTTGTACGTGCAATGGCCCGTGAGCGGCCAGATGTCGGGCGGAGTCCATACGGTCGCTTTGCGTTTTGTAAGCGAGGGCAGCGCGAAGTAATTGAAAAATCCGCTGTGGATCGCGTGCAGGTGAAGGATGTCGGCGGTTTTGAAAAGCTCATGCCTTGAGATCGCGAAAGAGCCGACGCCTTCGAGTTCGTTTAAACCCAGGGGTGTCGTAACCTTTTTCAATAAAAACTCGAGAATGGACCTTGGAATTTGCCGGGAATCATCGGACTTGAGCGTCTTCAAACGGCACAGGATTTTTGAATCAATACCCGCCTTGCGAAGACCCGTGTGAATCCGGTGGACAGAAATGCCGGCGCCTCCCGCGCCCGCGAAATCGCTGTAACTGAGATGCAGTATTTTCAAGCCGGGACTTTCGCCTCCAAAAAAGGTTTAATTCGAAATGCTTCGGTACAGATCCAGGTAACGCTTGATTTGCAGTTCGACCGTATACTCCCGCTCCACGACCGCGCGGCACTTGGCGCCCAAAGATTCCCGAAGCGCGTTGTCTTCCAACAGCTGAGCAATGCCTTTGGCCAAGTCGTCCGGATTTTCGGGTTGGGCGACATAGCCCGTTTGACCGTTTTTCACAAGCTCCGGGATTGGACCTACCGCAAAACTCACCACCGGAACACCGCAGGCCATGCTTTCAATCACGATGAGCGAAAAGGTTTCGGCGCGCGTCGGCAGCACATACAAATCGGCCGCGGAATAAGCGACGGCCTTAAATGTGTCCTGGAGCACGTAGCCAAGATGGATGGACGGCACCCCGACCTTGGCAAACACATCGCCTCCCCGGTGGCCGATCGTCAGAAACACGAGATTTTTCTTCAAAGATTCCGGCAGTTTCTCAATCGCCTTGATCAGCAAATCCCCGCCTTTATTATGGAGATTGGCGTTGACCGCGCCGAACATTAAAACCTTTTTGTTTTGGGGAATCCCGAGCACGAAGCGGCACTGTTCTTTGTTGATGGGTTTGAAAACGGCCGTATCAAGCCCCCAGGGGATCCGGTGAATCGGAAAACGCTGCAAGATGCTTTCTTTCATCCTATCAAAAAACCATTGAGAGGCCACCACCACATGAAGTTTGGAATGTTGATAGGCCCAATTTTTCAATTTCCACTCGAGCGCCGTCGCGTCGCGCTGGATCGGCGGATAATGATCAGGGTAGGGGCATTTCCCGCAGCCGGTTTTCCAACGCGTGCAGTCATAACTGTACGAACAATGCCCCGTGATCGCCCAGAGATCATGGTGGCTCCAAACCGTCGGCTTGTCTTTGGTGAGAGACGGCAAAGCCAGATAATTGAAATAACCGCTGTGAATGCAGTGAAGGTTCAAAATATCGGCGTCGCGGTAGCGGGGACGACGCTTGATCCCAAAAGAGCCCACCCCTTCAAGGCCGTTTAATCCTAAAGCCGTGGTGATTTTTCTAAGCGAAAGTTCCGTAACTGAGCGCGGGATCGTCGTGGACTCATCGCTTTTCAGGGACTTCATTCGCGACAGAATGCGGGAATCAACGCCGGCCTTGATCAGACCGCGGTGCAGGCGATACATCGCCACTCCGGCGCCGCCGGCGCCCTCATGATCACTGTAGCTTACATGCAATACCTTCATTCTAAGATCCTCAGCTCGGGGATCGGCGTCACGAACTTCGACCCCCATTGCCGTACGTGCGCCATCTGTTTCATGATTTCTTCTTTGAGATTCCACGGCAAAATCAGCACATAGTCAGGTTTGGTCTCTCGGATCTTTTCCGGAGAATAAATCGGGATACGGCTTCCCGGCAGAAGATGCCCCTGTTTGTGCGGGCTCAAGTCCACGGTGTACTGAATAAGATTGGCGCCGACCCCGCAATAATTGAGCAGGGTATTTCCCTTGGCGGGAGCGCCGTAGCCGACCACGGCCTTCTTGGAGGCCTTGGCTTCGTTTAAAAACTGAAGAAGCCGTTCTTTGACATGCGTGACTTTCACCGCGAAATCCTTGTAAGTTATTGCCTCATTTAAGCCGTGATGGATTTCTCTTTCTTTTAGCTCGCGCACCCGCGCTGACACCGGTGGTGAGGTGCTGGCAACATGGCGTCCGTAAATCCTGAGTGATCCGCCGTGGGTAGGAATCTCCTCGACATCAAAAAGCGTCAGGCCGTGTTTCGCGAATACCTTTTCCACCACATGAAAACTAAAGTAAGAAAAATGTTCATGATAAATCGTGTCGAACTGCCCCTCCAGCAACAGGCGCAAGAGATGCGGAAACTCCATGGTGATAATCCCGCCTGGTTTTAGCGCGATTTTCATCCCTTCGACAAAATCATTTAAATCCGGTACATGGGCCAACACATTATTTCCCAACAGCAAATCCGCGGTCTTGCCCTGAGCCGCCAATTCCTTGGCGACCGCCGCTCCAAAAAATTTGACCACGCTGGGGATCCCTTTATCCGTCGCCGCCTTGGCGCAATTTCCGGACGGCTCGATCCCAAGCACAGGGATGTTTTTCTCTTTGAAATATTGAAGCAGATACCCGTCGTTACTGGCGATTTCGATCACAAAACTCGACGGACTGAATCCAAAACGTTTCACCATCAAATCCGTGTAGTCTTTGGCGTGTTTCAGCCAGCTCGAGGAAAATGAGGAAAAGTACGCGTACTCATCGCTAAAAATATGCTCGGAAGTATTCACATCGGCGAGCTGTACGAGAAAACATTTCTCACAAAGAAAAACACGCAAGGGGAAAACCGGCTCGTTGCGTGAAAGGTTTTCTTTTTTTAAATAGGAATTGGCTAGCGGCGTCTTCCCCAGATCCAAAAAAGGTTCCCCCAGCGTGTTTCCGCAAAAGCGACAGGACTTCATCGGGCATACCACTCGATCGTTCGTTCCAGCCCGTTTCGTAAAGAGACGTGGGGTTTCCAACCGACTTGCTTGAAAGTATCTCCGACATTGGCGACGCGGACCTGTTCCAGCGGCCGATCCGGCAAAGCTCCGAAAAGAGGCCGGATGTCGGATTTCATGAGTTTGACAATCTCTTCCACAACTTCACGAATTCTCACTAGATTTCCAGAACCAAACTCAACGCTGCCGCCCTCCACGCCTTTCGCGACCGCCGCCGCCAAAAGGCCATCCACGACATCCTCCACATAAATCCAGTCCACCGGTCGCTGACCACTCGAAAACTTGGGCGCTTCGCCTTTTGCCAACGAAAGGATCGTATAAGGGATAAGCTTGGTCAGGTCCTTCTGCGCTGGCCCATAGACCATAAACAGCCGCGCCATGACCGTCGGGAGTTTGTAAAGCTCCCAGAACATCCGCGCATAGCCGCTCGCGGACCATTTGGCCGCCGCGTAAGGCGAGCAAGGCACCGATGACGACCCGGGATCCGGCTCTTCCAGAGAGCCTGTGATCAAAAATCGTTCACAACCCTGTTCGGCCGCGACGGTCATTAAATTGACAGTGCTTGCCAAATTGCCGTGGAACGTGGGCAAAACAAACTCAAGTTTTCGATTCCCCGTGACTTCACTCGCCAGATGAAAAATAATGTCCGGCTTAACCGACTGCATGAGCTTCCGTACTTGACCGATGTCCACCACATCAGCTTGCCACCAACGCATTCTCTCTCCGGCGTCCGCCTGTTCGGCCCTCGAAACCGCGTGAACCTCGGCGCTGTTTTGTACCAGCTTCGCGCAAAGATGAAAACCGATAAAGCCGCTCGCGCCTGTCACAAGCGCCCTCTTCCCTTTCACCCCACCACCTTCTTTCTGCCAAAGGCATGACGTGCCTTCCGGCGCGTCGAGACGCCGAAGGATCTTTCTGTGAACTTTAAAATGCTGCCTTCCGGCGTCTCAAAAGAAGGTGGTGGGGTCACGGTTTCTCCTTGAGCAATCCCGCGCCGGCCAGTGCGTCCGCGGCTGTCCTAATCAACTCAAATTTCAACTCCGATCTTTCAGCGATATCGAGTAAACTATGATTTCCGTCGGAGAGATTTAACACCCACAAAAGCGCCATCTCGGCGGCCTCCCGATCCACACCGCCTACGTTTTTGTACAAACCTCTTTTCCCTAGCCTTGGCTCGCCCTTTGGGCTCTGATTCAGATAGGTTTTATTATTTTCCAGGAGTTGAATCACAGCCTGGCACTTGAGAACGGAATCCGCGAGGATAGCTGGTTTCACAAATCGAAGGTTATCGGCCGAGCTGTGATATTCCGGAAACTTCCCATGCCGGCCCCGCATGAAACAACCCACCGGCAAATTAAAGCCGGGCGAGCAATACTGGCGCTCATCATAACCGTAGGGGAAAAAATCAATGACGTCGTAATCCGCTCCGGAATGCCTCAAAACATGGATAAACGCGCGGTCAATCTCGGCGTCGCCGCGCCGGCTTTTCTTGTAGGTGGGATGATTCTCATCCCCGACACAGGTCAAAACAAAACCATGTTGGATCCCTTTCGCGCGTGCTTCGTTGCGCGCCAGCCACGTGATAGAGCCAACAGTCCCCGGGATGAATAAGAAACGATAGGAATAGCGAGGGTTTTTTTCCGAGAGACTTTTCGCCAAGAATGTCGCGACCGCGATCCCTGAGAGATTATCATCACAGAGCGAGGGGTGGCACACATGGCAAGAGATCAAAACCTCTTCGTTTGTTTTTCCTTTGATGAAATATTCCCCGTAGGTTAACGAGCCGTCTTTTAAATCCGAATCAATGAAAACTTCGTATTCGCCCTCGCGCAGACCCTCCAGCTGCCTGTGGCTCAGACAAAAACCCCAATCCTCCTTGTAGTAAGCGGTGCGATAGGGGATCCATTCCGGATGATCCGGAAGCGTGAAAAGATGCTGTTTCAGTTCGGCGAGCGCCACTTTCTTTCGCACGGGGACGCTGTAACTCACGACATGAAGATTGCTTTTTTTAAAATCGATTATTTTCTCACCTTTAGAATTTTTGATATAGGCGTCGCGGATATTCCATTCTTTTGGGACCGTCCAATCGAACACCGGCGTGCCGCTGGGCACTTCCTGGACCGTGAGTGGGATTTCTTTTTGAATGAGGCTCAAGGTCTCCCGGACGCCGTTCCCGGTGATGCTCCGGCAAATTGGGTAAAGCCGCTCGATCAACTGATACAGCTTTTGGCCTAAAGAGATTTTTTCCTCTGTCAGCATATTAAACCTCCATCGGAACCGATCCGATAAGAGGCCAAGCGGCGTCTTTCTCGGATAATGCGACAACCTTTGCCGGCCATTGGATCCCAAACGCCGGATCGTCATAGCGGAAGCCCCTATCGAAACCCGGCGTGTAAAATTCGCTCATCTGATAAAGGATCTGCGTGTTGTCCGTGAGCGTGATAAATCCGTGCGCGAAGCCTTCGGGGATAAAGAGCATTTTAGCGCTGTCTTTACTTAGTTCAAGGCCAAACCATTGCTTAAACGTCCGAGAACTTTTCCGCAGATCAACGATCACGTCGAAAATGGCCCCTTCGGCGCAGCGCACGAGCTTGGCCTCCCGATAAGGAAGCGCTTGGTAATGCATGCCTCTCAAAGTCCCTTTCTTATGATTGCAAGAAACATTGGCCTGGACAAAAGAGGCGTTTAACCCATGCTCACGGAATTCTTTTTGGCAAAAAGTCCGCGCGAAGAACCCGCGCGCATCTTCCTTTTTCTCGAGTTCAATCACAAACGCGCCTTTGAGTTTTGTTTCCTTAAAAATCATTCAAACTTCCTGTCCCAACGCAGTTTTTCATCCAGCAATCCTTGATTACGCAAGCTCGTCAACACGTTGAGGCGAATAAGGCTGGAGTTTCGATAATCCGCGTCCCGGAAATTCATCGCCTCAAAACCCTCTTTTAATTCCCGCACAGCCGCTTCCAAATTTACCTGAGGCTGATGATCGGGCGCCAGCGAACGAAACAGACCAAAGTTTACCCGATAAGAACGCTTATCCGGCGCCGCCTGTTTATTGATTGAGATCTCGATACCCGGGATTTGTTTCGCCACAGCCTCCGCCAAATCTTTCACCTGCAGATTCCAGCTGTCGGATCCGGCGTTCACGACTAAAAAGTGCCGGCTGCTTTTCGCGCGTCGCCGGATGCCCCAGTCGATCGCGCGCGCCATGTCTTTGATGTGAATCAAAGGCCTCCAAGGAGTGCCATCACTGAGAATCGTGATCTTTTTTGAAATGACGGCCCCCGCGACAAAATCATTCAAGACCAAATCCAGCCTCAACCTTTCGCTCATCCCGCACGCGGTCGCGAACCGAAAACAGGTCACCTGAAAACGCTGGTCCGCGAGCAGCTCTAATTTCCTCTCCGCCGTCACCTTGGACTTTGCATACGCCGTTAAAGGGTTTAACTGGGAATTTTCGGTCTTAGCCCCTTCCTCGGCAAATCCATACACGCTGCAGCTGGAAGCAAACACAAAGGACTTGGCGCCCATTTTTTTTGTTTCTCTCGCGAGCTGCACCGCCGATTCACAATTAATGTCCATCGTGAGCTTTTCATCGATCTGGCCCATGATGTCATTGGAAATCGCGGCCAGATATACCACCGCATCAACGCCTTCGAGCAACGCATCCGGAATGTTCCTCACGTCGGCAATGACTTGCTGATCCACGCGTGTTTCCGGCAAAACCTTCGCGTTCGTCAGGCAATGCGCGAAAAAGCCGGTATCCACGCCGACCAAAGAGGCCTTTGGATAAGAGGCGCGTAGCTGCTTGACGACACTGGGGCCGATATAACCCATGTTGCCTGTAATTAAGATCTTCATTTCATCAATTCAGCAATTCTATCCACCACGTACTGCGAAAAAGGGATCGAACACGTAAACCCCGGAGAGACCGTATTTAAAATGTGAAGCGATTTTGAATCGCCCTGAATCACGAAATCCATTTCAAGCTTTCGCTTTTTCACATGCACCAGCTGCGCGCGGATGCCCGGCTCTCCCCATCGCCGATAGTCTTTGGGCGCCACGCCCTTAAGCAGCTCTAACGCGAGCGAGACAAGCCGCGCGCGCGAATATTTTTGGATTTCTTCGATCGCCAATCTTCGAAAATCAAAACCGGCGAGAAAAAAAAGCCCGGCTTCCCGCGTCAAAATTTCCACGCACTCTTTGAACTTAAAATTCTCAAAGCCATGATATTGCTCACGCCAAAAAGCGGGGATCGCTGTCGGTCCGATTTTCACATGCCCATCTACGGTAACCGTAAAATGCATGCCCAAAAATGGGTTCCGCAAATCAGGCACGGGATAAATGCTGGTCCGCACCGAACCAACGGGTTCTTCGGAATACAAGTAAAGGCCTTTGAACGGCAAGATCCGATATTCTTCGGAGAAACCGAAATCCAGCGCGATCTTATCCGCGTACAACCCCGCGCTGTTCACGACATAGCCGGCGCTCCATCGGCCGGCTGTTGTTTCAATTCCTTCGTTCGTTTTTTTTAGATACGCAACGCCCGTGCGGACCTCGACGCCTTCGTCTTCCGCGTCCTCTTTCATCGAAAGCGTCACTTCCACAGGATCAATGGAAGAGGTGGTCGGCGAAAAAAGCGCCAGTTCAAAAGTTTTGACGCGCGGCTCAATATCCTTGGCTTGTTTCGCCGTGAGGACATGAAGCTCAACCCCATTGGCCTTGCCCCTTTTCAAAAGCTCATCCAGTTGCGGCAGTTCAGCGGCGTTTTTCGCCACGACAAGCTTGCCGCAGCGATTGATCGCCAACCCCTTCTTCTTGCAATACTCGGTCAGAAGCTGGTTTCCGACGCGCGTGAATTTCGCTTTCAAACTGTCCGCCGTGTAATAAAACCCAGCATGCAGCACGCCGCTATTGCGGCCGCTCGCGTGGCGCGCGCATTCGGTTTCTTTTTCGATCAAAACAACTTTTGAACCATGGAACCTTTTCTTAATCTCGCGCGCGACGTTGATCCCGATCACTCCACCGCCGATCACGATGAAGTCAGCGCGATTCACCCCCTCACCAAACTTTCCAAGGAGCCTTTCCGGAATGCCAAAGATCCTCAAGGATGACGTTGTCTCTCAGGGAATCCATCCCCTGGAAGAAACCTTCGTACTGGTAAGCGCAAAGTTGATTCTTCGACACGAGGCGGTGCATGGGTTCTTTCTCCAGCACCGTCTCATCGCCGTCAATGGCGTCAAGGACAGCCGGTTCCATCACAAAAAATCCTGAATTCATCCAACTGGCCTCTTCCACCGGCTTCTCGGCAAAACGCGTCACGCAATGGTCGTTTGAAATCCCTAGCACGCCAAAACGGCTCGAATGGCGCATCGCCGTCACTGTGGCAAGTTTTTTTTGAGATCGATGAAATTCGATTAACTTCTTGATATTGACGTCGCTGACGCCGTCTCCGTAAGTGAAACAAAACGCCTCATTGCCGATGTATTCTTTGGCTCGTTTAAGCCGTCCCCCCGTCATCGTATCAAGGCCTGTCTCAATCAAAGTGACTTTCCAGGGTTCCGCGGCCTTCTTATGAACTTGCATCTGGTTGTGAGACAAGTCAATCGTCACATCGGCGCGGTGCAAAAAATAATTCGAGAAATACTCTTTGATCACATAGCTCATGTAGCCGCAACAGATGATGAAATCTTGTATTCCGTGGGCCGAGTAGATTTTCATGATATGCCATAGGATCGGCATCCCACCGATCTCCACCATGGGTTTTGGCTTCAGGGCCGTCTCTTCGCTAAACCGAGTTCCCTTGCCTCCGGCCAAAATAAC
>CAYJXB010000044.1:0-12812 GCA_964374005.1 uncultured Planctomycetia bacterium
CGTTCGTATTCTTCCCTGAAAAAGAAGTCTTTGATGACTGTCGAGTCGCTCAATTTGTTTATCTCGGCCGTTAGCGTCGTCGCTTCACCGATCTTGGATTGGTGCCTCCACTGGGCACGGCTCCGTTCGGCGTCCACTGTCACCGGAGCGCCCTGGTCATTCGCATGGTAATATTTCACCACGCCACGGCCCGCCTTGTCCCCTCGGTAAAAATTTTCAACGCCGGTTCCCAAACCCCTCTTCTCACGATAATCCAGAAGAATATTGCCTCTATCCTGAAAACCCGGTTGTTCCGCAAGATGATACCGCCATTTGCTTAAGACGAAAGCTCCCCATTCGGAATTCTTTCCCGGAATGAGTTGAACCGGAAAACGGTCAAAGTCAATAAAATAAGTGACAAAATAGGGCAGGAAGAGCACGGGGATTCCTTGAATGTAGAGAACCGCGTTATAAATTTCTACCTTCTCCTCGGGATAAATATTCACCTCATGCGCCTGTATCTTATAAAACGGGTTGTCGCCGCAACAAGTGGTCACATAACTGTCCACCGCCCGGTAGTGATTATCGGATACTTTTTCGATGGCCTTCGCCTTCCCATAATAGCTCGGCGGAATCGTAGCGCTCAAGGCCGAGACGTTGCCTACCTTGGTGGCAAAATTGTATTCCCCGCGCTCTCCCGTAAAAACACTCCCTTTCTGGGTCAGCGTGACATGCCCCTCCGCGACCGCTTGCTTGGTCGCCATATAAACGGTTATTTTATCTGCCGTTAATTTTGCGTCTTCATAATCAATGGAAACGTGGCCGGTGCCGGTCACCTTTTGCTGCTCGTGAAAATATTCCACGCTGTCCCCATGCACTTGGATCGGAACGGGAGACTCCGGAAACGCTTCCTGCGAGAGGGAGAGAAATGTGAAAATAAAAAGGAAAAAAGCGCCGAACCTCTTAAAAAACCGATTCACCCCGTTAGACTCCTTACCAACATTGAGTTACCTTTGTTGACACGATTCGCTGCTAGCTCAACAACTTTTGAGCCACAAATTAAGAAATTTAGGAGTCTAACGGGGTTCATCCCCTTGAGTTTCCTTCTTTCGAGAAAATAAGTGAAGCGGCCCCGATGAGTCCGGCATCCACTCCCAAAACCGCAGGCACTACTTTAACAGAACCGGACGCGATGGGAAAAGCTTTTTTCCTGATTGTCTGTGTCACCGGTTGAAAGAGCCGTCGGCCAATTTGCGCGATCCCCCCTCCCAGGATGATTTTATCCGGATTTAAAATATTGACCAGCCCCGCCAGCGCCGTCCCAAGATGCTCGCCTGTTTCCCACCAGATCTTTTTCGAGAAGCGATCGCCCTGCTTGGCCGCGTTGGCGACGAGCAAAGGACTTAAAATCTTTTTTTGACGGAGCCATTGTCTTAAAATGCTTTTCTCGCCGGATTGGAGCCGCCGTCTCACCTCTTTAACAAAATAACCGCTGCCGACATAAGTTTCAAGGCAGCCACGGCTCCCGCAAGAACAACGAGGCCCTTTTTCATTCACCGTCAAATGGCCGATCTCCGCCGCCGAGAAGGCTGCCCCTCTAAAAAGCTTGCCGTTAATTACGAGCCCCCCGCCAACTCCGGTCCCCAGGGTCAACGCAATCAGATTCTTGGCGCCGCGGCCGGCGCCATAAAGAAACTCGGCAAGCGCCATGACGTTGGCATCATTATCCAGCCGGACTGGTAAGGCGAGCCGGCGTTCGAGCCGATTTTTAAGCGGGAAGTTTTTCCAACCGGGGATATTCGGAAAAAAATAAACGAGGCCTTTGCCGATATGGATAGGCCCGGGGGCCCCCACTCCTACACCGACTACTTTTAGTTTTCGACGCTCGGCATGCCTCTTGAGATCCAGAAGGTGGTTCAGAAGGGTCTTCAACAGTTTCTCGCGGCCTCCGCCGCGTCCCGTTAAAAAGAAGTCCCTTAAAATAATTTTCCCACCAGGGCTCACCACCCCCAGCTTGACGCTGCCGCCGCCTATATCGACGCCGATTGCGACTTTTTTCACCCCACCACCTCCTTTTGCGGCGACCGAGTCGCCGCGGCGCGAGGCGCCAAAATCAAAGATTTTAAAGAAGGTGGTGGGGTCATGGCCTTGATTTTAAACTAAAGAATCGACTTTTCAGTGGCCTTATCGAAAAAGTGGGCTTTGCCCATGTCCAACACCAGGTCTAGGTCCTGATTCACTCCGGGCCGGACATGCCCCGAGACGCGCGCAATGTAGGTATTGGACCCCGTCCTCAAATAAAGGTAGGCCTCGGCGCCCATCGGTTCTACGATCTCGCAGGTGGCTCTCACCGTATTGTCCGGAGAGGCTTCCGTCGCGAAAAGCTTGTCGTAAATATCTTCGGAACGGATGCCAAAAATAATTTCCCTGTTTTCGTAAGGGGCTATTTTAGGTGCGGCAGCGGCGATCGCCCGGACTTTAAACGAATCGTTCTGAAAGAAAAACTTATCGTCGGCACGGATGATTTTCCCTTCTAGAAAATTCATCGGAGGACTGCCGATAAAACTGGCGACAAATTTATTGATCGGGTGATCGTACAACGCGATGGGATCGGCGATCTGTTGAATCACGCCGTCTTTCAGCACCACGATCCTGTCTCCCATCGTGAGCGCCTCCGTCTGATCATGCGTCACATACACGATCGTCGCTTGTAAACGCTGGTGTAATTTTTTGATTTCGGTCCTCATTTGGACACGGAGCTTCGCGTCCAAATTACTCAGCGGCTCATCAAATAAAAAAACAAGGGGTTTCCTCACGATCGCGCGGCCGAGCGCGACGCGCTGCCTTTGCCCTCCGGACAGCTCTTTGGGTTTACGATTCAAAAGTTTACCGATCCCCAAAATCTCCGCCGCGTCGTGGACACGGGATTCTATCTCGCTCTTCGGGTATTTCCGGAGCTTAAGCGCAAAAGCCATGTTTTGGAACACAGTCATATGAGGGTAAAGCGCGTAATTTTGAAAAACCATCGCGATGTCCCGGTCTTTAGGCGGCACATCGTTCACGATTTTGTTGCCGATCGAAATTCTCCCGTTTGAAATTTCCTCCAGCCCGGCAATCATACGCAAGATCGTCGTTTTTCCGCAGCCCGAGGGCCCGACGAGGACGACAAACTCACGGCGTTCGATCTCGAGACTGACGCCCACCACCGCTTGGATATTGCCCGCATAAATTTTACTGATGTTGACCAAACTGACCTGAGCCATAACTTAATATCCTATTGTGATCCTTCGACAGGCGCGTAGGCGCGCCTGCTCAGGATAAATTCGCGCGGGCGACTTGACACTCCCTTTGGTCGCGTAAGTCGCGCGCTCATTTAAGAAGGTCGATCAACTGATAAAGCATATTTTTAAGTTGCTTGCGATGAACGATTCTGTCGATCATCCCATGTTCCAATAAGAATTCTGAAGTTTGGAAACCCTCAGGGAGCTTCTGCCGGATCGTCTGCTCGATCACGCGGGGACCGGTGAAACCGATGAGCGCGCGCGGCTCCGCTAAGATAATATCCCCGAGCGATGCGAAACTTGCCATGACACCCGCCATCGTCGGATTGGTGAGCACGGAAATGAATAGTTGGCCCGCTTCGTGGTGTTTCGCGAGCGCTTGAGCGGTTTTTGCCATCTGCATCAGTGACAACATCCCTTCATACATCCTTGCCCCGCCGCCGGACCCGGAAACAATCACGAGAGGCAGCGTCTCCTTCGTGGCGTGTTCGATGAGGCGTGTGATCTTCTCACCGACCACCGATCCCATCGATCCCATGATAAATCGGGAATCCGTCACTCCGAGAGCCAACGGTTTACCGGATAGCAGCCCCTCGCCGGTTACCACCGCATCCGTCAAGCCCGTAGCGACCTGGTCTTCTTTTAACTTATTCACATACGACTTGGGGCCTCGAAACTTGATGGGGTCCGATGAAACGAGTTCTTTATCCATTTCCTTGAAT
Organism: uncultured Planctomycetia bacterium; assembly: GCA_964374005.1. Lineage (GTDB taxonomy): Bacteria > Omnitrophota > Gorgyraeia > 2-02-FULL-51-18 > 2-02-FULL-51-18 > CAYJXB01. The sequence continues at coordinate 3,983 of CAYJXB010000044.1, forward strand.
GTCCCGGGTTCGATCAGCTGTGCCACGCGCTCGGTCGCGGAAAGCGTAAAATGATAGTCGCATTTCGGGCAGATCTTATAATCTTCCTCAAGCGTCTTATGATAAATAATCTCGCCGCATTCGCCGCATTTGGTCCATAGCCCCTCAGGGATGTCCTTACGCTTCAGAACGCGGATTGTGCTAACTTTTAATTTTGAATTAAACGGAGACATGGAAGTTTCCTAACCCTAGCAAACACTGTATATTAGCATAGCCGGGCCGAACTGTCTATGGCCTAAGAATGTGTAAATAAAGCCGGAAAAGCTCTTGAAATGTCTTCAGAATCCGGGTGACTCCCGTCGCGGTCGCCTTGCCGGCCACCCGTGGATAATGGGGGATGCCGATTTCTTCGATGCGGCAGCCCCTTTTTTTGAGCCGCGCAAGAATTTCGGCATGAATCAAAAGATGATTGGACTCAAATTCCAGCCCCTCGAGACAGCTCCGGCGGAACAGTTTAAAAGCGCAGTCCACGTCCCGCACGGACAGGCCAAATAAAATCTGGGTCAGCTTGGTCCATAAAAACCCGTTCAATTTCCGATGGGCTTTATCCTGACGCTGGATGCGGTAACCCGTCACGACATCGCAGCTATCGATCTTCGAAAAAAGCTTATCGATGTCCGCCAGGTGAAATTGATTGTCCCCATCCGTCAAAAATACGAGGTCTTTTTTGGCGTTTTTTAATCCGGAGCGGAGTGCCGCGCCATAGCCCAGGTTTTTTTCATGCTGAATGAGCCGCACGCGCGGATTCTTTCTGGACCATTCCTTGACGATCTGGGCCGACTGGTCGTGGCTCCCGTCGTCAACGACGACGACTTCATAATCAACGCCGTAATCCTCGCCGATCTTGGCGGCTTGTTCGATCATGGATCCGACATTCAGCGATTCGTTGTAACAGGGAAAAAATAGGGAAAGCGATGTCAACGATTTGGGTTTGATCATGATGCCCTAAGATCGTGAAACACAAGCCCCGAAAGGAGCTTGGGATAAAAATAGGTGGATTTCTGCGGCATTCTTAAACCCTTTTTCGACACCTCGATCATTTCCTCCAAAGACGTGGGACGAACAAAAATCGCCATGTCAAAACGGCCTTTTTTCACCTCCTTGCAAGCCTCGGCCGCGTCACGCGTAAAATCAATGGCTTTTGATTTTTCAATTGCCCTTAGGCCAAAGCAAGGTTCGATCACCTCGTGATGCAGGACGGCTACGTCCAGCTTGACCGCCGGGCTTTTGCCAATTTTGGACGAAAATTTCCGTCTCAATTTAAAAATAAAGTAGCCGTCTTTCCTGGTAAATACCCCAAACGCGTAGGTCCTTCGGGGGTCAAAGGGGTCAGACCCCTTTACTTCAGGGGTCAGACCCCTCTGACCCCCTAAATTGCGGCTCTTTGCTAAGACCGACAATGTTGCTGCGAGATTCTTCATTTTTTTCAACTGGCCTCGCTGCCCCAGGCGTTTTAAAGGTTCTTTGAACTTTTTTGATACGGCGATCAAACGATGCGTTGGAAAAATCTTGAACGGATTGTGCCGGCAATCGGAAAAATAGGTCATGACATAGTTCCACTCAGCCTCGGGTTGGCCCGGAACCTGTTGGTTCATCCAGCGCCTGAACTGACAAGCCACTTCAAACCGGTGATGCCCATCCGCGATAAACATGGGTTTCGAGCGCAGTTCCTGACGGATCATTTCGACCACCGCGGGCCTGCTCTCCAGAAACAGCCGATGCCGAACCGCATGGAGTGTCACGTTCACGCAAGGCGCGGATTCCATCATCCCTTTGAGTAATCTTTGAAGACCTCCTTTTTTGTCTTCAACTAAGCCGAAGATCGGGCTTAAATTGGTCCGGACCTCCTTCAAGAGCGCCATTCGGTCCTTTTTCGGGGCCGTCAAAGTATTTTCATGCCGCAACACCGGGCCTTCATCTAGCTTCATCGCGGCGATTAAACCGATCCGGCGTCTCGTCCGGCCCTCCTCCCTATAGTCTTGTGCGTAAACATAAATGGATTCCAAAGAGTCTCGTGTCAGAACGCCCGTTCTTTTCCATTCGTTTAAAAACGCGCGGGCACGGGTGTACCGGTTGCTCGCAGGGGAATCTTGCGGCTCTTCCCGACCCAAAATCAGCCGCACGACATTGTAAGGGCTTTTTCGATAAAGTGTTTCTTGCTCCTTCTTGGATATCACGTCATACGGAGGGGCGACGACGGCCGACAAATGTCCGACTTTAGCGCGATCGTAACGCCAACCCCTAAAACCCCTAACTTCCGGCATAGCGGTTCCTTTTTACCCACAACGAAACGCCTAAAAAAACGCCGAGGCCGTCGGCGGCCACATCCTGCGCGCTCGCGTGCCTGTTGGGGACAAAATGTTGATGCCATTCATCCGAGACACCGTAGAGAACGCCTAAACTCAACGCCATCATGAACAAAAACGGCATGGAATGTTTCCCAAACGAAAAAACCATCGCTCGGATCAACAAAAATCCAAAGACCCCATATTCTACACCATGCAAAATCCAGTCAGAAAAATATCTTTGGATCGTTTCCGGAAGCGGACGAGGCATGGAGGAAAGAAAAAATATAAAGGCGGCGTAAACGGCAACAAAAAACCAAGCGGCGAAACTCTTGGAGGGGATCTTCAAAACAGTTCCGCTTTATGATTTAGAAAAAAGTTGACGGAGTTTTTGCACAAAGGAGTTGGAAATAGGGTTTGTTTTCTCTCCTCCGAGAGCTGCAAATTGCTTTAAAATCTCCTTTTGCTTATCCGATAGATGGGTTGGCGTTTCGACGACTATTTTCACTTCCTCATCTCCGATGCCATCGCCGCGCACGGAAGCGATCCCTTTGCCTTTCAACTTAAAAGCCCTGCCCGTTTGAGTCCCGGCCGGAATTTTAAGGGTCGCCGTCCCTGTCAGCGTCGGGACTTCAATTTCGGCTCCGAGAGCCGCCTGAACAAAATGGATGGGCGCCACGCACAAAATGTCATTGCCGCGCCTGGCGAAAAACTCATGGGGGCTGACGGTGACATCCACATAAAGATCCCCTCTAGGTCCTCCGCGAAGCCCCGCTTCTCCCTCGCCGCTGACCCGAAGACGCGATTCATTTTCAATGCCTGCCGGGATCTTGACTTTAATTTCTCGGGCCGCGGCGACTCTTCCCTTGCCTCGACAGGCGGCGCAGGGATGCTCGATAAAACTTCCTTGCCCCTGGCAACGGTGGCAGGGCCTTGAAATGCTGAAAAAACCGCTCGAAGCAAGGATCTGGCCCGAGCCATGGCAGGTGGGACAAGCGCTACGGGAAGTTCCCGGTTTTGCGCCATCCCCCTTACACGTGGAACAAGCTTCTTCACGCTGAATCTCAATTTCTTTTTCAACACCAAAGGCGGCCTCCACGAAGGAGATCTCAAGCTCGTATCGCAGATCGCTGCCTCTTTGGGAGCGCTCGCGTCGTCGGGAAGACCCGCCACCAAAGAAGTCTTCAAAAATATCTTCGAAGATATCGCCAAAACCGGCGGCGGAGAAACCCGAAGCCGCTCCCCAGCCGCCCCCTTGAGAGGCAAGGCCTTCGTGCCCGACCTGATCGTAAATCTGTCTTTTCTTAGGATCGGCTAAAACCTGATAGGCTTCGGTGGCTTCTTTAAACTTCTCCTCTGATTTTTTGTCTCCCGGATTCCGGTCAGGATGATGCAAAAGCGCGCATTGGCGATACGCTTTTTTGATGTCTTCTACCGCCGCGGACCGGGAAACACCGAGAATCTCGTAGTAGTCTCTTTTATGTTGAGCCATATCGCCTCACACCATCCTTAGGTTTACATTTCAAACTTTGCCTGTATCGACCGCAATATACCGGAGCAATAAAGCGGTGGGTTTCATTTCTTCAAAATTTGAATCAAATCTGTCTCTTCAGCGCCTTTTAATTCTTTCACAATCATGGCCTGCCATTTCGCCGGAAGCGAACTGAAAACGCCCTTAACGCGCGCGATCTCTCGTTTTTCGATCAACGCTTTCAAGACTTTCAGGCCCGCCTCGCGGTCCTTTGCCGCTTTGTCTTTTTGTCTCCTGCGACCGGCCACGATCAACTTATGCAAAGCAAAATTGGCCGGATGCGGCAACGTCAAAGAAATATCTTTTGCTTTGACTTGGATCGTGTCTTGAGCAAGGAGTTCCAAAAATCTCAAGGCCTGTGCGTTCAGCCCAAGCTGTGGCAAGGGAACCGGCTTGTTAAAACTCCTTCCTTTTTCGGGGACCAAAAATTCAACTTCAAGTTCAGGATGCTCCAGGACAATATAGCCTTCTCTGCCTTTGAAACCAACGATAAAACCGAGATCCTTCATCAACTCCGATACATTCGTCTTTGATTTGATTGACGCAGGCCGGGGGATTAAAAAATCAATATCTCTTGTTTTAATGGAGGGGGCGTAGTCAACCCCGGAAAAATAATCCTCATAGAAAGGCAAGCACCAACTGCCGATAAGGACAGCATTCTCCAAGACACCGGCCTTTTCCAGGCGGCGCAGGACTTCAAGGCATAGCTCATACTGATTCTTTTCCACGAAGGCGGCTCCGCAAGAACTTGACTTGTTTTTTTACCTGGGATAACAACTTCCGGTACTTCGCCCGGTACCGCTTGACCTCTTGATACTTTTTAACTTCGTGCTCGGAGACTTTTCCTTTATAAATAAACTTTACCTTGCCGTTTTTTCTTAAAAGGAGGTAATAGTAATCATGGCCTTTGATCTTTTTTCTGACCAGGCTCCCCTTCGGCAATTTCGACAATTCCCGATCATACCCTTTTTTCATCCGAAGGGAATTGGAAAGCTCCTCTCTGAGAACACTTTTGATAACACCCATGGGTCACCTTGATTTTGTTACCATACAATTGTCGACATTTCACATATTGTATGGTAACTCTCTATTGAGAAGTTACCATACAAAATGAATGTTTTCAAGAAATGTATGGTAACTAATTATGGCTTATTCCCCGCACTTGGTGCGCATTTTAGAAAAACCATCAAATGGTTCTTTTTCGCCCAAGAATTTTTTGCACCAGGAGCAGATAATTTTCATTTATAAGATTAGCTACAGGCAGTCAAGCCTGCCTGCCGGCAGGCAGGGAAAGATTTGACCCGTCTTTATGACCCGTCTTTATACATGCAGTCAAGGAAAGATTTGACCCGTCTTCGTCTTCTTTGCTTACCAAAAGAAGGCGACAAATTTTCGAAAAACCCATTCTTCCACAAAAACTTCCAGCTCTTTTTCTCTTTTTTGTATTCATGCTGCGCGGTAGCCAAAATCTTGTTTGATGAAGTGTCCACAACGTCCCAACTCGAGAACAAAAAATCTTTTCCTTTAATCTTACAAATTACATTGCCTATTTCATCAAAAACGAAATAAATTCTCGGATCGCTAGCACTGAAACCAACTTGTGGTTTGATTTTTAAGAAAAGTGTTTTTTTATCGTTATGAAAAATTAATATCGGAGGCCGAAATGAAAAAAGAGTTCTTTTTATATAAAACAACTTTTTTTCCGCTTTGTCCAATACATCAAAGTCTTGTTGCGCTAAATAGGAAAAAAATGACCTCCTCCGAAGGATAAACCTATCTACATTTATTTCCATATCACATTTCAATTTTCAAATTTGAGTGCCCGCTCGAAACGTTTTTGAATGGTATGCCGGCTTAAAAGCCATCATAGGGGACGGCGCCCTTTTTCTTGAGATCCCTGCCTGCGGCAGGCAGGCTTCGGCGACTACGCCGCCTCAGGATGAAATTCGCGTAAATCGTGCGCGAATTTCACTTATCGTCCTCGACCTTGTATTCGGCGTCCTGGACATCGTCTTTCTCGCCGGAGGCAGATTTGGCGCCGGAGGCATTGCCCGCTTCTTGTGATTTCGAGGCGGTTTTTTTATACAACTCCTCGGCGATCTTGTGAGAAGCGGTTGTCAGTTCTTTCTCGGCCTTCTTAATGGTTTCAAGATCCCTGCCGGTCAAGGCCTCTTTGGCCTTGGCCAACGCCTCGTCAACTTTCTTCTTGTCGTCAGCCGATATCTTGTCGCCCAAATCTTTCAACGACTTCTCAGAGGAATAAACGAGCGTGTCAAGCCGGTTCCTGGCGTCTACAACCTCTCTTTGCTGCCGGTCTTCCTCCGCGTGCGCCTGAGCGTCTTTGGTCATCTTCTCGACCTCTTCCTTGCTCAAACCGCTTGAGCTTTCGATGCGTATCTTCTGTTCTTTGCCGGTTCCCAGGTCTTTCGCGGACACATGGACAATCCCATTGGCGTCAATATCAAACGTCACCTCGATCTGCGGGACGCCGCGAGGCGCGGACACGATGCCCACCAGGTCAAAACGACCGAGCGTCCTGTTGTTCTCGGCCATCTCACGCTCTCCTTGCAACACATGGATGGACACGGCGGTTTGATTGTCCGCGGCCGTTGAAAAGATCTGGCTTTTCTTCGTGGGAATCGTGGTATTTCTCTCGATCAGCTTCGTGCAAACGCCGCCAAGCGTCTCAATCCCAAGCGACAGCGGCGTCACATCCAGCAGCAACACGTCCTTCACGTCGCCGACCAAGACGCCCCCTTGAATTGCGGCGCCGACCGCCACGACCTCGTCCGGGTTCACGCCTTTGTGAGGTTCTTTTTTAAAAAGCTGCTTCGCGATTTCCTGGACCTTCGGCATACGTGTCTGTCCGCCGACGAGAACCACCTCGTCAATGTCTTCAGGTCTTAACTTCGCGTCTTCGAGCGCGCGCTTGCAGGGCTCAATCGTCCTTTGGACCAGATCCCCCACGAGCTGTTCGAGCTTCGCGCGTGTCAGCGTGACGGTCAAATGCTTCGGACCGTTCGCGTCCGCCGTGATGAACGGCAGGTTGATCTCGGTCTGAGCGTTGGAAGAAAGTTCGCACTTGGCCTTTTCGGCCGCTTCTTTCAACCGCTGCAGGGCCATGCGGTCTTTTCGGAGATCGATCCCCTCCCGCTGTCTAAACTCGTCGGCCAGCCAATCCATCACCTTCTGATCAAAGTCATCGCCGCCAAGATGCGTGTCGCCATTGGTGGACTTGACTTCAAAAACGCCGTCGCCGATTTCCAGGATCGAAATATCAAACGTGCCTCCGCCCAGATCGTAGACCGCAATCTTTTCATTTTTCTTTTTATCGAGACCATAGGCCAACGCCGCGGCGGTCGGCTCATTGATGATGCGAAGCACGTCGAGGCCAGCGATTTTTCCGGCGTCCTTGGTTGCCTGGCGCTGCGCGTCATTGAAATAAGCGGGCACCGTGATGACGGCCTTCGTCACTTTTTGCCCGAGATAATCCTCGGCCGTCTGTTTCATTTTCTGCAGGATAATCGCCGATATCTCAGGCGGCGTATACTCTTTACCTCCGGCCCTGACACGAAGATCTCCGCCGGAACCCTCCAACACCTTATAAGGGACCAGTTTTTCCTCGGCCAGCACCTCTTCATGCCGGCGGCCCATAAATCGCTTGATGGAAAAAACGGTATTCTCGGGGTTCGTGATGGCCTGCCTTTTCGCGGCCTGCCCAACCAACCGTTCTCCGTTCTTAGCAAAGCCCACCACGGACGGGGTCGTCCTGGCGCCTTCGGCATTGGCAATGACAACGGGTTCACCGCTTTGCATAATGGCCACGCAGGAGTTGGTGGTCCCCAAATCAATTCCTATAACTTTTTCGCCTGCCATTGGTTAATCCTCCTATCTAAAAAAATTGATGATCGTGCTCAGAGAACGGAAGTCAGAAGACAGAGATCAGAAGTCAGAAAATAAAAAGCAATTTCTGTCTTCTGTCCTCTGTTATCTGTATTCTGTCATCCGTCTTCTGTCATCTGTCCTCTGTCGTCTGTCGTCTGACCTCTGTCCTCTGTTTTCTGTTGAGCGATTCTCACGCGGCTTGGGCGTATCAAACGTCCGTTCAAAAGATAACCGCGTTGTATTTCCTCCACAATCGTCCCGTCTTTTGCGTCGGGAACCTGCACCACGCCGACCGCCTCATGAAACTTCGGATCAAACTCGGCGCCGATGCTTTTCATCACCTGCACGCCGTGCTGTTCCAGGACCTCATGCAATTCCACTTGCGCAATCTTCAGGCCCTCTTTTACCTTTTCCGGATCGTGCCCTTCCGAAAGACTCGCCATCGCCCGGTCTAGGTTATCCACGATCGGCAAAATCTCAATGAGCAGCCGTTCATTCGCGAACTTGATCGCCTCGAACTTGTCCCTTTCAAGCCGCTTCTTGGTATTCTCGAAATCGGCTTTTAATCTCAAAAGCTGATCCGGAGGCTCTTTTGGTTCTTCTTTAGGCGTCTCTTGTCCGTGCTCTTTTTCTTTTTTCATTAAAACTTCTGAATTGTCTCCGTGACGCTGTCCGCCACGTAATCGATAACCGCAATGACTTTTGGATACTTCATCCGCGTTGGCCCCACGACGGCTACGCTGCCGATCGGAATACCCGACAAGTAACAGTCCTTTACCACCAGGCTCACATCGTCCAGCTCCCCGATCGGATTTTCATGGCCGATATGCACCTGAACCCCTTCTTGATTTAAATCATTGATGAACACTTGCAGAAATTCATATTTGTCATCAAACGCCTGCAGTAGAAGCCGCATTTTACCCAGGTCATGAAACTCTGGCTGCTCAAATATCCGGAAAGCGCCTTCGATAAAAAGCTCGGGCTCCTCCTCAAGAAAGCTCTCAAGTTTCTCGGCCTCGATCAATTCTTTCAGCAAATAATTCAAAAACGACACGCGCTTCAGATTCTTGATATAAATCAACGCGGCGTT
>CAYJXB010000045.1:0-12495 GCA_964374005.1 uncultured Planctomycetia bacterium
ACGTCAATTTCTATTCCCGTGTTCCCGCGCGAGGCCGTCTCGCAGGTCGAGCAGGACAGGCCCGCGGCGCCCATGTCCTGGATCCCCACGACACAGCCGCTTTTCAAAAGTTCGAGCACCGCCTCTAAAAGAAGTTTCTCCAAAAAGGGATCGCCGACTTGCACCGCAGGGCGGTCCTTGTCCGATTCTTCGCTCAAATCCTTGGACGCGAAGCTCGCGCCGCCCATGCCGTCGCGTCCGGTCGCCGAGCCGAGATAAAAAACGGGGTTTCCCGGCCCTTCCGCTTTCGCCTTGACGATTTCTTCCTGTTTGGCCAGGCCCAGAGAAAACGCGTTCACAAGAGGATTTCCCTCGTAGCACTCATCGAAATAAATTTCTCCGCCGACCGTGGGAACGCCGATACAGTTCCCGTAAAACCCGATCCCCTCGACCACACCCGACAAGAGGCGCCGCGAAACGGGCTCTTCCAGGCTTCCGAAACGAAGCGAATTCATCGAAACGATCGGCCGCGCGCCCATCGTAAAAATATCCCTCAAAATTCCCCCGACGCCGGTCGCGGCGCCCTGGAACGGCTCGATCGCGGACGGATGATTGTGCGACTCGATCTTAAAAACGACGACGAGCCCGTCCCCGATGTCCACGACTCCTGCGTTTTCCTCGCCGGCCTTCACGAGCATTTTTTTGCCTTCTTTGGGAAGCAGTTTTAAAACGTTCTTCGAATTTTTATACGAGCAGTGTTCGCTCCACATGACGGAAAAAATACCCAGCTCTGTGATATTCGGCTCGCGCCCGAGGATCTGTTTGATCTTGTCATACTCCTCGAGCGTGAGGTTATGTTTTTGAATCAGTTCCCGTGATATTTCTTGTGTCATTAGCATTTGGTCTCTCTTGTCATTCTGAGCCCAAAGGGCGAAGAATCCCGGAAGCGAGATCCTTCCCCTTCGCCTTGCTCAGGGTCAGGATGACGACAGTATCGATTTAAAAATCTTAATGCCATCCGTAGATCCTAGTTCTCTTTCAGAGGCCCGTTCAGGGTGGGGCATGAGACCGAAGACGTTTCCTTTTAAATTGCAAATGCCGGCGATATTTTCCACGGAGCCGTTGGGGTTGGCCCCTTCCGTGACCGCGCCCGTTTCATCGGTGTAGCGCAGCAAAATCTGGCGGTTCTTGATCAGCTCATCGAGCACGGGTTTCGGAGCGAAATAATTTCCTTCGCCGTGCGCGATCGGGACCTTTAAGACCTCGTTCTTTTTTGTTTTCCGGGTGAAAGGCGTCTCGGTATTTTCCACGCGGAGATAAACATGCCGGCAGACAAATTTCAGCGAATCGTTGCGGAGCATGGCACCCGGCAGAAGGCCGGCTTCCAAAAGAATCTGAAACCCGTTGCAGATCCCGATCACCGGTTTTCCCTGATTGGAGTGATGCACGATGCTTTCCATGACCGGCGAAAACCTGGCGATCGCACCCGTCCGTAGATAATCGCCGTAGCTAAACCCGCCCGGCAGCACCATGCAGTCAAATTTCTTGATATCCCAATCCTTATGCCAGACAAACTCCGTCGGTTGATTCAAAACATGCTTCAATACATGGTAGCAGTCATAATCGCAGTTAGAACCGGGGAAAACCACAACGCCGAATTTCATCCGTTGATCTCGTAGCGGTATTCCTCGATCACCGTGTTGGCTAATAATTTCTCACACATATTTTTAACCTTTGCCTCGGCCTGGGATTTCTCCATGCCGTTTAGCTCCAGCTCAATATACTTTCCCATACGTACATCCTTGACCTCATTGAAACCCAGTGACGAGAGCGCGTGCTGCACGGTTTTGCCTTGTGGATCGAGCACTGATTTCTTCAATGTCACATAAACCTTGGCCTTCAATGTGGCGTTCTCCTTATTTCAAACATCGATTAAAATAACTTTTACCGGCACAGCCGGAAAATGTCGTTTAAGCCTTTCGATGTCATAAACAAGATGTTCCCCATAGGATACGCCTGTCGACATTTGCTTGTGCATGGCATGACAGGGAACGATCTCAACTCCAACGTCTGCTTTATTTTCATTGAAAAAATATTGAAACTTTGCAAGATCATAAAACATAAACGGGTATTTTCCAAACTGAACTTCTATCAAAACTTTGCCTTTTACGAAATCAACTTGTTTATAAGCCCCTTCTATTTCCTTTTTATATTTTGGAAGCTTAATCGTATACACATCTTTCAATTCTTTGTAACCTCTTTTATGAAAACCTCGCTCAAATCTAACATTTAAATCAATCGGAGAATACAAACGTCGTCCCTTCATCGTTTTTTCTTTGCTACTTTTTGTCTTGCGAATTCCCGTGATTTCCTGAATAACCTCGTCTATTTCTTTGTCGATCTGAGGGTAATCTGTGTTCAAAATTTGACTTCCCCCTAAGTGAGAATACTCATAAACTTTTCTCATCTTTCGATCCTGCCGGACGATGTCAGAAATTCAAAAAGAGTATGTTGCTCTTTTGGAATTTTCCCCTGCCCGTTCTTATAAGGCTTTGAAGGGTCATATATGGGTTTGTTCATAGGTCTGACTTGTAGTTTGCCGGACGCAGCCAGTCTGACTCTGTTATCGGCAACATCGATGTACTCTTTAATTAGTTCGGCTCCAACCGCTTTTCGATTATGAAGAACAGCTGCAACTAAAGCTGTTCCAACTCCCATAAAAGGATCAAATACCCAATCGCCTTTATTTGTCATAGACAAAACCAATCTTTCCACTAACTCCACGGGAAATTGACAAGGATGGATTGTTTTTTCAGGATGATTGTTCTTCACATTAGGAATTTCCCATACGTCTCCTGGATTCTTGCCCAATGGATTACACGAAAACTGCCCTGCCTTAGGGCCTTTAAAATATTTTTTACTCGGATACTTTTGTGGCACACGAACACTGTCAAGGTTGAACGTATAATGATCCGTTTTCGTAAACCATAGAATAGTTTCATAGCGTCCCGAAAATCTATTTGAGCAATGAAGGCCGTGTCCAAAATGCCAAACGACGCGATTTCTTAATTTTAAGCCGTACAATTTAAATATAGGGTACAAAAGAGTGTCTAAAGGGGCTACTTCCCCATCCTTCACAAAATTTCCCACCTGCCAACAAATACTACCTTTCTCGGATAGGACTCTCACGCATTCTCGAATGACTGGTTCTTGAATTTCAAGATACTGATCAATATCTACTTTTTTTTCGTATTCCTTCCCCACATTATAAGGGGGAGACGTCACAATCAACTTGATCTTATTCGATGGCATCGTTCCCAATAAATCGAGACAATCGCCCCGGTATAAAACAACATCTGAACTTTCATTAAACGATTTTGATATCCTAACCATTTAATAGTCCCTCTCAACGCTCCTTCGACAGCACTCTTTTAAATATCGTGTCGACATGTTTCAGATGGTATTTCAAATCAAATAACGCCTCGATTTCCTTTTCCGTGAATTCTGAAGAAACCTCGGGGTCGCTCGCGAGAAGATCTTCTAAATTCAGCCGCTTATCCCGCCAAACTTTCATCGCATGTTTCTGCACGATTTTATAAGCCCTGTCTCTTGAAAAACCCTTATCAATCAACGCCAGGAGCACGCGTTGAGAAAAAATGAGGCCGCGCGTATTCCAAATATTGGCCATCATGTTTTTAGGATAAACCTCGAGCCCTTTTAAGACCGTGATCATCTCTTCGGTCATGAAATGCAGGAGAATAAAAGAATCGGGGACGATGATCCGCTCCACCGAGGAATGCGTGATGTCCCGTTCATGCCAGAGCGCGATATTTTCCATCGCGGCGACGGAGTTTCCGCGAAGCACGCGCGCCAGGCCCGCGATCCGCTCGCAGTTCACGGGATTTCGTTTGTGCGGCATCGCGCTCGAGCCGGTCTGCCCTTCGGAGAACGGCTCCTCGACTTCCAACACTTCTGTTCTTTGCAAGTGCCTGATTTCCGTCGCGAGTTTCTCAAGAGAGGAACCCACAATGGCCAGAACCGCGATCACCTGCGCGTGACGGTCGCGTTGCAGGATTTGCGTCGAAATAGGCGCCACTTTAAGGCCTAAAATTTTAAGGGTTTTTTCTTCCACCCTCGGGTCAATAGTGGCGTACGTGCCGACGGCCCCTGAGATTTTTCCCACCGAGATTGCGTCGCGCGCCCGCTCTAAGCGCGCGAGATTGCGACCAAATTCCTCATAAAAAAGCAGAAACTTGAGGCCCAGCGTGATCGGCTCAGCATGCACCCCATGCGAGCGCCCCATCATCGGGGTATTCTTATAGCGGACCGCTTCTTTCCTTAATACTGAGATGAGCGCTTGTAGAACTTTGATCATAAGGTCCAGCCCTTCGCGCATCTGAAGACTTAAGGCCGTGTCCAACACGTCGCTCGAGGTGAGTCCTTTATGGATAAAGCGCGCGTCAGGTCCCACGGACAGGCCCACACTTTTCAGAAAAGCGGTGACGTCATGTTTCGTAACTTTTTCAAATTGAGCTACTTGCGATAAATTGAATTTGGCGTGGCGGCGTATCTTTAAAGCGGAGTTTTTAGGAATGAGCTTAAGCGCCGCCATGGCCTCGCAGGCGGCAATTTCCACCTCGAGCATGACGTTGAACCGGTTCTCCTCGGTCCAAATCTTGCCCATCTCAGGGCATGTGTAACGGCTGATCAACGCTCCTCCAGAAGAAACCAGGTATTATAACAGAAACTTTATTGAGTTACAAAGATAAAGGCTGGGCATGGGGTTTTCTTATCTTATCTTGGCCGGCGCGCATTGGATTTTTATAAGCCTGGTGACCCTCGGCATAAATGGCAAAACTTGCGCTGGGCCGCGCTTCGAACAGTTGCCATTTTGCCGTTTCCCGGGCGGCTTGACAAAAATCCAATCGCAGCGCGAAGGCCAATCTAAGACAAGAAAACCCCTGTAGCTTTGCTGGCGCGTCCGGCGGCTTCATCGCCTTTGAGGCTTTTTTAGGGTCGCATTAGACCGGAGCCCAACGAATTAAGTATTGTGTCCCCAGAATTTTATATTCGATATATCTCGCAGGCAGTAAGTCAAAAGCTGGTGGGGCCTTCCAATACCTATCCTTCAAGAGGACAACCTTGTCTTTATTTTTCCAACCGGCTGCAACACCGAGTTCGAACATTACATTTGGGTTATACCCGGTAATATCACAGAAAATTAGATCAGCCTCCAAGATTTTCTGCCAAATCTCCGAATGAATCACATTGGCGCTTGTAACCCAATCCATTCTTTCTACAATAAGGCCATTATTTGGAAACCTCTTAAATATTTCAGTCGTCACTTCCTCTAGAATTTTTGCCACCAGGTCAAATCTAGATTCATACGGCATTAGCATCAAACACCGAAACTGTCTAATACCATCTGCGTTTGCTATTGGGTTTTTTTGCTTTGTGTCGGACGGCCATACTTCTGACATAAATACCCCTGAGAATTAAGCTGTTAAATCGCCACCTGCGTACCGGATAACGTCATACATTCGAAGTAGGTCTGCACCCTTGGATGCCTGACAACGCGAGCAAGCCCGGGTATTTTTATTCGCTCATTCGTCTGAAATTAAATATTGTGTCCCTGGACTTTTGGCTACACTTTAAGAAGAACTTTAAGACGAAAAAATAAAATTTAAATCCTTACGGATGTTCTCCGGGTAGTCAAAACTTTGTTCGTTGCCACATGCAACCACTACAACTCTATCAACCAACCACAAACTTCGATGAGATGCTTATCTATCGTTAGATTACCAGCGCAGCTCAAAACGCCCTTACGAAGCTGATGAAAAATCTCACTGGCCATAGACTTCTCAATTGCCGCGCCAATAAAAAACGTGTGAGGCCTCAACTTCCTGGCAGAAAACGATTTCCTAATACGCTCCATGGCCGAATTCGCCGTCTTCCAATGTTCGTCTGCCCCCGCCGGATCAATGCCACCCTTCAATTCGCCAAGAGCAACATATTTTTGAGGATAATGATACGCAGCTTTTGAACCACGCTCGATATCGCTCTCTGAGCAACGGAGCAGGGATATATCAACGTTCTTTTTGACTATAGGCACCACGATATTGAATATCAAAACCCTGCTCTGACGATTCGTTTGCCATGACACGGCATTCGCACCGGATTCAATGTCTGCGTCGCTCGCATCTCCTTTGACCCACTTATTAGCTCTGTAGTCACGCCAAGAAAAACCTTTTCCTCTCACGGACAAGGACGATATGAGAGAGCGCAAAAATTTCTTTTCGCCCAACTTGCCTGCCAAGTTACGCATACTCCCACCCAACGAATCGCCTTTTGTCAGCAAAAATTGATAAACCAGCTCGTCTACAAAATCCTTTCCGGCCGGCTCTAGAAAATTCTCTACTAAACCGCGGATTGCATCCGTTTTGTTTTTGTCCGTCAAGTGCCCAGCCGCTTTCTCAGAAACACCGGAGGCAGTTAACAATGCAGGCCTGATGCTCTTAACTTTCAATAAATTAACCGGCGTCTTAGCTTTCGACGCCTCCACTTTGAGAACCTTTGCTTCCTCGACATAAGGTGTTCCCGCTTTGTTTTTCTCAAGAGCCAGAGCAACGAACCCTGCTCTCGTCTGTTCATACGGTGTAACCAGAGAAGCGGAATTTTTTATGAACCTCTTATAAAATAAATTCCTCATTATTTACCCTTTCGCCAGACATAAACGCATTTTCGTAACGCCTCACGCCCATGTTGACCCATCTGCTGGCTGCTGTTTCCCTTGCCCTGAGGTAAAACAAGGATTTTCTCTACATCAAAGCCGATAGATCGCGCAAAACCAGAAAGAATAAGGTCAACTGGCACACTGATTCCGGCATACCTGACGTTGTCATTGATCATAAAAAAATGGCCACCGGGCCGAAGCACCCTATAGCATTCATAAATCACGCAACTCATTTCATAAAAATAGCCTTTGATCATTCGAAGAATTCCATCGTTATTCAGCTGGTCTTCTTTTTTGAGATGTTCCAGATAGATTAAAATTTCGTGTAGCAGAGGTTGTTTTTTCGCTATCGAAATAGGTTTTTCCCAATTCGTATTTATTTGGATTAGATCCTTTTCCTTGTTTTCAACCGTACAACTCAACATTTTTTGTCGCAACTCTTTCAGACCGCTCTCATCAACACCCAGCATCGCTAGTTCCAAAGCATAGGTGCGAGTGTAATCATAGCGATTGCAGTAGGGCGGGGACGTAATGATTGCTGAAAAATGATCGTTTTCTAATTTAGGAAGCTGATCTAAACAGGATGATTCGTAAAGGAAAATATTTCCTGGGTGGATTGTGCGTGTCTTGAATAGATCGTTACGGTTATTTTTGCCTTTAAGATCAGTTAGGATTTCACTCAACTTCAAAGTTATGGCGGTGTCAAAATCCTGAATATGTCCTTTATCAAAAATCTTTTCTCCGTTTGTTCTGCCGGATCTATGATCCCACCGAAGATACTGCCCGTCTTTTCGCGTGTAGCTGATCGATTCAAGAACACATAGTAGGGCAAATAAGAAGATTCCCTTTATGTCAGACTTTACCTTTTCAATAGCGCCAAGATACAACCGGATACTTTCTTCCGTTTTTTTTGGATAAGCTCCATTCGTAATGCGAAGGGCGATGAATTCTTTTTCTTCTTTTGATTTTTTCCAGGGCTTTCTCTCACACCACTCTTTCAGAGTGTGCTGGACAGTTTTCTTAATGCCATTTTCCACAATCTTGCGGGTTTGTATTATCCGCTGACCTATAGGGAGTAATTCAATGCCGTAGGCGTCATGACCTTTTTCACTTGAAGCAAAGAGAGCGGTGCCTGCGCCTGCGAATGGGTCCAGAATATTACCATTGCCATTAACGTGATATTTCTCAAACAAATAGTGGATCAGGTCAGCGGAAAAACCCTCTTTGTACTTGTACCACCTATAAATGGGACGCTGCTTGTTGGCCTGAAAACTCACCAGTTGTCTGGAAAGACGTGGATCTGTGATTAAAACGCTCGCAAATTTTTTCTCTAGAGCGATTGACAACGCCTCGATTTGCTCAACGCCCTGAACGCTTTTTTTTAATTCTAATACCGGCATTTTAAACCTCTTTGATTACGACTTACGTCTATTATCTCAAGCACGAAGCAATTCCTCATGCCAATCTTATTCGCTTACACCTCAAGATTTGGAATCGCTCTTACCACAACACCTTGAACCTGAAAATCCTTAGTCACAACGATGGGTTTGTGCGTTTTATTAGACGAATATGGCCTGAGGATGACCGTGTCGCCGGACAACAAGTATTCCTTTACCGTCACCTCATTATCCACTAACGCAATAATCGTATCACCGTTATCGGCCGTTGATTGTTTACGAACCAGAACAAAATTTCCATCCTTGATACCTTTTTTGTCCATGGAATTACCCTTGGCTCTGACAAAAAAATACTTGTGGGGAGGTCGAGCTAATTTTATAGAAACTGGAAAAGTGGCCAGAATATTTTCTTCCGTAAAGACCGGAAGTCCACACGAAGCCACACCCAATAATGGAACATCTACGGTCTGAATGCTTGTCTCATTATCAAAGTTCTTGATGATCTGGAGAGACCCGGCTAGGTTTCGCCGTAAGATTCCTTTCAAAATTAATTTGTTAACCAAAAGAGAAGCGGAGCGAGGCGAGCGATATCCAAGAATGCTCATGAGATCGCGCAAGGAAGGGCACCGGCCGAAATTGATCAGAGAATTCCTGATTTCCCGTAGTACGGTTGTTTCTTTGTCCGAAAGCACTAGTTGATTCATGTATACGATTGTATACAGATCGGATAAAAAATCAATTAAAATGTGAATTGTATCGAGAATTATCCCGGCTCTTGCTGGGTGACGCAGTGGATGGACCCAAGACCGTAGACAAGGCCGGTGCATTCGATCCCGACAACACGTCGGCCGGGAAACACTTTTTGGATGATTTTCAAAGCCGTCTTGTCATGGGGATGGCTATAAATGGGCACCAACACGACGCCGTTGGCGATGTAAAAATTGGCGTAGCTGGCCGGCAGCCGCTCTCCCGGCGCATCGTCACGGCCGAGGCCCACCTTCCCGGGCATCGGAAGCTCGATCAGCTGAAAACTATTTCCGTTTTGGTCTTTTTCTCCTTTTAAGATTTCCAGATTTTCTTTTAGAATCGCGTGGTTTTTATCGTCGGTGTCGCTTTCAACCGCGGTGAGGATCTTATTGGCGTCCGCGAAGCGCGTGATGTCATCGATATGACCATCCGTGTCGTCCCCTTCAATTCCTTCTTTCAACCAGATCACTTTTTCGATTCCCAGATACCGTTTTAAATATTGCTCGATGTCTTTTCGCGTGAGCTTGGGATTCCGGCTAGGATTTAAAAGACATTGTTCGGTCGTGAGACACGCGCCCTGCCCGTTCACCTCGATCGATCCTCCCTCCAAAACAATTCCGGGACCGAAACGCTTCGCTTTTTTAAGAATTTCGATCCGATTGACGACGTCATTGTCACGCGCCAAATCGTCGTACTTCCCGCCCCAGGCGTTGAATGTCCATTTGACAAACGCAACATCGTTGCGTTTGTCATTGCGAGCGTGGTCTGCCATGCTTTTCGGCAGACGTGGTGTGGCAATCTGATTGGCCCGTTGCCGGGTCACAAACATAGGCCCATAATCCCGGATCCAGGTATCCACGGTTCGAACGAAATGAAACTTCAGATTCTGCGTTTTGGCTTTTTTAGGGAGAAAATTTAAAACGGTCTTCGCGGTTTTTTCATTGTCAACGAGCAATTGGACTTTTTCTTGAGGAAGAAGCGCCGAAATCATCTGAAGATAAACGGACTCGACCTCTTTCAGAAGCTTGCCGGGCCAAGTGGTTTTGTTTTTCGGCCAGGCAAGCCAGGTGGAGTCATGGGGCTCCCATTCGGCGGGCATCCTGATACCCTGATCTCCCGATATCCTAGTCCCTGGTATCCTGATCACCTGATATCCGTTTTTTCATCTATTTAAAATACCACGATAGGCATCAATGCGGCGGTCTCTTAAGAAAGGCCATTCACGGCGTGTTTTTTCGACGCGGCTTAAATCACAATCAACGATCACCATTTCTTCATGGGAGGCGCTGGCGCGGTAGACAACCTCTCCGAACGGATCGGAGATAAAAGAGCTGCCCCAAAATTTGAGCTTGTCCTCTTGCCCTACGCGGTTGGTGACGGCGACATAGACGCCGTTCGAGATCGCGTGGCTTCGCTGGGCCGTTTCCCAGGCGGAATGATAACTCTTTGTTTCTTCCGGCGCTTCGGGTTTCCAGCCGATCGCGGTCGGATAAAAAAGCATCTCGGCGCCGCCGAGCGCCGCCAAACGTGCCGCTTCCGGAAACCACTGGTCCCAGCAGATCAACACGGAGATCTTTGCGTAACGGGTATGAAACACCTGGAAACCAAGGTCTCCCGGCACAAAATAAAATTTTTCATAAAAACCGGGGTCATTCGGAATATGCATCTTGCGGTACTTCCCGAGGATCTTCCCGTCCGCGTCAATCACCACCGCGGTGTTGTGATAAATGCCGCTCGCGCGCTTCTCGAACAAAGACGGAACAATGACTACTTTTAAACTTCGCGCTAGATGCGATAAAGTATCTGTGGTAGGGCCCGGGACTGTTTCCGCCAAATCAAAATTTTTGGAGTCTTCGGCCTGGCAAAAATACCTGGTCCGGAAAAGCTCAGGCAGCGAGATGATCTGCGCGCCCTTCGCGGCCGTGATCTTGATCCCGGACACGGCCTTTTCAAGATTGTCATCGGGATTCTCACCACAGGACATTTGGACCAGTCCGATTCGGACTGTTTTTTTAATTTTTTTTGATTTCATTTGAAATTCAGCACGGTCGCCTTTGCCTTCTCCTCTTCCGCCTTTTCTTTCATTCCTTTTTTCATGTAGAACACCGAAAGATTCGTATGCGCCATCGCATAATCGGGACGAAGCGCCGCGAGCTTGTCCGTCCACTCGATCGCCTCATCCAACCGCCCCTGTTTATAATAGATCATCCCGAGCGTTTCATAGGCGTCCGAAAACTCCGGATTTTTCCCGATCATCTCCAAGAGTGCCTGGATCGCCTCTTCCTTTTTCCCCTGGCCGTAAAGATCGACCGCTTTCTCATAGTCCATTTTCGTTTCGTCGCTCATAACAAAGTTGATTCTAGCATATTCATAGAAATAAAATCTATCTTTGAGTGTACGAAGACACTTTTCTGAATATTTATCGCTGATGTGACGTCGCGAGAAGCGTCGTGTCCTTCGAGGGAGCCCACTAGCAGCGACCGAGAAGGATACGCGCTTCTAGGCGACGTGTGATCAGCGTTTAACAGGAAAGTTCTGAGAAAACGGTTTCGGCGAGGAATTGGCCGCGCGGGGAAAGGCGCAAGCTCCGAGGGTCTTGGACCAAAAGTCCTTGCCGCTCAAGTTGACTGACGGAATTTTTAAGCTTTTGAAGGATCGTCCGGAACTTTTTGACCGTCGCCCCTTCACTCAATCGAAGGGCAAGAAGAAGCGATTCGATCTCTTTTTTCTCAGGGGTTAGCGTTTCCTCCTCATGCGGCGTCCAATCCCCATGCCTCATCTTCTCAAGATATTCGTCCACGCCGGCCGAACTCCTGAACCTCCGCCCGTCAAAATAAGAAAAAGCGCCGGGCCCGAGACCTAAATAGTCCTCGTTGGCCCAATAAAGCATATTGTGACGCGACCGAAATCCGGGCTTCGCATAATTTAAAAGTTCATAATGCTCAAAATTATTTTGCTCCAAGAAATCCCTCGCGAAAGAAAGAAGCTTCATTTGCGTGTCTTCGTCCGGTAAGCCAAGCTTCCCCTTTCTATGCTGATCGCCAAATACCGTGTGTTCTTCGATCGTGAGTTCATACAGCGATACATGCTCCACGCCGAGCTTGACCGCTTTCCCGAGAGAATGCTTCATATCCTCGATCGTCTCACCCGGCAAAGAAAGAATGAAATCCATATTGATATTTTGAAATCCGCTTTTCCTTAAAAGATCGAACGACCGCAACGTGTCTTCGGCGCCGTGCGCGCGATTCAAGCGTTTTAAAGTCTCGTCGTTGAAGGTCTGAGCGCCGAGACTGATACGACGGACGCCAAATTCTTTGAGAACCCTTATTTTCTTCTCGTCCAGGTCCCCGGGGTTTACTTCACAAGTCATCTCCGCACCTTTTTTAAATTTGAAATGACTCACGATAAGAGACAGAAGTTTTTGAAGGGCTTTCTCACTCAAGGAAGAAGGCGTGCCGCCACCGAGATAGAGTGTTTCAAACGAAATATTCTGAAAACGATCGCCGTGATGAGCCATTTCTTTTTCTAAACATGAGAGAAACTGCGTCTCTTTGTCTTCGGACCTCGAGGTGCTGATCACAAAATTACAGTAATGGCACTTCTTGATGCAGAATGGAATATGAAGGTAGAGGCCTGTCA
>CAYJXB010000046.1:0-1080 GCA_964374005.1 uncultured Planctomycetia bacterium
TCTTGTTAAAATAACGGAATCTATGCCGGACAAACCAAGCTGCCAAACCGCCTCCTTCGCCAGAGGCGAATCCGTCACTGCGGCAGATTCGCCGATGGACGAATCCGCCTCAGGCGGAGAAGAACGCATCATCAAGAAACTCAGCGAATTCGGGGGGGGGTTTAAGCATCACCATGAGAATTATGAGGCCTATTCCATCTCCCAGATCCGGGAGACGGGAGGGGTGTGGGATTTTGGAAATCTCGTGTTTCATTTTCCGGAACATTTTGGTTTTTGCTACGGCGTCGACAAGGCCATCGATATGATCTTTGAAACTTGTGAGCGCTTCGAGGGAAAACGCATCTTTCTCACGGACCAGCTGATCCACAACCCTTACATCAATGGAAAATTGAAGGAGAAAGGCGTCCGCTATCTGAGGAGAGATGGCCATCACCTTCTGATTTGTGATGAGCTGCAATCAAACGATGTGGTGGTGGTCTCCGCCTTTGGGACGGATTTTAGAGACATTCAAGGATTGAAAGAAAAAGGGGTGACGATCGTGGATTCCACTTGCGGCGCGATCATCAATGTTTGGAAACGCGTGGAGGGCTACGCAAAAAAAGGCTACCTCACAGTCATGCACGGCAAGCGTAAGCATGAGGAAACCCGCGCCACGGTGTCCCAAGCCGTCAAAGAAGGCGGCGCTTACCTGATTATTGAAAATAGGCAAGAAGCCGAAGAGCTCGCCTCCGTGATCCGGGGCTCCGTGAAAGAAGACGATTTCATCGGCAAGTACCCTGGCGCGGCGCCGGAAGGTTTGACCTTTGATGCGGCGGTTTGCAAAATGGGCATGGCCAACCAGACGACGATGTTAAAAGGGGAGTCGCTTGAGATTCAGGAGTTGTTGAGAAAGGCGTTTACGGAGCGTTTTGGAGAAGAGGCCGCTCGGGAAAGGTTCAAAAGTTTTGATACGATTTGCGGCGCGACCCAAGACCGCCAAGACGCGTTAAGGAAACTATTGGATCAATCGTTGGACTTGATACTCATCGTGGGGGGATTTAACAGCTCGAATACCTCGCATCTGGCCGAAATCTCCGCCAA
>CAYJXB010000046.1:1180-12030 GCA_964374005.1 uncultured Planctomycetia bacterium
TATCACATCGAAAGCGCGGACGACATTCTTTCTCAAGGCGAGATCCGCGCGCGCGACCCAAAATCAGGAAAGATAAAAGAAGAGGCCGGCTGGTTTCCCGCCGGCGCGAAACATATCGGAATTACTTCAGGGGCATCCACGCCTGACGTGACGCTTCAGACGATCATCCAAAAGATCCGCAGCTTTAGATAATTTAAAACTCAAAAGTCAAAACGTAAAATTGAAACTCAAAACTTAAAACAGGCATGGTCCGTTTTAGTTTTAAGTTTTAGTTTTGAGTTTTACGTTTTAAGTTTTTAGTTTCTTCAGAAAGATAAACCCCAAAAACAGGGCTTCGAATATCAAATAATAGATCACCCAGCTCATTCCGCCTGTTCCGCGGCCGTAGCTATGGAGGCCGCGCCCCAGCACAAAGTTTACGCCGTACCAGGTCATCAAGACGAGCAAGAAACCCAGCACCGAAAAAAGAGCCAGGCCGAAATCACTCAGTTTTTTGGCGTATCTCAGGTGAACCACGATCAGGTATCCGAGGAAGGTAATGAGCGCCCAGGTTTCCTTGGGATCCCATCCCCAGAAACGCCCCCAAGACTCGTTGGCCCATACGCCGCCAAGCACGGTACCGGTGCCGATTAAGAGCGTCCCCAGCTGGATGACTTTGAAAATAAGATTAGCCGATTCTTCTTCGGCCGATTTCGAAAACTTTCTGAAGGCATGATGAAATAGATGACGATGTCCGAGCCCCATCGCCAGCCCAAACGCCCCGTAGCTTGACACGACGGTCATCACATGAATCGTGAGCCAGTAATTGCTTCGGAGCACCGGCACGAGCACTTCGAGGCCCGAATCCAGCGGCAGGAGGTTGCCATAAATCATGACAAAGCCACTGACCGCCGAGCCGACCACGAGCGGAACCGGGTTTCGTTTCAGCACCGAAAAGCCCAGCGCGAAAACAATGAGCGCCCAGTTCATGAAGATCATGGACTCGTACATGTTGGATACGGGAGGCCTTGAAAGGATGAGGACCCTGAAAACAATTCCGGCCGTGTGGCCGACCACCGCGGCGCCCAGGAAAAATAGGCCCGCGCGGACCAGCGGTCTTTTTCGCTTGAAGAACGTCAAAAGCAAAAACGCAGCAAAATAAGCGATCGCCGCGGCTTCAAAAGGCTGGAAACGGTAATACTGGACCTCCAGCGCGAGTTTCCACCTCGGAGTCTCTTTCGCGACCGCGTATACCTTTTTAATCCAATCCTTCGTCCCTTTCTCAAACCGGGCCCAGTCCCTTTTTTTATAGTCTTGGACGAGCTGAATAAATTCTGGAGAAAATCCGGCTTTTATCTCATAGGGCGATCCCCAAGCGGACGAGAAAGGCGCCGGCAGGACATTGATGCTGCTGCCCGAGCCGAGGGCATCCACCGCGTGCATTTTTGAGTAGAGCTCTTCGGCCTTCTGTTCGAGTTTCGTGGGACGCTCGTCCCGGTCGCGCTTTAGTTTCGCGTCTCGGACAAGCGTCTGGATTTTTCTGACCGAAGGGACGACTTCGTTCATCGAAAAAAATCGCTCGTTTTCACTTAAACCCAGCTTTTCTTTAAGCTCCGGGTAGTCCACGCGGATCCAGCGCGTCTCGCCGATTTTTTCCCTGTCGGCCAAAAGATCCAGGAGCGTGATGATCGCATCTTTTTTCTCCCAGCGCTCGCTCCCCGTGACGAAGCGCACGAGCTGCCGCGCGAAAGAGTCGAGCGGCTTGATGCGGCCGTTGTGCTGGATCGGAATGTGCCGGGCGGCGGCGATCGGGGCGTCTTGGCCGGCCAAGGCCGGCAGAGCGCCGAGCGTCGTCATTAAAAGAAGGAAGAGCGGCAGGGATCTCGAGGGCCATTTTCTCATTTTTGGTCCCCTACAAAATACGGATGAAAATAAAAAAGAAGCACGACGCCGATAAATAAGATCACGGCCCCCGGATAGATCAGGCGGATGCCGGGATTTTTCGCGACCGTGAAGACCGAGCCCTCTCCGAGCCGTTCATCCTGCATGTAGGACGACTGAAAGATCCGGTAGCCCTGATAGTCCAGCGGTTTGTTCATGCGGATCGTTTTTTCCATTTTTATGTTTTCTTTAGGATCGGCCAACATGACATCGCTTTCAAAAGAGACGGGACTCGCGGTCCCGGGGTAGTCCACTTTTCTGAAGTCCTTAAGCGTCAGCGAAAAAGGGACGGTCTTTTCTTTGGGACTGAGCGTCATCTGAATCGCCCCTTTGTCCGTCTCAAATCTCACCGGCCGCCCGGCCAAAAGCCAGCGGGCGATCCGGGTATTATCCTCTTTTGCGAGCGTAATCTCCAGCGCGTTATTCTCCAAAGAAGAATCTTTGGATTCTTCAAAGGCGCGCGAAACCTTCGCGCGATTCAGGAGGCGCCCGGCCTTGATCCGGATATCCATCCAGCCCGTACTGATCTCCTGATCGGGCGCGAGCGTCCCCTCGACGGGTGGTTTTTGGGAAGAGGTGACACGATAGGTCCAAGGGCCCTTGTCCGACGCATAGACCGTGAAAGAGGGAGAGCCGGGGTGGTCCTCGGCCGTCGGTTCCGGGGTCGTAAGCCGCACATCCAGGTCAAAGAGATTATTTGAGGTACCGCCGCGCACGGAGTTGAAATCGGGAAAAATCAGGAATTTGGCGTGCTCTTCGGTCCGGCCTTGGCCGTCTTGGACCTTAAACTGAACCGCGGGATTGAACCCGATCTCTTCGGGTGCGTTGAGCATCTTTTGATCGGCGATTTTCGCGTGGGGATAATAGGCGAGCTCACGGACCACTAGGCCGCTTTTCCCGAGCGGAATAAGAGAAGGATTGTCTTCTTTCAGTTCTATGGAGAAGGACTCCTCGTCGGCGCGTCTTGTGATGACGAGGAGGGTACGGAAGGGGTGGGCTGCCGCTTTGCCCGATTTTAGCTCGATACGGGCGGGTCCGATCTGCCGGACCGAGGCCTCCGGGTTCTCAGGGTCATTCGTCATGAGCCAAAACGGTTCGTGGAGGCCGACGGTGTCGCTCGTCATGGTCGCCTCGAGCGCGTAGTTGACAGGATCGTCGGCCGTCCCTTCATGGATCTCGCGGGTCTCTTTGGCGTGTTTCAGAACCTTCGTGATAAACACCTTCGTGTTTCCGGAGACCGGCAGCTCGTACGGCAGTTTTTTAAGCGCGGACGGCAGATCCACCGAGACGGGCGCGCCGGCGGGAGAGACGATTTTGATCCGTTCGCCCTCCTGCTGTATGGCGCTTTTCGTGCCCCCCTCAAACAAGGTCATCTGGCCTTCAATGCCAAAGAGTCTCGTGAGCAGTGTCCCCGCGAGGACGGCCAGGATGCCGATGTGCGTGATCACGAAACCGATGTGCTGCTTCTTGAAAGGCCAGCGCGTCAGCGTCGCGAAGAAAATGTTGAGCCAAACGAAGAATAGAAAAATGTCAAACCAGCCGGCATTGTAGAAAATTTTTTGGGCGAAAGGCGTCCCATAGAGCGACTCCGTGAAAGTGGACGCCACGAGAAGCGCGACCAGCGAGGCAATCAGAAAAATGGCGAATTTGAGCGAACCTAAGGTTTTAATCATCGTTTAGTTCCTGGCGTGCTCACTTGAAGAATGGCAATGGGATGTGATATTGTATTAGAGCGAATGTCCTCCGTCAATCACAAACGGCAAAACAGGAATCCCGATGCCCAAGCTAACGAGACAAAATGTTTGATTTGATCCAAAAGGGCGGGCCGATCATGTTGCCGCTCCTGGTGACCTCCGTTATTTCGCTGGCGGTGGTGTTGGATAGGGTTTTATTTGTGATCCGGACTAAAATGAGCCGCCAGCCGAAAGCGGTGGAAAATTTACTGATCCATGTCAAACGCGGAGACCTGGAGGCGGCGATCAGCGCCGGAGAAAAAAGCCGGGATTTTGTCGCAAGAACTCTGACGTACGGATTAAAAAACCAGGAGAGATCTTTATCGAGCGCTCTGCTTCAAGCGGCCAATCAGGAATTGAAGCATTTTAATCTGGGGCTTCCGGTACTGGACACGGTGATCACGCTGGCACCGCTCCTGGGTCTTCTCGCCACGGTCACCGGCATGATCCACGCGTTTGGGCTCCTCGGGGAAAAAGAGCTGGACGCGCCTTCGGTCATTACGGGAGGCATCGCCGAGGCGTTGATCGGCACCGCTTTTGGCCTGGCGATCGCAATCGTAGCGCTGATCCCGTTCAATTATTTAAACGCGTTCATGGAGCAAGCCAGGCGCGAGATCGAAGACGCCTCCACGCATCTGGAACTTCTTTTAAAGGGGAGGTAGCCGCGTGCTGATCCCTTCTCTCAAGTCCCGTCACCGGGCCCGCATCGAAATTATCCCGCTCATCGACATCGTTTTTTTCTTGCTAGCGACTTTTGTGATGGTCTCGCTTTCGATGGTCAAGAATCAAGGCATTGACGTGAATCTTCCGGCGGCCGAGACAGGCGCCCGGCAAATAAAGGACAACCAATACCATGCGATCACCGTCACCAGCAAAGGAGAAATCTATTTCAACAAAGAAATGATCTCGATGGAGGAATTGCCTCTCCGTCTCAAGCAGCTCAAGGCGCAAGATAGCGATCCCACGATTATTTTAAATGGAGACGAAAAGGCCTATTTCGGCCGGGCGATTTTCGTGCTGGATGAGGCGCGGAAAATCGGGATTAAAAAAGTGGCGGTTCAGACCAAACAGTCCTAAGAGTCCCAGATAAAAATATTGATAAATAGTTGCAAGATGATAGACTCTTTTGGTCTAGATTTATCCACCGGTCCATTTTGCCGAGGTAGCTCAGTGGTAGAGCGCTGCCCTGAAAAGGCAGGCGTGGCCAGTTCGATTCTGGCCCTCGGCACCATTTTTTAGCGCGGGTCCTGCCGGCAAACAGCCCCATGGGTGCTCGTCTTAGATGGATGGTGGACTCCGCGCCCATAGGGCGACCCGTTCGCCGTCACCCGCCGCCTTTTAACTTGAAGTTCCAATTTGGAACCTCAAGATTTAAGCTTTTCGAACTGGTCACAATTTGTGACTTCCAATTAATATTTTGTGTGGAAGCCGATGGTTTTTTTGTTTTTCTTGGCAGGCGGCTCCAGTATCTCCTTGATTGTCTCAAAGACCACTTTAAACTGATGGTCGTATTTTTTTTCCATTTCATCAATCTTTCGCTGAAGGTTTTTATGGGTAGCCAGTAGTTCCCGAAGTCTTACAAATGTCCTCATAATTTGGATATTTACTTGGACGGCTCGATTACTATTGAGAACTGATGAAAGCATTAGAATCCCATAATCCGTAAATGCCCTGGGCCGTTTGCGCGCGCCGCCCCAACTTGATGTGCCAAATTGGAATATCAAGTTTTAACCTTATTTAGCATGAAAACCGATTTGACGCTTAGGTTTTTCAGGAATAATCATCAGTTTTCTTATCGCCTCAAATATGGCTTGGATCTCTTTATCATGCCCTTCAATTTTGTGTTCCAATTCGCCCAGTTTTTGTGCCAACTCTTTGTTTATTGAAAGAATCTCTCGTAGTTTTACAAACGCTCGCATGATTGCGATGTTTGCCTGAACAGCGCGTTTGCTCTTTAAGACCCCGGATAACATGGCTACTCCTTGTTCAGTGAAAGCATAGAGCGCATATTTGGAGTATTGCCCATGTTTCAAGATCACATTTTGTGACCTTGAATTTTCTAAGGTCACAATTTGTGACCTTAGGTTCTTTGTTTCTTCCAAGGTCAGTTGAAACATAAAATCCAGAGGAAACCGTTCTTTGTTTCGTTTTACAGCTTGAATTAGGACCTTTGGCTTAACTCCATACAGTTCGGCTAGATATGTGCTAAGCATGACCCTGTGTCCTCGGATTAGAAATATGTATTTCTCGATCATAGCCCACCTCCTACTTAATAAGACGACGGAGGGGCCGTTTTTCTTGCAAGAAAATATTTGAGTTTTTATCGGTTTGCGTAGCGAGCGGGTCCTGCCGCTGCGCCAGCTCGTTGTTTTGACAAGTGCTTTGCCTTGTCAAAAAACAAGCACTCTGGCTCCGCGTCACCCCCTCGCCAAGCAAACTGATTAATGGATCAAATGATTATCTTGCCGAAAGATGGGTGTTAAGATTTTCTTGCCGAAATCGGGAAACGAGAATAAGT
This sequence comes from uncultured Planctomycetia bacterium, assembly GCA_964374005.1. Taxonomy (GTDB): domain Bacteria; phylum Omnitrophota; class Gorgyraeia; order 2-02-FULL-51-18; family 2-02-FULL-51-18; genus CAYJXB01. The sequence goes on from CAYJXB010000046.1 coordinate 7,352, forward strand.
TGGTTTTGATTCTCTAGCGCGGTGCTTTGGAAAGTGGTTCGGTAAATAAGCGGATTCTCGCCACGAGGTGAGGGATTTTTTCTTATGAGTGCCGGTTATAAGTCTTGGTACAATAGGGGGAAACTTCTATAAAATATGAGCCCTGATACACTGATTCAAAAAATTAAAACTTGGGACGATTTCAAGAAAGCTCTCGCGCCTCTTGGCACAAAAGCGAAAGGAGACGCTTTTGAACGTCTCGTTCAGATCTATCTTCAAATTGATCCCCGCCATAAGACGAAGTTAAAACGCGTCTGGCTTCTCAAAGAACTTCCCACTCATTTAAAAAATTATCTTAAGCTCCGCTCCCAAGATCAGGGTATTGACCTTGTTGCCGAAACAAAATCAGGCGAATACTGGGCTATTCAATGCAAATATCGAGAAGATGACAAAATCTCCCTTTCTCTTAGGGAAATAGCCACTTTCTTGAGCACAAGCTTTACGGTTTGCAGGCATATCTCTTACGGCCTTGTTTGCACCACGGCAGGCCGCTTGACCCATAAGGTCGCGGGTGCCGAAAGAATCGGCATTTGCGCAAGCGACGAGTGGCTTTCTCTAAGCGAAGAATTTTTTGATGAGGCAAGGCTCTTCTTAAAGAAAAGACCCATCAGGATAAAAGTAAAGTCTCCGCGCCCTCACCAAAGAAGAGCCATTCAAAACGCGGTCGATCATTTCATCAAAAAGAAAAACACCCGGGGCAAACTCATCATGGCTTGCGGCACAGGCAAAAGCCTTGCGGGATACTGGATCGCGGAAGCCTTAAAAGCAAAAACCATTCTTGTGGTGGTACCAAGTCTCGCTTTGATCAAGCAAACCCTGGACTCATGGCTTCGAGAAGTGATTGCCAAAAATAAAGACGTTGAATGGATCTGCGTTTGTAGTGATGAAACAGTTGGTAAATTCGATTCTGACTCGGCCATTTTTTCTACATCGGAGCTTGGCATTCCTTGCCACACGAATCCTAAAGAGATCGCGCATTGGCTTCAAAAAACAAACGGACAAAAAAGAGTTATCTTCACGACCTATCAAAGCGGTAAACCTCTGTCTCAAGCGGTCCGGAAGGAAAAAACCGTCTTTGATCTGGGCATCATGGACGAAGCCCATAAGACCGTCGGAGCAAAAGACAAAGATTTCGCCCGCCTTTTATTTGACAAGAATGTCCGGATCAAAAAACGTATTTTTATGACAGCTACGGAACGCCGGTACAAAGGCGATTCCGATCAGATTATCAGCATGGATGATGAGGCGATCTACGGGGAAACATTTGAACTGTTGAGTTTTAAGAAAGCTCTGGAGTCCAAGCCCCCGATTCTTAGCGACTATCGGATTATCACGGTAGATGTCACGCGATCAGAAGTAGAACGACTTATAAAAAACCGCGCTTTTGTGAGGCCCGACAAAGGCAATTGGGACAGCGCGCTTACAGCGCAAGACTTTGCTTCGCTCGTCGCCCTAAGGAAAGCGGTTAAAAAGTACGGGATAAAGCACACAATCTCTTTTCACGGCAGTATCGAGCGGGCAAAAACCTTTAAAGATCATGAGGACAGTTTGACAAAAATAATCCCGTCCTTCGGCAAACTTGACACCTTTCATGTCTCTGGAAAACTTCCCACTAGCGAAAGAAAAAATATCATTCAGGAATTCTGCAAATCCAAAAGAAGCCTTGTCACAAACGCCCGGTGCCTGACCGAGGGCGTGGATATCCCAGAGGTTGATGGAGTTCTTTTCGCTGACCCAAAACAAAGCACGATTGACATTGTCCAAGCCTCCGGGCGGGCGATGCGAAGAGCCAAAGGCAAGAAGCTCGGCTATATCATCATTCCCCTACTTACCAAAGATAATGCCACGATTGAGGAAGTAGCCGAGAGCGGCGAATTTAAAGCCGTTCTAGCAATACTTCGAGCTTTGGCGGCCAACGACGACCGCATCATTGAGTTTTTCAGAAGCATCTCACAAAAGAGAAAATCCAAATCAGGCAAACTGACGGATCTTGTTGAAATAATCACCTCTCGCCTCAACACCAAACAATTTGTTCAATCCCTCGAAATCAAGTGTTGGAATCGGTTGGCTAAGTTGTCGTGGAGGCCATTTGAGGAGGCGAGGGAGTTTGTCCATAAATTAAAGCTGAATAATGGTAAGGAATGGATAAAATATTGCCAAGGAAAATTACAAGGTAAGAGAAAGCCGGACGATATACCTGCTAAACCGTCGAGGACATATCGTGATCATGGCTGGAAAAGTTGGGGTGATTGGCTTGGGACGGGAAGCGTTGCTACTTATTTGCGAAAGTATCGCCTGTTTTTAAAAGCAAGAGCGTTTGCCCGTGAGTTGGGTTTAAAGAATGAGTATACGTGGAGGAAATACTGTGCCGGTCAGTTGAAAGGACTCAGGAAACCTGATGATATACCTCAAGATCCGAGGAATGTTTATGGTGAAAATAATTGGAATGGGTTTGGTGATTGGTTAGGAACAAATCGGGTTGCAAATCGTTTTAGAAAATACAAGTCGTTCAAGAAAGCCCGAGCTTTTGTTAGAAAACTAAAGCTGAAAAGCCAAAAGGAATGGCAAAAATATTGTCGTGGTAGCTTGAATAAAAAAAGAAAGCCCCACAACTTCCCCTCTGACCCTGCGCATGTTTATGCAGAAAAGGGTTGGAAAAGTTGGGGCGATTGGTTAGGCACTGGAAATGTCCATACGAAGAATTTCCTTCCTTTTAAAAAAGCACGGGCATTTGCCAGAAACTTGAAGTTGGATAGTGTAAGTCACTGGACACAATATTGTAAGGGGCTTATAGAGGGAAAGAAAAAACCTGAAAAAATACCGCCCTATCCAAATCAAGCTTATAAAAATAAGGGTTGGAAAAGTTGGGGTGATTGGTTAGGGACGGGCCGGATAGCCGATCAATTAAAAGTGCCAATGCCTTTTATAAACGCTAAAAATTATGTTTGAAAGCTTAAACTTAAAACCTTAGATCAATGGAGGAAATACTGCAAAGGTGAGATTGCAGGAAAGGCGAAACCAAGCGATATACCAGCCGGCCCACAAAACACATATAAAAATAAAGGCTGGGCTGGGTGGGGCGACTGGCTTGGTACAAAGCGAATAGCGACTCAACACAGAAAATACCGATCGTTTAGTGCAGCCAAAAGCTACGTGATAAGACTAGGCCTGAAAAGTGTCAACCAGTGGCAAAAATATTGCCGAGGTGAAATCAAATCAAAAAAGAAGCCACACGACATACCCACTGTCCCTCACCACGTGTATCGAAAAGATGGCTGGGTAAATTATGGAGAGTGGTTAGGGACGGGAATAATTGCGCCGCGCTTACGGCAGTATAGAAATTTTAAAAAGGCGAGATCGTTCGCAAGAAAATTATTTCTTAAAAATAGAGATGAATGGGTAAAATTTGCTCGACTAGGATTAAACGGGTTGAGGAAGCCAGAGAATATACCTGCTTACCCGAATCAAACTTATGCTGAACGGGGTTGGAAAGGTTGGCGCGATTGGTTGGCAAATGCATAATCAAGAATTCTTATTCCGAGCATTAAGAAAAGACGAGATCGAAGCAGGCAATGTACCAATCCCTAAAGGTCAAAAACTTTTTGAGGATATAAATTTTACTGGGGTCGTGTTCGATCATCAAGCCGGAAAGTTGACTTTAGGAGTCTCTACGACTCCTGATCTTGATCGGGCAAGGGTGTATGCACGCGATGGCGTAGTGATAAAAATTAACCGGGAAAAAATACGTGAGTTGCAGATTAAAGAACTAGAAATTAATAAAATACTGCGATCCGAAAGAATAAGTAAACCAGAAGATCAAGAGGTAATTCTAACCAGGAATAATCCAGACCCTTTTCCGTCAGAGATTGTCGAGGAAGTTATTTTTGTCAATATAGAGAACATAAGTACTGGTGGAACTACGTCTTAGATGCCACTCATAAGAAAAAATCCCTCACCTCGTCCCGACCCAGGAGCCGAGGCCACTGCCCTGGAGTTAAAGAGATAAAGAAAAGACAAGCGACTCAAAGCTTGTCTATCCTGAATGTCTCTTTGACGTAAGGGGCTGTCTATTTGACGTCTAGGGGCTGTCTAAGTGTCCTGTCTATAAGTGTCCTGTCTAAGTGTCAGTCGTTGAAAGTTGACAACCAAACTCAAAATTCAAAGACTGGCATCTAATTTAATTCAAGTGTCAGTCTTTAATTCAAGTGTCAGTCTTTGAAAGTTGACGCGGCGATTCAAGATTTAAAGACCGACATCTAAATTAGTTGCCTAAAATCTACAGGGTTTTCTTATCTTAGATTGGCCTTTGCGCTGCTTATTTCCAGGTCCACAGAGAAGCGTCGGGCACCTATTATTGTCAGAGTTTGCCTCTTGGAACGCCTATTTGACTTGGCGACGCGAGGAGCGTTGTGTCTTGCGAAGGAGCCTACTAGCAGTGACTGAGCAAGATACACGCTCCTAGGCGTCGCGTGGTCAAAAGTGGTGCCGAGAGGCAGCACCGAACAAGGAGAGTTATACCCGCCGCGAAGCGCATTTTTTGACCCCCGAAAACCGGTCTATCATGTATACTATAGTGACTGTATATAGGAGGTTACTATGTCCGTAGCGTTAGCTCTCATAGCCCTGGCGTTGGGTTATAA
>CAYJXB010000047.1:0-11999 GCA_964374005.1 uncultured Planctomycetia bacterium
TCAGGCACGTAGATTCGGTGATACTGCTCAGAAAAGCTACACAGACGCGCACTATTTATTTCAAAAACAACCCAAACATCATGTTTAATGATACCCTGGTAAATAAGCTGAGGAAGACGAGCTTCAAAAATAGGTTGAGAGTAGTCTTCATTCAATCGCCCGCCATTTGCCGTATAAAGCAAAAAACTAATCGCTTTTGCTTTAGAATGCTCTTCTTGAACCTTTTGCCAATGATACCGAATGCGCTCGATACTAATAGGAACAGCAAGATCATCGGAATCTATCGGCCAAAATAGCTGTCCTTGAGCCAAGGTTAAAGCCCAATTATACGCAATATGTTTGCCGCTGTTTTCTTGGTAACAATAACGGATGGGGAAACGGCTATTGGACATCCAAGCGTGAACTAGTTCCGCTGTCTTGTCTTCTGAGCCATCATCGATAACGAGCCATTCGAAATTCATGTCGGTCTGTTTATAAAGGCTCTCATACAAATCAGGGAGGGTATGAGCCCGGTTATAGGTGGGTGTAAAAACAGTGACCAATAAAGGGGTTAGTTCATCGTTCGACATCATCAGACCTTGAGCAATCTTTTGTAGTGGTTTTCTATGATACCCAGTTGTCCGGCGAGCGAAAATTCTCTCCTGACTAGATCGCTCCCCAAGCTACCAATATGCCTAGCCAGATTTTGATCCTTGATCAAAGAAACAATTTTTTCAGCCAGAGACGCTGCGGAACCAGGTTTACACAGTAGCCCAGTCTGGCCGTCGATCATGCTGCGTTCCGCACCTACAAACGGAGTCGACACAACAGGCATTCCACTTGCCTGCGCACAAATCATAGTAAGCGCGGGCCCCGCTTCGTCATCACCGTTCTTGGCAACGATGGAAGGCAAAACGAATACATCGTTTTCCTGCAGAACGCTTCTAAATAACTGGTTAAAATCGCCACGAGTTTGAGTATCCACAATTTCGACAGAATCCTCCAACCGATATTTCTTAATAGTGTTCTTGATCTGTGGCAACAGATTTCCATAGCCAACCAGCGTCAACTTAGCCCTGTGTGTTCTTACAATATCACGAAAAGCCTCAAGCAAAATCCGATGACCTTTTGTTTCCGCAAACCGCGCGACGCACAATATCTTAATTGGCTCAGCCGGCGATATTTTTTCCTGACGAGGGAAATTTAAAAAATCAACGCCAATGTTCCAGACGGTTATCTTTTCCTTCGGACAGCCCGCAGCCATGAGACGCTTGGCAACTGTCTCACTTAACACAACGAATAAATCGCCGAATTTAAATAGCAACTCATAGCGTTTTAGCCACTCCTGATTAAGCAAACAGGCGCTTGCGTCGAAGCCATAAAAGGTGGTCACAAGGGGAATATTCGATTTTTTACGCAGAAGTGCAAGTTTTGCCCCTGCCGTGCCGAAATGTGCATGCAATATATCGATCGGCCTTTTCTGGATTTGGGACAGAAGAAAATCTGTCAGTTTCACCACATGAGAAGGATAAAAGTAACGATTCGTTAAGCGCGTATAAAGTTTCTGAAACAGCACTGACTGCCCTACGGCTTCAAACGGAAATTTGTAAACCTCTTCAACATCGTGCCCGGGAAAGTGACAAAGATTATTAGGCGTATACAAAGCCGTTAGGACCCTATCGTTTCTTGAATCACTGTTGACAATCTGATCGTAGATAAACCCATGTTCTTTCATTGGGTACCGATCAACAAAATGGCCTATTCTAAGCATGCGATGGAAACAGCCTCCCTCCCCTATCCAGATCTATTGAAATCACGCTGCCTCAGCAAGCGCATCAACATATTTCGTTCTTCAGAGGTGAGAACCATCAGCAACCAAATGCCAAATAAAACGATTTGTAATAACACTTGGACGCTTGTTGGTAATGGTAGGGCGACTGAAATAGCGACCATCGCCACGGAAAATATCAATAACCGGATGATGTGCCCAGCGACAGGAAACGAAAGGCGGTCGGTATGATAAGCTGCCAAGGCAACAAGCATCGCCGCAGCGCTCATGACATGAGCGATAACGGGACCTAAAATCCCGAAACGATCTAAAAAAAACAGCGCTAGAATTGTCCGTAACATATAGTAACCGACCAAGATCATCACATAACCCTTGAGCCTCTGTAGCGATAGCAACGATACCGAATAAACCATCGCGAGCAAGAAAAATAAATCCCCTAAAACATAATAAGGGATGAGTGACGCCCCACCGATGAACTTATCAGAGTAGGCAATGATAATCAATGGGACTCGAAAAGTAATGAGAAAGAAAGCCATGGCAGTGAAACCTAATAAGATGAAGCGCAAGGCATTATTAAGTTCTGTTTCGTGAACCTTCGGATTAATTTGTTGACTGACTTTGGGAAAAAAATAACCCCACAGGGCATTGGTAAAGAAAACGCTATAATAGTAACTTAGAGCCGCTGGTACCTGGTAAATTCCATTTGCCGCTGGGTTGATTCGGTTGAGGATCGAAGTGCGTATGACCAGGTCCGATCCTTCCAACAGCACACCGGTGACAAGCATAGCTATGCTATATCCCTTTAATGAACGCAAAACTTCTACGGAGAAGTGCCCCTTCAGGCGAGGTCGCCATTTAACCGCGCGCGCTCCGTAATGGAAGAAAATAGCCGCACGGATGAGGGTGGATACGCTAACCGAATAGATCGCTCCCGGTAAACCCCAGATCCAGGTCATGATAAGAAATGGCATCAAACCAAATAGGGTCCCTGTGATCATGGCGCGAGTATAGAGATCATAGCGATTGGCACCGAGTGTTATTGGATTCCCCAAACCGGAAATCATCACGTTAAGCGGAATCGCCATCATAACACTCAAAAATGGAAGAGCCAGATGTGTATCCCCAAACAGAAAGCGTGTCAAAGGGAAAAATAGAGGGAATAACAACAAAGGTATTCCGAGGCCAGTTACGCAGAAAAACAAGAAAGAAGTGTCTAGCAACTCATTCATTCGACCTTCATCATTCGCGCCCAAGGTTTCGGAAAGCCGTTTCGTAATTCCGGTCCCCATGCTGAAAGTACAGACCGTTGCCATAAAAATCAGAAAGCTGTTTGCCTGAGAGAGCAATCCCACCCCTTCTGGGCCAAGTACGAGGGCGCTAACCTTGGAGCGTACTAAACCAACAAGGATACTTACCAATGAATAGCTTCCCATCACGAAGGCGACTTTGAGAAGCTGTTTCATTTGCTGATGGATGGACCGCGTTCGCAGACCGCAATCACATACTTGCTGAAAATTCGTGGATTGTAACTAACGCCACACTCGGCTAAATAAATCAGCTTTAGGCATCCAATCCAGATTTGCTGCAACGCGTACCAGGCAATTCGTTTCGGGTTGCAGAGAGGAATTTTTTCACCCGTTAGTTCCACAACGCGAAGGCCGGCGGTTTCCAGCACTTCGTGCAAACTGTATTCGGTGTATGCCCACTGATGCGTGATGTCGTTATAGAGTAGATAGCCACCAGTCCAGCGACTGGCATTGAAAGTCTCTACCACAAGACGCCCATGGGTTGTCAGACAATCTCGAATGGCTCGCAAATAATCCAACACCTTATTGCGTGGAAAATGGCTAATGACGCTTTTGAGAGTAATCAGGTCATACCGCTGGGGCAGAGAGCGAAGGCACTCTTCAAGATCCGTCGTTGTGATGATCTGTGCGGAGCTACGTTGGCGACTGGCTTCAGAGCGTACGGCGTCAATTTCAATCCCCGTTAGCTTGGAATGGCCTCTTTCTTCCAGATATTCTAGAAATTCGCCCAAACCGCATCCGATATCCAAAATGGGCGCCTGTTTGTCGCAGGGTAGGTGTCGACGGAAATTCACCTCATACATCTGGCGTCCGTTGATTGACATGGTTACCTTCTCTTGCGCGCAACAATACCGAAAAATTGACCGAAGCTGCGCAGAAATCGGCGGTCTGCTAACCACTGATCGAACTTGAAAAACCTCTCATAAAGAGTCAGGCCGAGTTCACCCAGCAGCATCTGGAGCATGCAAAGAGGAAGTATCATAATTGGGCGACATTCTAAAACTTCAAAGCGATTGCGCTTAAAAAGGTCTACCCAATATCCGCGTGACTGTCTGGTTAATTCCTGAAAGTAATTTTGATAAGCCCCATGGGGGTTAGGGAATGGGAAATGAGGATAGCGTGTACGAAAAAGTCGCCAAAAACCTAGAGAATTGCCATCTCGGCTTGAAGATACCGCGCGTGCTAATAATCGCTGGACAAGATACAGGTAAAAACGAGGAATCGCGGTTATCGTCCACATTGGGCCCGGGACGGCAGCAACCACTAGACCGTCGTCGTCAAGTACTCGGTGAGTTTCCTTCAAGCAGGCATTTCGATCAAGAACGTGCTCCAACACAAAGAGCGAAAAAACCATGTCGAAGCTGCTCCCGTCAAATGGAAGAGATCCTGCCGAGGCAGCTATCACTTCGCACCAGCCGAGATCAAGTTGATCGAGCAGTGAACGTGCTTTTTGGAGTCCTATGGTATGCGTGCGAAGGTCCTCCATCGCCAAATCGGTCACAACCACTTGCTTCCTTCCCTGTGAGAGTAGTGCTGATCCAAAAGCATTCCCGCAACCTATCTCTAATACACGGCCGGCAGCGGAGAGGTTATGGAGTCTGGACAGTGAACGTACTTCTAAGGACCGCCGACGGAACTGGTATGGCCATGGTTGCAAATTCTCCAAATGCTGCATTGCAAATTTAGTCATCCTTTCAATATAATCAACGCCGTCTTTTCTAATAAACATGCTTAGCGACCCATTCACAGATCGTCGTTGTTACCCGTTCAATTTGATGGTCTTCTAATTCCGGGAATAGTGGCAATGTTACAATCCGACTCATTTGCAACTCTGTCACTGGGAGAGTCCTTGGAGGAGAAAAAGCGCGATAAGCCTTCTGACCATAGATGGGTATTGGATAATGGACTGATGTCTCGATGCCCTTGGCAAACAAATATCGTTGAAATTCTTCACGGTCCGGTGTTTGCACCACATACAAATGATAAACGTGATAAGTATACGCCGTCTCGATAGGAAGTATAAGCGGCGTATTCTTTAACTTTTCTGTGTAAAGCTTGGCTAAATAACGGCGGCGCATGTTCCATTGGTCCAAATATTTCAATTTAACCGATAGAATCGCCGCCTGCATCTCATCCAAGCGGCTGTTCATACCCTCCACGGTATGAACACCACGTTCCGTCTGACCATAATTTCTTAAAAGACGCAATCGCTGTGCCGCTTTTGGGTCCCGTACTATAACCATACCACCGTCGCCATAGGCTCCCAAATTTTTAGTTGGATAAAAACTGAAGCAGCCCAAATCACCCATAGAACCCGCATGACGACCATTGTAAAGGGCGCCATGCGCCTGCGCACAATCTTCAATGATCAAAAGCCCATGTTTTTTTGCAATTTTAATCATAGGCTCCATGTCCGCACACTGGCCGTAAAGATGAACAGGAATAATAGCGCGCGTGCGTGGTGTAATTGCCGCCTCCAAATTCGCCGGATCAAGTGTGTAGGTCTGTGGGTTAACATCGACGAACTTAGGGATGCAATTGGCTAAACGAATGGCAGCAACTGTCGCAACAGCTGTATTCGCCACTGTAATAATTTCATCTCCAGACTTGACGCCAGAGGCTAAAATAGCCAATTGAATGGCTTCAGTACCTGAGGCAACTCCTACTCCATGCCCTACACCACAGTAAGCAGCGAATTCTTGCTCAAACTTTTCAAGCAGTGGACCGAGAATGAAACTGCTTCGTTCCAATACTTCTCGAACCGCAGAATCAATATCAATGCGGATCAATTCATACTGTGCTTTCAAATCATTGACAGGAATCATCACTTACTGATCAATGTATAAGTAATAGTTTCAACTCCAATAATGGCGGCGATATTGACGGTAATATTCGACCGTACGACGCAAACCCTCTTCAAAACTCACACATGGCTTCCATCCCAGAGCCGTATGAATCTTTCCATAATCTGCGTAATAGTCATCAGCTTCTATTTTTTTCTTATCGGGCGGATACTCCACCTGCTTGATGCTACCTTTTCCTACAGCTTTTACGACGGCGTGCGCGGATTCCAGAACTGAAATTGAATTCCCGCTTCCAAGATTATAAACTTGTCCGCTTGTTTCTTCTTTGGCCGCCGCAGCCAGCAATGCCTCCACCACATCATCTATGTAATTGAAATCACGCAATTGGCTGCCGTCACCATAGATAGTAATAGGCTTATCTTCCATGGCCAATCGTATGAACCAGTTCAAATAACCCTGTTTGCTATGCCGCATCTGATGCCGAGGCCCAAAAGTATTGGTCATGCGAAGTGAGCACGCGCGAATTCCATAGACATTATTGTAAAGTAAATGGTAACTCTCCCCAGCAATGTTGTTAATCCCATTCACGTCGATAGGCTCCATCGGATGCTTTTCATCAACCGGCAAATACTTCGCGCGGCCATATTGGCCCCGCGTCCCACTAAAGATGATCTTGATTTTCAGATTGTTGTGACGACAAGCTTCAAGAATGGAAAGCTGGCTGGTGCAATTAATTTCGAGATCGGTATACGGATCTTGCATGCTGTCAATGTGGCTTAGAGTGCCTGCTAGATTAAACAAATAATCCTGCCCTTGGACCAAATGGCGAATACTGTTTTTATCACGCACATCTGTAATGTTAATAACGACCTTGTCTTTGATTTCGTCAACATTAAATAAATTTCCTCCGTAATCTGGAATCAATGAGTCCATAATGGTAACTCGTGCTCCCAAATTCACCAATGCATAAGCTACCGTGCTACCAATGAAACCCAGTCCGCCCGTTATGAGCACGCTGCTATTGGAAAATGTTTGTCTTAAATCCATGACGGAAGACATGATCAGCGCACCTTTTTCAGATATTTCTCTTCATAATACCACCCCACAAAGATGACCCAAAAAAGCCATATTTGTGAACGCATCCGATAGGCAATACCGATATTGCTGACATACAAACCATAAAAACACGTCATGACCACCGTGACCGTAATCAGGAGGATACTCCCCTGGGGATTCAATCGCAGGCCGCATATCATCCCAAGGAAAATAAAGGGATAAAGAAGCATCCAAAAAAGCATTTCCGGTAATATCAGATTTTGCCTTAGAGAGCCAAGTCGCCATGGAAAAGGTACTGTTAAGAAATAACCAATACCCTTGGGCAAATACTTAAGTGCGCTGACGGGATTTGTGATATCCACCTCCTCAAGGTACGACGATAGAGCTCCCTGTGTCAGGTAATGTCTCACCGCTTGCGCGTTCTCAAGAAAATCTTCGACTCTCGGAGGTAGAATGTTTTCAACTATTTGATGAAAACCAAAAGACGAAAGAATGACAACAAACGTGGTGATAATCAACCCCTGTCTTAATAAAATGCCTAGAAAGGGAACGAATCTACGCCTTTGGCTTTTCTGGCCTTGTCTCTTCCCTAAAAGCAGACCCAATACCAGGCTGGGCACCAAAAGAATCGGCAAGTAAAATCGTAATACCAAAAGGAAAAAAATCGATAGGCTTAAAACTATAATCGAAACCATCCGAAACCGTCTTTGCAAAAGAAGGACATGATAAACAATCAAATTGAGCGCCAAAAAAACCAAACCTTCCTTATAAAGCGCTCCTCCCCAAAAGGCGAAACAAGGCGAAAAAACGACGAATAGGGAGGCAAAAAAAGCGGAACGAGGCTGCATCCCTAAATTCCTGGCGATTTTGTAAGTAATCACGGGGGCCCACGAAGTAATCAATGCGTATAACATCATCAGGATCGGCGTTGATTTTAAACCATTGCCTAAAAAAGAAAAGATCGCGATGAGTAAAATCATGGCCCAAGCCTGAGGCTTGTCTTCCACGATGAGAGCATGCCATGTAAAGGACGTCCCCGAAGACAACCATTCCTGAGCGATCGTTGTTCCCGCCTCATAAAAAAACATCGCATCATAGAAAAGAGGGACATTGAAATGGAGTGTCATCCACCACGCCGCCAATCCAAAAACACAACGCGCCGCAAAAGCCATCCAGTAGATTTTGCGCTCTAAGGACTTGTCGCTCTGTAAGTAAAAGAATCGATTCATTCGAGAGTGGGAATTTTAAATATCTTTTCAAACCAGACAATCGCAAGAATACCGACAAAAACCAATAAAGCCAACACGAGAGAAGCCGATTTATCACTAAGCCTGCTGACGAAAAGCGCGGCAAGACCGCTGGCGATCCCCAAGGCATAGTGGACATAAGCAACCGATCTTTGACTCAACCCCAAAGCCATTAAGCGGTGCGATAGGTGATCCTTGCCGGGAGACTTGAAAGGAACTTGACGGCGCCGCAGGCGGGAAATTGTCACAAGAGACGTATCAAAAAGCGGGACGGCTAAGACGAGAATAGGCGCTACCCAAGTGACGTGATTGGGCGCTTGCAAAAAGCTTATCTTGATTCCCAAAGCCGCCATCATAAATCCAAAAAACATCGTCCCGCCATCACCCATAAAAATATTAGCCGGATGAAAATTATGAACCAAAAAGCCTAAAGCCGAACCTAATATCGCGCAAGCAAGAACCGCGACTAAGTATTGATTATTTGAAACCGAGAGGACCAAAAAGAAAAATGAGGCGATTGAGACAAGGCCCGCGCACAAACCGTCCATGTTATCAATTAAGTTAAATGCCGACACAATCCCTATCACCCACAGCAACGTGAGCCCATCATCTAATAGGGGGATCGAAAAAAGCGCTATACGAATCCCCGATAAGATCAGAATGATGCCCGCCAAAGGCAGGGCCAAAAAAAGCTTGAGCCGGTAATCCGCCTTGCCGGCATCATCAAGAAAACCCACGATTGAAACTAAAGTCGCTCCTCCTAATATCCCAAAGACCTGAGAACGTACAGCCCCTCCTAATAATAAGCCAAAAGTGAGCATCGCCGAGACATAGATGGCCAATCCTCCCAAGCGAGGAACTGGGATCACATGAACCTTCCGCGGCCCAGGCCTGTCCATCACTCCCCATCGACGGCCCAACCTCCCAACGGCAGGAACCAGCAGAAAAGAAAGAATGAACGCCACTAAAAAACTTATGAGATAAATCGTCACAGCAAAATCTCCTATTATTTATGCAAAGGTCAGTGTCTCATCATAAATCTTCAAGAATTGCTTATGGATTAATTGTTCATCAAATTCATGGGTTGCAATTTCACGGCTCGCGCGTCCCATTCGGGCACGCAGCTCAGGATCCTGAATTAACTTACTCACAGCCAAAGCCAAAGCGCTCGAATCTTTAGGAGGAATTAAAAAACCATTGATATTTGGCTGAATAATGCTTTTACAACCGCCAATATCCGTGGCTACTAAAGGCAATCCCGCCGCTGCCGCCTCAAGCAAAAAAAGCGGGACTCCTTCATGATGGCTCGGAAGAACGGCGATATCCGCGTGGCTCAATACTTCAGAAATATCGTCACGATGCCCTAAAAATTCCACAGGACCCTCACTCACCCATTTTTGGATGTCGTGGTCGGATAGACACGCGGGGTTGCCGTTATCGGGGGCTCCGGCAATCCAAAAGTCAGCTTCCACCCCTTGGCCCTTCAAGGCTCTCGCCATCTCAACAAACTCTTTTACTCCTTTATCCCGAAGAAGCCGCGCCGCCATTAACACCACTGGTTTTTTAGAGACCTGTGAGTTAAAAGCGGGGCTGCCATTTCTCTTAAAACGACCTGTGTCAACACCGCTGCCTCGAATAACCACCGATCGCTTGTCGGAATTCAAAATCTTGAGTTTTACTAATGTCTCTCTGTCGGAATCGCTCTGGAAAATAACGGCTGCATTCGGCCGGTTAAGCGCCCATCTCAAAAATGGATGCAAAAAAAACCGAAGCGCGCGGGTGCGAAAATCATCCGTGAACAAATAACCCAAGCCGGTAAAAGTATTCAGCACAACAGGGACTTTTGCAAAATGAGCCGCGAGCGTTCCATAAAGGTTGGGCTTCACAGTAAAATGATGAACCATGTCTGGTTTCAGCCTGCGATAAATCCCAACAAGCTGAATAATAGAAATTATTTCACGAAGAGGATTTAAGCTTTTTCTTGAGATTTGCCAACGCACACAAGGAAAACCATCGGCTTCAAGTTTAGGCAGGTAATGGCCGTCGGGGCAAACCAACGTCACCCGGTAACCCTTCAGGCGCAGCGCTCTCGCAAACGGCAAACGATAGTGGTAAAGAACCCAGTCCCAGTGGGCGGTCAAGATTACATGAGAGGCCATTCAAATCACTTTTAATGGATCAGCCATTTTCACCCGCTGATATTCGATCACACTCATGATGACATCGTCTAACAAGAACTTGGGTTCACAGCCAATGAGTTCTTTGATCTTGGATAGATCAGGCACACGCCGCCTCATGTCTTCAAAGCCTTCTTCATAGGCTTCATCATACGGCAAGAAAGCGATACGCGAGTCGGATTCGGTCAGCGTTTTGATTCTCTGGGCTAATTGCAATATGGCCACTTCCTCATCACTGCCAATATTATAAATTTCTCCCACCGAGCTTGGATGCTGCTCAAGCGCTGTGAGAGCACGGATCGCATCCGACACATGCGTAAAACACCTGGTTTGAGACCCGTCTCCGAACACCGTGATGTCTTGGCCTAATAGAGCCTGTCGGACTAAACTCGGCATCACCATGCCATAATGACCGGTCTGACGCGGGCCGACGATGTTAAACATTCGAGCAATGGTAATGGGGACTTTTTTTTCTTTCCAATAGGAAATGGCCAAAAACTCATCCATGGCTTTCGAGCAGGCGTAACTCCAGCGGGCCTTGGAGGGGGGACCGATCAATAGGTCATCGGTTTCCTTAAACGGCGAACGATCGCTTTTGCCGTACACTTCAGAG
Organism: uncultured Planctomycetia bacterium; assembly: GCA_964374005.1. GTDB lineage: Bacteria > Omnitrophota > Gorgyraeia > 2-02-FULL-51-18 > 2-02-FULL-51-18 > CAYJXB01. The sequence continues at coordinate 10,973 of CAYJXB010000047.1, forward strand.
GTGGAGGCAAAAATGACGCGTTTGCGCTTCTTAGCGGCGAGCCTAAGCACTATTTCCGTACTGTTTAAATTGACGTGGATCGTCTTGACGGGACTTTCGATAATTAACCGCACGCCAACCGCAGCCGCCAGATGATAAATCACATCGCACAAATCGATTAACTCGGTCATCAGTCGGCGGTTCGTTACAGATTCAATAGTGTAGGAGAAGTTCGGATGATGCTTAAGATGCTGGATATTTTCAATGGCTCCTGTGGAGAGGTCATCAATGATATAAACTTCATTTCCGAGGCCAAGAAGCAGCTCGGCGAGATGCGACCCGATGAACCCCGCCCCTCCAGTGATAAGAATTTTCATGCTTGCATTATAACATAACCTCTACATGGATGCCGTGCGGACCGGATGTTTAATCCATCTAAAGGTGAGGTTGATCCTCGGCTGGCACTGCCGGGTTTCCTTGGGGACCTGATGAAGCCAATGATGTTGAGTGGAACCTTTCATGAGCAAATAACTTCCGTGAGTCAACTCAATTTCACGTCTCAGTTCTTTATTTCGCTTGTGCTTGAATTGAAATCTTCTGGTTTCGCCGAAGCTCACGGAACCGATTGAGGGGTTTAGCCCCAAATCCGGCTCATCGTCGCTATGCCAGGCCACCCCGTCCCGTCCCTGACGATACAAATTGAGAAGAACACTATTAAAAGAGACGCCGCGGCTTGCCGTTTCAATTGCCGTTTTAATTTTCAACAGCGTCGGGGTCCATGGATCGGGCTCTGCCGTTATTCCGGAATACTTATAAGTGGCGCCCTTATCGCCGACCCAAGCCGTCAACCTCGGCAAGGCGATCATTTTGCCGTAAAACTTGATCTGCTCCTGCTTCCAATGGGCGTTGCGAAGCAAGTCGTCATAGAAAATGTCGCTCTGTTCATTTGTGAAAAATATCCGATACAATATTATGTCAGAATCGGGCATCTTGCTGACCAACGTATGAGTAATGGGAAGTTTGGCCGTGACGATTTTTGAACGAGACA
>CAYJXB010000048.1:0-11087 GCA_964374005.1 uncultured Planctomycetia bacterium
AAAAGGAGGATCTACCGATGAAACAACTAACCAAAATAGTCGCGTTGATCACGGCTATTCTCTTTGCGGGTTCGCCGTCCGCTTTCGCGGTGACGGCCACTACACCCGCAACGAGCGTTAGCGCGACAGTCGATCAAGTGTTGTCGTTTTCGATGGCAATCCGTGAGGAGACTAGCCCTGGCCCGCCACCGGTATTTGGGCCTGTCGTCACTAGCATGAATCATGGGACGCTGGTTCGTCCAACTAATCCGGATGGTAGCCCCGGTGCGCTGAGAGGAAAGGCCTTCCATGTGTGGTTGGGAGTCAATACCTCCGGCCGAGCGTATGATATCAAGTCAACGATGGCTGCGCTGACAAACGGCGCCACGGCTCTTCCTAAGGCGTTAGGGGTATTTCCAGTCAATGCCACGACGGGAGACGGCGTTACTTCCATAGGGGGCACGCTTGCATCTCCTCAAGAGGCGCAAGGAACGAATAAGCTGCTCTATACCAGCACCCCTGCAGGCCCGGCCGGCGTTATAGAGCTTGTCTATGGTCTTAGCGGTGGAACTGCGACTGGTGTACCCTTCATAGGATGGGAGCCCATACCGCCGGGACAATTGTCAGGCACTTACTCGAGTACGATCACGTTTACTCTGACAGCGTAATCCTGTATTGCTTCAGAGTTCTGGAAATGTCTTTGGGTGAGGGTTAAGAGGCCGGTTTGGTAGATGGGTTATGGTTAGGTGCTTGAAATACCTATTCTTTGACCTCACCCTTACCCACCAACCAAACGGGCATCCTAACCCTAGCCGTTACCAAAATACTGAAGAATTACACCATGCCTAAGACCATCGCTGTTTTCTTGATAGCTATTTTAGAGTTGTTTGGCGCTGTGTCTTGGGCCGGCGCGCCTAAAAGCTATCGCCAAAGATTTATCGATGACAGCGCTTTCTTTGCGCGCCAAGACGCGATGCGACGGCAATCCACCGCCGAAAGTCTTGTGGATTCAAAAAATCTCGCTGTACAAGAAGCGGTCCTATTTCAACAAGCCGTCCCCGGCCCGGAGAGCACGGGCCAAGAAGTAAATCAGATCTACCTTTGGTTTTCGCAGAACCAGCAAACGACCCCTTCAGGCCTCATTGTCAGTTTTCCCGACGACACGGGATTTATTTATCATGAAGGCATCCAGCAGGAATGGGCCAAGATCTACGGAAACACTCAAGCCTACACCTATGATCAAGCCCTGGCGGGTATCACGATGCTAAAGCACGGCGATTCGGCAGGCGCTAAGAAAATTTTTGATTTTTACTATTCCCAATGGCAAGCGGAAAGCGGCAATTTCACGGGTTTCTGGACAACGTACAACGTGGATCCCGCTTTTCAATGGAAACGGTACGAGTGGCGCAAAGGCATGGGCGAAAGCGCCTGGATGGCTTTATTTTCTCTTCAATATTATTCGGCGCAGCAAGAGACCGCGGAGAAGCAAAAAGCGCTGGAACTGGCGACGCAAATAGCCAAGTGGATCGGAACGCTTCCTAACACCAACGGGGCGGTAGCGATGAGTCCGGATACTCCCGGAGGGACGCCTAATTTCGGAACGATTTATGCGGTAGAAAATAATTTCGATTATTACTCTTTGTTAAAAACGCTCTCGACGGAAGCGGTGAGCCCAGAAGACAGGCAGTCTTTCACCGCCAAGCTTAATGCCTTAAAAAATTGGCTTAAAACCGAGGCCTATGACTCTTCAAGCGGGTCTTTTAAAAGGGGTGGGCAATTGGATACCGCGACCGGCGTATTTTCATGGGATCCGGTCAAAGGTCTGGATGGTCATTCATGGGCGATATCGGCTATCGGTATTTCCACATTGATAAACGATTTTGGAATCAACATGGACAACTTTTTGACGACTATCCATCAGACCTTCGCCGTTCAAAATGATGGAAGCTTTGGCGGGGATATTTTCCAGGCCAAGGGTTTTGACTTCTCCAATGCCTCGAATGCCGGCGCGATAGGCCGTTCGGGCATGAAATGGGTGGAAGGCACCAATCAAATGATTCTTGCCTATAAAATGCTGGCGGATTTTTATAGCCAGGACCCGACAAAAGCCTCGTATTATCAAAGTCTGGCGGATTATTTTTCAGGCCGGAATGCCGAGAACGCGATTGAGGTGAACGGCGGTTTGAGCTACCTCTACGCCGATCAATTCGGTGTTCAAATCTATGAGGGGACCCCCGAATGGAAGACAACCCCCGGACCGGCCGCATCTTCCGCGGCTTGGGTATATTTTTCACTGAATGGAATAAATCCGTTCGAGTCCTTTCAAAACCAGAGTCCCAATCTGCCATTTTCCGTATCCGCTTCCACCTCTGCTGCCGCGTCGACTCTTGGGTTGAAGAATCTCGCCATCAACGTCGATGAGTGGAATCAAGCAACCGTCCGCTTTGAAAACAGGATTTACAACGGGATCTTTGATGCGACGAGTCAGGCCATTCACCTGGACAATTTTCAGAACTCACCGCCTATTGTGTCTGAATCCTGGGAGTTTGGTTTTGAGACCGTCCTCACAGGGGGCAATCCCGCCTATTCTTTAACGTCTTTTGAGAAAAGCCTGACGTATCCGGATAATCGGCTTTATGAGTACACCTACAATTTTACTCCGGATGGGTTTCTGGCATCGGATATCCTCGAGCAGTCTTTCGATAACCATATTTCTTCGCAAACCACTTTGTATGATTATGCGGAAGCCCTCGGAAAACCCTTTGTAGAGTCGACGACTACGACGGCCTTTTTTGACGGACAATACGGTTATGGGCATGAAATTCATTATGCCTATGACGTCGATGCCAATGGCGACCCTCTGACCCTCATCACCGTGACTCAAGAAACGCGAAATAACCCTCTCTTTCGCGCGCTTGAAAGCTATCAGATTGTCATCCATGACAATGGATTCGTCGAAATGATTTCCTTAGGCACGCAAATCACTCCGTCTATATATTGACACAATCCGCCGCGTTTGTTAGCATAAGCACAATTATCTAACCGATTGTCATTCTGAGGCCGTAAGGTCGAAGCCCGCCACAAAAGCGTCGGCGGGTCCGCCGAAGTTTTAATGGCGGAAATCTCAAAAGCGAGATCCTTCCCCTTTCCGCCAGAGGCGGACCCGCCGCAGGCGGGCGCTAAGCTCAGGGTCAGGATGACAGGAGGTATTTTAAACGGTTTGAGAGGGGGTTGCAGTTTCTTTGAGAAGATTCTCTCTTGTTGTACTTCTAGCTTTGTTCGCGTCGTTTTTTTTCAATAGTTCGCCTTCAGAAGCAGCCACCATCCGTATTAGCACCCCTAGGGTTGAATTAGAGCTATCCCCCGGCGAAACCTATTCCGGAGAGATTATCGCTGAAAATCCTACTGATGAAGAAATCAACATCAGGATTTACCTCGAGGATTGGGCGTATTCGCCCGGTGGGACAGGAGAGAAAAAATTTACGCCGGTGGCTTCCACGCCTTTGTCAGCAAGTAAATGGATCACGTTTAACCCGGCAGAAGAGGTGATCAAACCGTTTGGGCGTATCACGGCGCGATTTACCGTCACAGTCCCTAAAGAGGCGAAGGGGGCCTACTACTCGGTGCTCTTTTTTGAGACGCTGCTTGGGACTGCCACCGATGAAGAAGGGGTCAATGTGCTTGTGGCGGGGCGCATTGGGGCCTTGTTCTTTATTCAAGCCAAAGGAACAGTGGACAGAAAAGGCGAAATTAAATCCGTTGACTTGAAAGCGCCCGAAGGCAATAAACCCCTCGAGGTTTCCACGACTTTTCAGAACTTAGGCAACGTGGACATTGTTTTGGGTGGAAATTTTCTGATCATGGACGCCGCCGGCAAAGTTCAGGGCCGCGGTGATTTGAATAAGATATATACTTTCCCGGACAGCACAGAAACTGGGAATACCCAGTGGGTGGGCCGTTTGCCCAAGGGTTCTTACCAAGTGCTTCTGACCTACGATCTTGGCAAAGGCAAGAATCTTGTTGAAGAGAGAACGCTGGCCGTAAAGTGAGACTAGAAGAGATTGTCTCGCCAGCGTTTTGTTAGGCAGTTTTCCTCATTTATTCTATTTAGTCAAATCGGTTATTCCTCGTTGTGTTATTCCGCTTCCGCCAATTTCTACACGCTGAATGAGAAATGGGAAAAAGCGAATCTTTCCGATAAAACAAAAGAAGAAGCGGTGGATGAAAGCCTTACTGCCGCGTTGTTACGGCAATCCCCTCACTTTATAAGCGCTCCCACGCCTCCCGTTTTAAGCAGGTCCCTTGCGGAGATCAGGCAAGGGGCCAATGTGGTGGAAATCGAGCAAAATCAATCGCTTCTTGTGAGAGCAAGCACTCCCATCGTAAAGTTTGTGACGACCCAAGAAGGCATCGCCTCCCTAGAGACAGTGAGCGCGGATACCATAAGAATACTGGGGACCGGGATAGGCAGCACCTTCGTCCATATTTGGGATTCCACAAGCCGCAGTACTTTTGAGCTCCGAGTGCTTCAACCTAAATTTATTCCTTCGAGATACCAAATCAGACAGCAAGAAACGTATGAAAAGTCGCGTTCGTTTAAGATAGGTTATGACAATTCCCGAAGCGCCTTTTATACAGGCGACAAATATAGAGATAGGAATCGAGGAAGCCTTGATTTTGTTCAGAATCTGAGGTTTGAAGGAGATACGCCCTACGGCGCTTTTTCTTCGCACGCTCAGACTCAAAAAGCAAGGGGGAAAACGCTGCTGACGGACGCCCAGGCGGCCCTGAAAGATGGGAAAATAGGCCTTTACAAAAATTTTAATGTCCTGTTAGGGGACGTGGCCCCTTCGCCCGGGCTCATGGTCTTTCCGGGCGCTCGTGTCCGTGGGGCCGAGGTGGACCATTGGGACGATCAAAAGAGAGTGCAGTGGACGGGCTTTTATGGGAGACAGGAGACTAGCATTCTAGGGACTCTCACACCGGGGATTGTGACTAAAAGGACATTAAATTCGTATTTAGCGGGCGGTGTGGTTGATTATAAAATGAATGACCAGGCGCGGTTTAAGACGGGGTATTTTACCGGCTGGGGTAGATCGAGGCCGGATGAATTAAATCGGATAGGGATAGGAGAGAAAGCGGAGATAGCGCTTGGGCCTCATGTCAAGTTCAACCCCGAGATTGATTTTGACAATGAGCATTTCGCGCAAAATCATTCCCTCACCGCCAAATTTGATAAATTGCGCATTCGGAATGAATGGAGGGATGTCAGCAAGAAATTTTTTACAATGATCGGCGCGCCTTCCCGTCAAGGAGAGATAGGTAATCTCCTGGAGGTGACCGCGGACCCGTTTGAAAACGTATCCTTGTCGGGAACGCTGGATATATTTCGTGATCGGCTGATTCCCAATCCCGACAATCTCGAATCTCCGAATATCCACACGGATCTTTCACTGACCTATATCCCCTGGGAGAATTCAAGTCTTGGTTTCAATTTTCAGGATTTGGACGACACAGGCCGCCTCGGGCCTAACCGGCAGAGAGCGATAGGGATGCAATTCAGCCAACGATTCAGTCTCTTGGGCCATCGAGCCACTGTTTTTTCCCGGTACCAGAACCGCGGCAGTCGCATTTTGAATAATTCGTTGTCGAATTATTTGCAAAATCAAGTGATTTTTGGCCTTCAGACCGAGATTTTTTGGGGGATTAATTTCTCGCTTCAGGACGAATGGAGCGGCGTGAAGGAGCCCAACATTAACCGCTTCACACGCCCTCACGCGCTCACCTATAATTTTGATTATTCCCACCAGATTGGGGATACGCCCTTTTTCATGGAGGCCAGGCTTAGGATCCGTGATGAGGAAGATACGGAGTCCAGCAATAGCTTCATGGTAGGTCAAGATTCGACGGAAATTTCCGGAGGAATTTATTATCGGGAATATGAAGATCTTGAGATATTTTTGACAGGATCTTTTTCCAATTTTAGGCCGGAAAGTCTCAATGTCACGACCCCTCGGGTGGAGGCGCAGTTTTTAACGGGGTTGAAGTATCTCTTTGATACGGGTTATCGCTGGAGCGCTGTCGGGTCGTTCGAAGGTTATGTGTTTAAGGATGTCAATGGGGATGGCGCACGGCAATCGGATGAACCGGGAATACCGGGAATGGTGATTACGGCCAACGAGGGCAAGGAAGCGGTGACCAATGAAGAAGGTTTTTATCAGCTTAAATCAATCACGGGCCGAAAAGCGGTTCTTACGTTAGACAACTCTAAAATCCCTTATGGTTATGCTCCCACAAGCGCTGTGCGGCAGGAGAAAGACATTTTGCAGGGCAAGACCCAAGAGGTGGATTTTAGCTTGACTCCTCGGTCTGAAATCAGCGGGATCATTTATAATGACTTGAATGGGAATGGAAAGTATGAATTAACGGATGTGGGTGTGAGAAAAGTTAAAATAATGTTGGAAGATGGCGCCGTGGCCAAATCCAATAACCTCGGTGTTTATTCATTCCCGAGCGTCGTGGCAGGCGAACACACGGTTTCTTTGGTTCTTACGACCCTCCCTGAAGGTTATTTGCCTTGGGATGTTCCGAAAAAAACATTCACCGTGTTTGAAGGGATTCGTTTTGATCTCAATTTTCCTCTGCGCGCGGTTCGGAACGTCACCGGCAGGGTCTATCTTGATGAAAACCATAACGGGAATAGGGAAGACGATGAGAAAACGCTTTCTGATGTGAGGGTATTGTTAGATAAAAAGGCGGCAGTATCGGACAAAGACGGGTGGTACCTATTTGATAATCTCAACCAAGGGCACTATGAAATTTCACTGGATAATGACAGTTTGCCGCCGGGGGTTACGGCCGCGTTTGTAAAGAGGGTTTTAGAAATGCCGATAGAACCAAAGACCGTGATGGATATGAATTTACCTGTGATGAATAGGCAAAATTATGAAGAAGAAACAGTATAAGTCAAAAGCGTGGAGTAATCGCCCGGCGCTTGGGAAGCAGGGACTGAGAGCGTATACTGCGCTGAGATCGTATCACTGGTGCCTTGGTGGTCGGAAGTAAAAATAATCTGAGGTGAGGCGGAAACGGCGGTCGGCGAAGAGACGACGGCCCCATTTGATTTTAAAGAAGAGGTGGTGAATCTCAGATGATCAAGGTCTATTTTATTCCCTTCGGGATTTTCTAAAGCGCTGCTGATCGTTTGGGTGACCTGATAGCGCTCGCCGCTATTAGATTTTACCTCAATCAGCATGGTGATCGGTCCTGCTTCCGTGGCGTCAATCGCCGAAGGCTGGATGTTTCCGAAGCGCAGCTCCGATTGGCCCTCCTGCGAAATGGTCAATTCCAAGATCGTGTCAATGGATACCCTCGTGTCTGCAACCACGCTCTCGGTTGCAGGATAAACAGGGGGTGGTGTCAGGGCCACCGGCGTTATTAAAATGATAAGAAGCATCACCAGATTTTTCATGGGTTTTGAGTGAAATATATCATAGGATTATGCTGATTACAAGGGCGGATGGATCAGAGGGCGGTGATGCTGTAGAGTTTGATTTTGTCGTTGCCTGCCTTCCGAATGCTTTCGGTTAAGGCATAGTTACTGCCAAGGTTTGTTTTAACCGCCGGTTCCGCTAAGGTTTTTGCGGAGGAAATTTCGATGACAGGCAGAATGGTACAGGAGACTCTGACGGTCGCAGAACGGGTATCAGCAAAAAGAAGAGTGTCAGCTAAGAGTGAAAACGACACGCCGAAGAAGATTGCTATGAGGGTATACGTTTTTAGTTTCATCGTCACGATGCCTTTCGACACCGGCAGCCCAACCGTCCCAACGGGACTTGCGGCTTTGTGTCCCCCCTTTTCAGGGAGTTTACTTTTCTACCTTAATTCAAATATACATGATTTTTTTTGCACGTTCAAGCGATGCGACGATTCCTTGCATATCATAAGTTATTTAAATACAATTGGTTATAAAAACAGTGTGAACTAATTTAAAATTTTTAATAAGTGATGTCAATTTTTGAGCATTCTTGATAAAATGGGGTCAGACCCCAAAAAAAGGGGTCTGACCCCATTTTTGATAGTTGTTATTATTTTTCTATAGATATAGAGAGGTTTTTATGTGTACAATAAAGGGTTTCGTCCAAAGGCACCAGCAAAGGATTTCATGAAAAAAACCGTCCCTTTAAACCAGCAGGACCATGAATTGACGCCGGATGGGCGTTTTGTCATTAAGCAGTACAATGATAAAAAGCCGTTCAGCAATTCCCTGCCTGGAATCGCCGGCCTTTTTGGAATACCGATGTGGGTATTTTATGTCAATCGCGGGCAAGGCATCGCGAGCTTCGGCGTCCGGAATAAAGACAGCGCAATTTTGGAATTTTTCCCGGCGAATAAGGCCTATCAGCAAGTGACCTCCCTTGGTTTCCGCACTTTCCTTAAAATTTTGCATCGCGAGAACGTCGTTTTTTACGAACCTTTTAGGGAAGCGCCGGCCCAGGCCGCAAGTGCTCTCCAGTGGATGGAGGTCAGCTCGCATGAGCTTGCGATCCGTGAGGTGAACGAGGCCCTGGGGCTTGAGGTTCTTGTCAAGTATTTTACGGTTCCCGGCGAACCGTTGGCCGTTCTTGCCAGAGAGGTGTCCTTGACGAACCGCTCCGCGGTCCAGCTTGATCTCGAGATGCTGGACGGCTTGCCCTCGGTCAATCCCTACGGCGTGAACGAGTTTTTCATGAAAAACATGAGCCGTACGATCGAGGCGTGGATGACCGTTGACAATTTAGCGAAAAAGGCGCCTTATTTTCATTTGAAGGTAGACGCGATGGATCGTCCTGAGGTTGTCTTGATCCCGGAAGGCAATTTCTATTTTGGTTTGCTGGACGAGCGGCGCGGCGGCCGGCTTCTGGATCCGATCGTTGATCCGAGCAGAATATTCGGGACGACGCTTGATTTCAGCCGGCCCAAGGTCTTTCATCAAGAAACGCCTTTCAAGGCGCCTTCGCATCAGTTGGCCGAGGGCAAGACGCCCTGCGCGTTCAGTCTAGCCTCTTTCTTGTTGGCCCCGGGCCATTCAAAAAAGATACGCTCGTTTTTCGGCCATGCCAACTCCATCAAACTTTTGAATCGTTACGCGGCCCGTGCCAGGCGCCCGGATTATTTTGAGAAAAAACGCCTGGAAAATAGACGATCCATCGAGGCGATCAAATCAAAAATGTTTACGGCGACGGCCTCGGCGGCCTATGACCTGTATTGCGGCCAGACCTATCTTGACAACATCATGCGCGGCGGCCTCCCGATTCACCTGGGCGGCCGGCAGGAGAACCACGTGTTTTACGTTTATTCCAGAAAGCACGGGGATCTTGAGAGGGATTACAACCGTTTTTTGCTGGAGCCGACCTATTTTTCCCAAGGGGACGGGAATTATCGCGACGTGAACCAAAACAGGCGATCGGATGTCTGGTTTGACCCGCGCGTGAAAGATTCCGCCGTGAAGACATTTTTGAACCTAATCCAATTGGATGGTTTTAATCCTTTGGTGATCAAGGGATCGCGTTATCATTTCAAACGATCGCCCGAGTCCCGCAAAATCCTCTCAAAATTTTTTAATCGCAAAACGGCCAAGTTGTGCGAAAGCGTTTTAAACCAGCCGTTTAACCCCGGAGGGTTTTACCGTTTTCTGGAGGAAAGCGGCGGGATTACCCCTCGCCGCTTCCATCAATTATTGGAGGCGCTCGTCCCGTTTCTTGTCCGTGAGGGCAAGGCCGAACATGGCGAAGGATTTTGGGTGGACCATTGGACTTACAACCTGGATTTGATCGAGAGTTATCTGGCGATCTATCCTGAGGACAAGAAAAAGATTTTGTTTGAGAAAGAAGAATACACCTTTTATGACAATGACCATCGGGTGAACCCGCGCCACGAGAAATATTTCCTGAACGAGAACGGCGCGATCCGTCAATACCAGGCGGTCACGGAGGACAAGGCAAAAGCAAGCTTGCTGGCCAAGCGGGACAAAGGGGCGGCGATCGTGCGCACCCGGGGCGGGCGGGGCGAGATTTATCAAACGAATCTTTTCGTGAAACTGCTTTGTCTTTTCGCCAATAAACTGGCATCGCTGGACGCGGAAGGGATCGGGATCGAGATGGAAGCGGACAAACCCTCGTGGTACGACGCGCTGAACGGTCTGCCGGGGCTTTTGGGCTCTTCGTTGCCCGAGACCTTTGAACTCAAGCGCTTGGCGCTTTTTCTGATCCAATCGCTCGAGGATTCGGAGATTGATTTGAATCAAACGCTCATTCTTCCGGTGGAGCTCGCCGGGTTCATCAAAAAATTGTCAGCGGAATTGGAGAGACATTTCAGAGACAGAAATGAGCGGCGGAATTTCACATTTTGGGAGATCGCTAGTACTGAAAAAGAGAGATTCAGGCACCGGACTTTCATGGGGCTTTCCGGAAAAAAGAAGAAAATCGTACTCGGCGACCTTAAAACCTTCCTGGCACATGCCAGAGAAAAAATTGAGATGGGGATTGAGAGGGCCTTTGACGCGAAGAATAAATTGTACCCCACTTATTTTGAGAACGAGGTCGTCCGGTACCGGATCTTGAAGAAGAACCAGGCCGGGCGGATTTATGTGAAGCCACTCCGATTCAAGCAAACGCCGCTTCCGTTTTTCCTCGAAGGGCCGGTGCACGCGTTGAAAGTGGAAACGGATCCGGCGAAGCGCCGAGAGCTTTTGAGGGCCGTCCGTGAAAGCGATTTGTACGACGCAAAACTCCAGATGTACAAGGTCTGCGCTTCCTTGCGCGACGCGTCTCCCGAGATAGGGCGTGCCTGCGTGTTTCCGCCGGGATGGCTGGAGAACCAAACGATTTGGCTTCATATGGAGTATAAATTTTTGCTGGAGTTATTGAAGAGCGGAATGACCGAAGAATTTTTCAGGGATTTCAAGAAGACGCTTATTCCGTTTCAGCCGGCCGAGCGGTACGGTAGGAGCATTTTGGAGAATTCCTCCTTTATCGTTTCAAGCGCCAATGCGGATGTGTCGCTTCACGGTGCGGGTTTTGTCGCGCGGCTCTCCGGATCGACGGCTGAGTTTTTGAATATGTGGCTGA
>CAYJXB010000049.1:0-11087 GCA_964374005.1 uncultured Planctomycetia bacterium
GGTCAAACGGTTGCTGAGACGGTACAAATTCCTGTGAAAGCCGCCGAAGAGGAAGCAGAGCAACAGTAAACAACGGGTTTCGTCGTTACTTTTTAAACCCCGCTCTTGCGCGCAAGGGCGGGGTTTAGTTTTAAATGAGCATCAGACTTGCGCGACTAAAAGGAGCGCCAAGTCTGCCATGCGAATTCCCGCCACAAATCGTGGCGGGTCCGCCAAGTAGTTTGGCGGATATCCTCCTTAGTAAGCGCCCAAGCGCTTACGTGGGATCTCAGACGGAGGTTCAGATGTCTTTAGAGCAGAAGATAGACCAGGATTTGAGACAAGCCATGAGTGCCAAGGACGCCGCCAAAGTGTCCACCTTGCGGTTTTTGAAATCCGCGCTGAAATACAGCGCGATTGAGAAAAGGACGCAGACCTTGACCGACGCCGAGGTGCAGCAGATCGTTCAAAAACAGATCAAACAGCACCGGGAGTCCATTGACCAGTTCTCGAAAGCGGGAAGACATGCCCTGGCTGCCCAGGAGACAAAAGAAGCCGGGATCCTGGAAAGCTATCTGCCCAAGCAGTTGTCCGATCAGGCGCTTGAACAGGCGGTGATCGCCGCCGTGAAAGAAGCCGGCGCCGGGTCTAAAAAGGATTTTGGAAAAGTCATGAAATTATTAACCGAGAAGCTGGCAGGGCAGGCGGAGCCCAAGCGCATCAGCGAGGCATTGGCGAAGGTCTTGCCATGAAAATCCGCAAGCCATTTGTTGCCGTCATCGGAGCAGGTCAGGTGGGCGCCACCGTCGCCCAGAGGATTTTGGAAAAGGGATTGGCCGACGTCGTTTTATTTGATGTGGTGCAGGGGATGCCGCAAGGCAAGGCGCTCGACCTGATGGAAGCAGCTCCTATCGAGGGGCATGATCGCCATATTCTTGGGACCAATGATTACAAAGATATTGAAGGCGCGGAAGTTGTCGTCGTCACCGCCGGACTTCCCAGAAAACCGGGGATGAGCCGTGAAGACCTCTTGGCACTCAACGCAAAAATCATCTCGGACGTTTCCTCCCATATTAAAAAACAGGCCTCTTCGTCGAAAGTGATCATTGTCACCAATCCGTTGGACCTCATGACGCATTTGGCTTTTAAACGGACCGGTTTCCCGGAGGCGAGAGTGTTTGGTATGGCGGGAGTGTTGGACACAGCCCGCATGAGATTTTTTATCGCGGAATACCTGGACCTCGTTCCAAAGGATGTGGAAGCGATCGTGTTGGGAGGGCATGGTGATTTGATGGTTCCTGTCTCAAGCCAATCCAGGGTAGAAAATACGTCAGTCACCCAACTCATCCCCGAACAGGGGTTAAAGGAAATTGAACAGCGCACCAGAGACGGCGGCGCGGAGGTCGTCGCGCTCTTAAAAACAGGGAGCGCGTTTTACGCGCCGGCAAGTTCCGTTTATGAAATGGTCAAGGCGATCTTGAAGGATGAGAAAAAAATCCTGCCCGTCTGTGCTTACCTGCGCGGAGAATATGGCATTCAAGATATTTACTTGGGCGTCCCGGCTCGGCTGGGACGGGACGGAGTTGAGAAAGTGGTGGAAATACCGCTGGCTGAGAAGGAGAAAAAAGCGCTGCTTTTGTCCGCGGCGAAGGTCAAGAAAGGCGTTGAGGAGCTTGAGCATTTAGGGGTATGAACCCCGTTAGACTCCTAAATTTCATAAGTTGTGACTCAAAAGTTGTTGAGCTAGTAACGAATTGTGTCAACAAAGGTAACTCAATGTTGGTAAGGAGTCTAACGGGGTGAAGATACACGAATATCAGGCCTGTCAATTATTGGCCCAGTATCAGATTCCTGTTTCGCGGGGAGAGGTGGTTTTTGACACCAAGCGCGCGCGCGACGTGTTCCAAAGATTAGCCAACCCCAACTGCATGGTCAAGGTTCAGGTCTTGGCGGGCGGGCGGGGAAAAGCGGGCGGCATCCAGCGCGCCGGGAGTGCGGACGAGGCCGAAAAACTGGCCGGAAAGTTCATCGGCAGGCCTTTTTCCACTGATCAGTCGCAGGGCCTGCCGACGGTCGTGAAGGCCGTGATGATCACGGAAGAAATCAAGATTAAAGAGGAGTATTATCTTGGCATCGTGGTGGACCGATCCGACCGCGCGCCTGTGATTTTATTTTCCCGGGAAGGCGGGGTCGAGATTGAGGAAGTGGCTGCCTTGAGGCCTCGGGCCATCGAAAGGATTTATTTTTCTCCTGACCAATTGCCCGCCCCGGAAACAATTCTATCAAGAATCAACAAGTTATTTTCAAATCAGGACGTTGCTTCACAGATCGGCGCCGCGGCGTCGAAACTGGCTTGCCTTTTTACGCAGAAGGACGCCTCCATTTGTGAAATCAACCCGTTGGGTTTAACGGATCAGGGCCGCGTGCTGGCGTTGGACGCAAAAATCGTGTTCGATGACAACGCCTTATTTCGGCACGAAGATGTTCGAGCGTTCAAAGACCCCGAGGAAGAAGATGATAGGGAAAGAAAGGCCAAGGCCTTTGGGCTAAGCTACGTGTCCATGAGCGGAAACGTTGGATGCTTGGTGAATGGCGCTGGACTCGCGATGGCGACGATGGATATGATCAAGCGTGCAGGCGGTGAACCTGCCAATTTTTTAGATGTCGGCGGCGGGGCGACAACCGAACAAGTCAGAGAAGGATTTAAGATTATTCTTCAGGACCCCCGGGTCGGCGCCATTCTTGTGAATATTTTTGGCGGAATCATGAAATGCGATTTGATCGCGGAAGGCATGATCCAGGCGCTTCGTGAAGTCAAGCTGCGTGCACCGCTCATCGTGCGGCTAGAAGGGACACGCGTCGAAGAAGGACGGCAGCTTCTTAAAGAGTCCCGCCTACCCATTATTTCTTGTTCCACGATCGAGGAGGCCGCTAAAAAAGCAGTTGAAGAAGCGGAGCGTGCTTCAAAGGCATCCCATGTCCATTCTCATCGATAAAAGTACCAAGGTCATTTGCCAGGGGATCACGGGAAAAGCCGGAAGTTTTCACTCCCGGCAGTGCCTGGACTACGGCACAAAGATGGTCGGGGGCGTTACACCGAAAAAAGGGGGAACTTTTGTTGAGACGATACCGGTATTCGATACCGTTAAGGAAGTGGTTAATAAAACGGGCGCGACGGCTTCCATGATTTATGTACCGGCCCCTTTCGCGTTATCCGCGATCAAAGAAGCGGTGGATGCCGGAATAAAGCTCATTGTTTGTATCACCGAAGGAATTCCCACGCTGGATATGATCCGGGCGGTGGAATACGCACGACCCAAAAAGGCCAGGATCATCGGCCCGAATTGTCCAGGCATCATCACTTCGGGAGAATGCAAGATCGGCATTATGCCGGGGTATATTCATAAAAAAGGACGGATCGGCGTGATTTCAAGAAGCGGCACCTTGACCTACGAAGCGGTGTGGCAGCTGACAACGGCGGGCTTGGGCCAAAGCACCTGTCTTGGGATCGGGGGAGACCCCGTCATCGGCACAAGTTTTATTGACGCGTTGGAGTTGTTTGAGAAAGACCGTGAAACCGAGGCCGTGCTGATGATTGGGGAGATCGGCGGAAGCCAAGAAGAAGAAGCGGCCGCTTATATCCGGAAGAATGTGAAAAAGAAAGTTGCCGCTTTTATTGCGGGGTTGACCGCACCGAAAGGAAAAAGAATGGGCCATGCGGGAGCGATCGTTTCCGGGTCGCGAGGCACGGCGCGGGAGAAAATGGATTTAATGAAAAAAAATGGAATTGACGTGATCGAAAATTTAAGCGACATCGGGAACTCCATGAAGCGTTTGTTGCAAAATTGAGGTAAGGCGGGAGAGAAACAATGGGTTCCGGCGATCATTCATTTGATGCGGTTTCCAAAACGAATTTTCAAGAAGTGGATAACGCGGTTCAGCAGGCAAAAAAAGAGTTGGCGCAGCGTTTTGATTTCAAGGGTTCCAATAGCTCCATGGAGTTGGACAAGTCACAGAAAATCATTACGCTGAAGACGGAGAATGAGTATCGTTTGAAAACCCTGATAGACTTATTACAGACGAAGTGTGTGAAAAGAAACGTTTCGCTAAAAGCGCTTCAGCTCGGCGCGATCCAGACGGGCATGGTGGGCGGGTCGGTGAAACAGGTGATCACGATTCAACAGGGCATTCCGACGGATAAGGCCAAGGAAATCACAAAAAGCATCAAAGAATTGAAATTAAAAGTCCAAACGCAGATTCAAAACGACCAGGTGCGTGTTCAAGCACCCAAAATTGACGATCTCCAGGCGGTGATCGCTTTTTTGAGGCAGAAGGATTTTGGCGTCGATCTACAATTTGTTAATTTTCGCTAATAATTTGTAGGAAATAGATAAGAATAGTCATTAATTTTAGCGATTGAAATTTATCTTGCATAGAAAATAGGACTATGCTACATTAACAACCGATGCATCGTCATTAATTATAGACATGAGGAGGAAATAACCAGGTGAAGAAATTAATCGCGTTTGTGTTGTTAATGTTCGTGGCGACCGTGATGGGAGCGCCGGTGTTCGCGGATGTGGGCATGACTAGCTCCAATACCGGCGAGGAACAAGTGAAAAACGTACGATCAGGCAGCCGCAATGTGTCAACGGGTTGGGTAGAGGTTCTTGACAGTACCCATGCGGAAGCGGCCAAAGGTAAGAGCACCGGTGAACAGCTCACGGGGTTGGTTGCCGGAGGCGCCATTGGGGTACGTAGGACCATTCATCGTGTGGGAGCAGGGGCCATTGACCTTCTCACATTCTGGATTCCCAAAAAGCAGCCTCTCATCAGTCCAGAAAAGCCTCGTTTAGAATAGGGAGTATTTATTGATTTTGCCCCGCTCTTTCTTAAAGGGTTCATCCCCTTAAGAAAGGGCGGGTTTTTTTCTATACTTATCCCATGAAGAAACCGACCATTGAGAAATTAGCCAAAGAGTTCCTGATTGCTTTGGGAGAGCATCCACGTCGCCAAGGCCTCAAGAAGACTCCCGCACGGGTGCAGGCCGCCTATCGTTATCTGACAAGCGGTTATGAGAAAAAACCGCAAACCGTGTTAAACGGCGCGGTCTTTGACGAAGAGTATGATGAGATGGTGGTGTTGAAGGAGATAGATTTATTCAGTTTGTGCGAGCATCATCTTTTGCCTTTTTATGGCAAGTGCCACGTGGCTTACATCCC
This sequence comes from uncultured Planctomycetia bacterium, assembly GCA_964374005.1. Taxonomy (GTDB): domain Bacteria; phylum Omnitrophota; class Gorgyraeia; order 2-02-FULL-51-18; family 2-02-FULL-51-18; genus CAYJXB01. The sequence continues at coordinate 5,202 of CAYJXB010000049.1, forward strand.
CAACGGCAAGATTGTAGGCCTCAGCAAGATTCCGCGCCTGGTCGATGTATTCGCGCGGCGGCTTCAGGTCCAAGAGCGGTTGACGAACCAGATTGCGAATTGCCTTCAGGAGGCGCTCAACCCTTTGGGAGTGGCGGTGATCATTGAAGCGCTGCATCTTTGCATGGCGATGAGAGGGGTTGAAAAGCAAAGCGCGATCTGCGTGACGAGCACCATGTTAGGGGTCTTTCGCAGCGACCGCAGTACGCGCATGGAATTCATGGCGTTGATCGGCAAGAAATAACCATCCGTAATCATTCCATCAAAATCGATGAACATTTTGTTGACGAAGACATTTCATTTCAGCGCCAGCTACTCGAAAGCCGGTAAGGTCTTCGGGCACAACTACACGCTAGGGGCCACGATCCAATCGGCAGATCCCGATTCGGAGCGTGTTTTGGAAGAAAAAGTGAATGCATTCATCATTCACCGGGTCGAGTCAAGAGACCTCGGGTTGCATGTGGATTTTCTAAAGGGGGTTCCGATCAACGACCAGAACCTTTTAAATATTTTCTGGGAGATTGTTGAACGAGAAATTAAGCCGTTGGTGTTATCGAGACTGACGCTCGCAAGAGATGAACGCAGCCAAGTCGCGATGGAGCGAATACCCCAGGCCGCGAGTCTCCTCTCGCGGCAGAAGCGCTCTTCGCCAGAGGACGAATCCGTCCTTCGGCGGAGGGGCAAGCGATGGCCCCGTAGTCGCTAGGATGATCGCGGATGAAAAATTATAAAAATTTTATCGGTGGCCAATGGGTGAGTGCCGGAAGCGGCAAGACTTTTTTGGATCGGAATCCCGCCGACCGGCGGGATATCCTTGGAACGATGCCCAGATCCGGCGCGATCGATATTGGCCGGGCGGTGCAATCGGCCAAGAAAGCCATGCCCGGCTGGTCCGCGACACCGGCGCCGAAACGCGCCGAGATTTTATTTCGATCCGCTCAGATCTTGGAGCGCCAGAAGGAAGCGCTTGCTTGCGTCATGACCCGGGAAATGGGAAAACTCTTGAGGGAATCCCGCGCGGACGTTCAGGAAGCGATTGACACCGCGTATTTCTTCGCGGGGGAAGGGAGGCGCCTTTACGGGCAGACGGTCCCCTCGGAGCTTAAAGATAAAATGTGCTTGACGCTTCGTCGCCCGGTGGGTGTTTGCGGGCTCATCACGCCTTGGAATTTTCCTTTAGCGATTCCCGCCTGGAAAATTTATCCCGCCCTGATTTGCGGAAATACAGCGGTATTAAAACCGGCGGAAGATACTTCGATCATGAGTCTGCACTTTGCCGAGATTCTGGCCGACGCCGGCTTGCCGGCGGGAGTGATGAATGTGGTGACTGGTTTTGGCGAAGAGGCCGGTGCTTCGCTCGTGCGGCACCAAGACGTTTCGTTGGTCTCATTCACCGGTTCTTCGGAAGTAGGTTCTGGGATCGCCTCCATCTGCGGGAAGCTTTTAAAACGCTGCGCTTTGGAAATGGGCGGCAAAAATGCGCAGGCCGTGATGGAGGACGCTGATTTGGATCTGGCGGTCACGGCCGCGTTATGGGGCGCTTTCGCGACGAGCGGACAACGCTGCACGGCGACCTCAAGGATCATCCTGCATGAAAAAATTTATAATCGATTTTTAAAATTATTCGTGAACGCCACCGCCGACCTGAAGATTGGCCGCGGCGATGATCCCTCGGTCAACCTAGGCCCGATTATCAATCAAAGACAGCTCAAGGCAATTCACGGGTGGGTACAAAGAGCTAAAAAAGAAGGCGCGCGCCTCGTGTTAGGAGGAAAAGTCGAAAACACCGGCGAGAGAAAATACGGCTATTTTTATCGCCCCACGATTTTTACGGAGGTTTCTTCTCGAATGAGCCTCGCTCAACAAGAGATCTTCGGCCCTGTGGTTGGGTTGATCAAAGTAAAAAATTATGAGGAAGCCATCCGCATCATGAACGATTCGACGTACGGCCTATCCTCAAGCATTTTTACCCGAGACATCGTCCGGGCCATCAAGAGCGTCGAAGAAATTCAATCCGGCATCACTTATATCAATAGCTCCACGATCGGGGCCGAGGCGCATCTGCCCTTTGGGGGGATCAAAAAAACAGGCAACGGCCACCGGGAGGCCGGCGTCACGGCGCTGGATATATTTTCAGAATGGAAGACCGTGTATTTGGATTACAGCGGCAGACTTCAGCGCGCACAAATGGACTAGACTATGAGCCGATTTTTGAGAGTGTGGATGGCGCAAATCAATACCACCGTCGGGGACTTGGAAGGCAATCGCGAAAGAATAGCCCGATCGATGGATCAGGCTAAGCGCGCACACGCGCATTTGGCGATATTTCCGGAACTGACCGTGACCGGTTACCCGCCGGAGGACCTTTTATTCAAAAAGGCGTTTGTCAGCCGGAATCTCGACATTATAAAATCCATTGCCTCAAAAACAAAAGGATTGGCCGCGATCGTCGGGTTTGTTGACCGGGACGAAGACGGCCGGTTATACAACGCCGCGGTTCTTCTTAAAGACAAGGGCGTCGCTTATGTTTACCGTAAGATGGAATTGCCCAATTACGGCGTTTTTGACGAAAAGCGCTATTTTTTTCCCGGCACACAGAACGGGGTTTTTCAGTTAGGCCCTATTCGTTTTGGCCTCACGATTTGTGAGGATATCTGGCAGAAGAGCGGCGCTGTCTATCAGAAGGGGTATGCAGGGGCCAATTCTTTTTTAATTAACATCTCGGCCTCTCCCTATCACCGAGAAAAGCAAAGTGAGAGAGAGTCGCTTTTGAGGAATCTGGCGCGTAGCGCTAAGGCCACCGTGCTTTATCTAAATCTTGTGGGCGGCCAGGACGAGCTTGTGTTTGACGGGGGGAGCATGGTCGTGAGTCCTGACGGCAATGTGCTTGCCCGTGCAAGACGCTTCGAAGAAGATACGCTTGTGGCCGACATCCCCACAAACCAGGGTCAGAAGCCTTTGATTCGCCGCGCCGACAGAACGTCGCCATTAGGACATGAAGCGGAGGTGTATCAGGCATTAGTGCTTGGGACGCACGATTATATTCAGAAAAACGGGTTTAAGAAGGCGTTGGTCGGTTTGAGCGGGGGGATTGATTCTGCGCTCGTGGCCAGAATCGCCGTGGATGCGCTTGGGGCGAAAAATGTCATAGGCGTCACGATGCCATCGCGGTACACCTCCCGAGGAACTTATCAAGACGCCAAGGCATTGGCGGAGAATCTAAAAATTAAGTTGCTCGACTTTGAGATCAACTCTATTTTTGATCGCTATTTGACGGGTTTAAGCCGAACGTTTCGATCGCACGCATCGGATACAACCGAAGAAAATTTGCAAGCCAGGATCCGGGGGAATATTCTGATGGCGGTCTCCAACAAACTGGGCTATCTTGTTCTGACCACCGGCAACAAAAGTGAAATGGCGACGGGATATTGTACCCTGTATGGGGACATGGCGGGCGGATTCGCCGTGATCAAAGATGTCCCAAAAACGCTTGTTTTTAAGCTGGCTCGCTATCAGAACTCGCGGTTCCCAAAAAACTCGATTCCGGAAAGCATCCTCAAGCGTCCGCCGACGGCGGAGCTTCGGCCGAATCAGAAGGACCAGGACACGCTTCCTCCTTATCCGCTGGTAGATAAGTTCCTGGAATTTTATGTCGAACAAGACAAGGCGCTCGAGGATGTGATTAAAGAAGGGATCCCCAAATCCATTGCCATCCGCTTAGCCAAAATGGTCGATGGAAACGAGTATAAGAGGCGACAATCCCCACCGGGCGTTAAAATCACGCCAAAGGCCTTTGGACGCGACCGACGCATGCCGATCACCAATCAATACCGGCAATGAGAGGGTCTTTAAAAACCTGCGGGTTATGGCTCCTTTTATTTCTTGTGGCGGCGCTGTTTTTAACGCTGATGAGCGATAGGCCGTTTCCGATGGTTCCCCTTGAAAGGGGGACCGGCGCGTTTATGACGTTGACCCGTTTACCGTTCGAGGCACAGGGGACCGCAAAGAGATGGGAAGAAAAAATATTTAAGGGCAAGACGCGCTTTGTCGTTCACGAGGAAAACGAGGGTGTCATTTTGAGCGCCTCGAGCCGAGATTCCTGCTCGGGCCTTTACGCAAAAGTGGATCGTGAAGCGGCTGCCGATCTTTATCTGTCATGGAAGTGGAAAGCCGTCCAATTTCCTCGGAAGAAAGACCCCGGCCGTTTATCGAATAAAAGCGAAGATGATTTTGCGGCAAGGGTCTACGTCATATTTGCAGGGCCGAATTTTTTCAAGTCGGACGTGATTGAATATATCTGGGATGAAAGAATTCCGCCGGGAACTGCCGCCACGAGCCCCTATACGGAGAGGGTCAAGCTTCTTGTGCTTCGCAGCGGACATTCACTTTCCGAAAATGACGGCTGGCAGACAGAGGAAAGAAATGTTCGTGAGGACTACCGAAAACTCTTCGGAAAAAACCCGCGCCGCCCCATCGGCGTGATAGCGCTGATGAGTGATTCCGATAATACCGGCACTCAGTCCGAAGCGTCCTTCGCAGAGTTTACGTTTAAACAATCGCTAAGGAGGAACTGAGACGATGAAACTAAGAACTAAACGGCTGATGAAACACCCGATTCAGGCGAAGTATCTTTTAATCGTGATCCTCGCCATGCTGGCCCCGACGCTTCTAATCGGTTTTTGCTTTTATAATTTGATCTTTAATTTAGTGGCGAAGCAAATGGTTTTCCCGGAGGCCATCATGGCGAATCTGGTGCCCGTGATCGAGCGTGTCAACGCGTTTTTGGTATTTGCTTTGCCCGTGGTGATCCTGGTTATTTTGTGGTTCGCGCTGATCATCTCGCATCGCTTTGCGGGGCCGATCGAACGCCTTGAGAACGATCTGGATCAAATCCTGGCAGGAGATTATTATCACCGGGTAAGCATACGAAAAAATGATGATTTAATAGGCGTTGCCAAACGGATCAACGCCGTGCTGCGGCATTTCGTGAAAGACTCGAATTAATATGCTCGTTACATTGATTTAACATAAGAAAATACAATAGCCGTAGGATTAAGCTCATTAAAGATAATCTAAACTACGCCGCAGAGAGGGGGGAGACACCTAACAGGCAAAGATTTTTACCCTAACTTAGAAAATAAAATGCACTTTGGAGGAATTAAATGAAACACTTAAGAGCGTTATTCGTTGTTGCGCTCGTTCTCGCGGCGGCGGCGCCTGTTTATGCCGAAACCCAGAACGTGAAAGTGAGCGGATCGTTGGATGCTTACTGGTTTTACCGTGTCAATCTTGATCTGCGGGACAACAACGATTCGGGTGCGATTCCGGTTGGCAGTTCGGTTCCAGGAGCTGGCGGATCGGACACCCTCACCGGCCATAGTTCGGAAGCGGACGATTACTTCATGAGCATTACTCAGATCGAAGTCTCCGCGGATCTCACGGACAACGTCTCCACGGTCATCAACATTGTCAATCAGAGAGATTGGAATGCGGATGACTTCGTCGCTGAAACGGCGATAGGCACCAACACGACTCCAAGCGAGTTCGACATCTTGCTCGACCTCGCTTATGTCCAGATGAAGGAGATCTTTTATTCTCCTTTGACGCTGACCATCGGTCGTCAGGACCTGTGGTTTGGCCGCGGGTTCATCATCGGTTGGAATCCTCAGGATCCTCAAGGGGTGACCCAAGCGGATGAGTTTACTCAGATTCAGTCGTTTGACGCGCTCCGCGCGACTCTTGATTTCAATCCTTGGACACTGGACTTTGTCTACTCCAAGATTGAGGAGGGCGCTCACGATCCCGAAGACGACCGTGACCTGTATATCGCGAATGTGAACTATAAGT
>CAYJXB010000050.1:0-10730 GCA_964374005.1 uncultured Planctomycetia bacterium
GGTGGCACTCACGAACCGCCGGTCTAGCACCTTCTTCGTGGGCCTGCAGGGCGACGAGAAGGCGGACTATTCCTACAACTACGCTACGAATGGAACGACCGTTCTCACTACTTCAGTTAATTTTTATGGGGTGGCTTTCCTGCGTGCTTCGACAGCGTCTACCGAAGAAGCATTGACGGTGAGCACGAGTTATAAGGGCGTAAAAGCAGTGGAAGCCATTATCAACCCGGACGCCGACATTGCCAATCGGACAGCCATGACCGTCTTTGTCGGTGAGCAGGGGGAGGAAATTGCGGATCATCGAATTAATTACCGCATCGGCCGTAATTATGTCAGTTTGACAAGCATTTATTTCTATCAAGACGGCGCCAGCAACTACCAACGAGCCTCCGATCCGTCCATTTCTTCAGGCGATGCCCTTGCCCTCACCGTTGATTACAGAGGTTTAAAGAACGTGACAAACGTCTCCAATCCGGACGTGGATATTGCCGCGAGAGAAACCAAGAACTTTTTCGTCGGAGAGCAGGGCGATGAACTTTTGAGTCATTCATACCGTTATCAGCTCGGAGGGACTGTAGTCAAAGCCACCACCGTTTATTACTATGCGACCGCCACCGGCGGCGAGGCGCTCGCCACTGATTCTAATATCAGAGCCATGCGAAGACAGGTCATCTACGCCAAGGAGATGACGGCTTTCCCGTCCGTACCGTTGACCGTGCCGCCCGCTTTGCCCAACGACGAAAAGTTCGTTGAATTCAGACTGTTTAGCGGGGATGAGGGGGAAGAAAAGATAGACCGGCGCATTGATCGAAAAAATGTGGAACAAAAGTATTATTATTCCGGAGACAATCTGACCCGAATCGAGACGGTGGGGAATAATTTCAATACGTATTATAAGATCAGCGCGTTTAACGAGGACGTTGTGGACTACACCGTGGATTATCGCGGGATCACCAAGACATATGACTACGATGCCAACGGTTTCCTGGAGCGCGCGTGGTCCACCATTCAGGTATGGGAAGGCGCCGTGGTCACCCAGCAGAACGAGACATTTTATGAAACCGATCCCTATGGAAATGAAAGGGTCAAACAAGAAACCCGAGGCACCGGGGAAACCACCACTTATTCTTACAGCAATATTGACGGGACGCTCACGTTTACCGAGCAGATCGCCAAGGGGAAGGTCACCAAAACCTATTTTGAGCTGAACGAGTTTGACGAACAGGTCGTCTCGTTCGTCATAGAAGCCAGCGGCATCGTGGCTTATTACAATTATCAGGAAAGCACGGATCCTTCCAATGGAGATTTCCGCACGATCGTGACCCGCAGTCTTTCCAGAGGGGACGTCGCCTCCTTTGATTCCATCACCATCTTGGATAAGTTCGGGGAAAGTAAAACCACGATCAATAGCACCGGTATCACCAGTTACCAGCGTTTTCTCAGCAATGTCCCTGGATATGGTGTCAGCGGCAGCGAGCAAGAAACGGTCTTATCCGCCATTTATCGTTATGATTTGAATGGAACGCTGTTAAGCGTTGACCAGGAGGAAATCAAGTCCTTCAGCGTGCCTGCCTCCTATCCGGCCGAGTCTTTTGACACTCTTTTCGCGAGGGTGAACGTCCATTATGCTTACAGTTACGTCTTGGATCCGGTGTCCAAAGCGATCCTTAGCGCCAAGGCCATTGGCACGGCGGCCGGCGCGTTGTTCAGAATACAGCATTTCGACAGTGAAATGCGGATCACCTCCGCCGAAGAATGGCTGACCGTCAGCAACTCTTCAGCCAAGGTTTGGGGACTCTCTCAGAATTACACTTATTTCTATACGCCCGGCAGCGGCACGATCACTTTGCCGCCCGGCGTGTCATTCAATCTGTCCGCACCCACGGATAGTCTTTCCGGCATTGCGAGCTACCTGTCATCCATTATAAACAATCTTTCCAACGCTTCGTCCGATCTGTCAGACGGCGCGGATGACTTATCGAGTGACGCGGCCCTTTCGATGGCGACCGACAGTTTAGCTTTGGTCCTGACCGGTTTGTCTGACGCCTCGGCCAATCTCTCCTCGGCCGCCGACAGCTTGGCCACAGGATCGCTAGCCGCCGCCTCCGCCAATCTCTCCGCGGTCGGGAGTAGCTTAACCTCTTTGGCCGGCAGTCTCGCGGCCGCCGCCACTGCTTTATCGGCCATTTCGGAATTCAACTCTATCGCCGATGGCCTCGCTTCCATCGCCGGCATCTTGTTATCCTTGGGCGGCAGTTTGTCCTCCGCCCAATCCGTCACGGAGGCCAACCAACTCATCTTTTCGGCCGTGACCGCTTTGGCATCCACCATGCGTGTTTTGTCCACGGCTATTGCGGCTATTGTCAGCAAAGCGGACGTGTTGTCCCTGGATACAAGCCGTTTAAGGGCGGCCAATGCCGCGATCGCATCCAGTATTGCTCAGCTCGTATTGCCCGTCGCCAAAGTGTCGTTGCCGGAGGGAGGGACCGTGACATTGCCGGCGAACAGCCAGGTGACCCTGGGAAGCGAGGGGAGCATCCAATTCTTGGACGGCGCGACTGTCGTGATGGGTGACGGCCGCATTGTGACCGTCGCGGCGGGTGAATCCATTGCTGTGGGAGCGTTAGAAACAATCACCATTCTTACCGCCGGCACCGTGGTGATTGTGGGAGCGGCCGTTATTGGCTTGGTGGGAGGAGGAAAGATCACGATGGTGGACGGAGGCAAAATTATTCCGGGCGCCGATACGCCGATTGTATTTGATCCGATCGGAGACACCGGCATCCCGATTGACATTCCGGCCAATAGTTATATCACGTTGCCTGAGGGAGGTAAGGTCTCGGTACCGGCAAATACGAAATTCAAAATGGCCAAGGGCGGCACTCTTGCTTTTGACACGGCGGCCACGATTCAGTTGAAGGGCGGCGCGACCCAAGATGTCCTTGCCGGAGAGGTGGTTGAACTGTCCGATGAGGAGGAAGTGACGGTCATGACTGACGCGACCGTTACCGCCTCGAGCACTGTGAAAATCAGCAGTGAGACAGGCGCTATCGTCTATGTTTATGGGAATGCCCCGGTCATCCTGCCTGTCAGCCAAACGGCGCAGATAAAGAACTGGCTGACCGCGATCACCCTAGACGAAGATGGCGGTTCGATTACGATCGGCGGCAACATTATTCGCTTAGGCGTAAACACGGTCATTTATGACATCGAGGGTGACCCGATCGCCCCTGAGGATTTGCAAAGTCTCTTCACGAGCGATCCTGCCTCGGTCTATCTTAAGGTCAGTATGGTCAAAGACGATAAGGGGGCTTGGACGGCGTCCAGAATAGACGTACTGCCCAATCCGGTTCAAAAGGTGACCGGTAAACTGGACAATCTCTATAATCCCACGGGCTTGAGCATTTTGAATGGCGTATTACAAAGCACGGACATTTTCGCGAGAACGATCCGTTTTGCGAACAACCCCATCAAGGTCCTTGATACCACGATCGTCAAAGACGCGGCCGGAAATCTCATTACCGGCACCGCGGCAGAAAAGATAGCCCGCCTGGAGGAGATTCGAGAATCCCTGATGGCGGATGGGATTTTCACGGCCATCAAATTGGTCACTCTGCGCGGTATTGACGGATGGGAGGCCCAGCAAATCATCATCACGACCAGCCAGGAAGGTTTAGCACCCACGACGTTGACCGGGTCTTTGCAGGACGTGGACTTGACCGCTGGGACTGTCCGCCTGAACGGAATTACCATGAAATTGTCCGCCACGACAAAGATTTTGGATATCAACAAACAACCCATCAACAAAGAGGCCCTTTTTGCTCTATGGTCCGATAATCAACTTCAAAGCGTAGGGACCTACCTGCAGGTTTCGGCCAACCGCGTCGAGGGCGGATGGGAATTGACCAATGTCGTCGTCGTATCCGACGCGATAGGTCAAGCCTCGTTGACCGGCAGTCTCGAGAGCATCGTGAACACGACCATCCGGATTGACGGCGTTGACATCGCGGTGGATGACGCGAGCGTTTTGACCGGTATCAGAGGAGAAACCCTGACTCTTGAGCAACTGTCAAACATTCTCTCAAGCAACGGTCTCCTTGGAACCGCCACCCAGGCGGAAGTCCAGTTTAAAGTTACTTCCTCAGGCCTGATTCTTTCCGCGTTGACCGTATTGACCCGGTGGGACATGGTCATGAAACTGTTCTCAGAAATCGAGTCCATTGAATTTGGAGCACCAGGTTACAGTTGGGAGGTTCAAAGTATCACCTCCTATGACGTCAATGGTTCGGCTGCCCAGGCCGGCGATACCGCCATTGGCGAGACTTCTTACTTCCAGAAGACAGTTAACGTTGCCACCGCTTCCAGCTTGACCTTTCAATGGAAAATTGACTCCGACTCTTCCGACGCGGTCAAGCTGATCATTGATGGAACCGCCGTGGACGGCGTCAGCATCTCAGGCGACAGCGGCTGGGTCAGTCAAACGGTGAATCTCACCGCAGGGACTCACGTCTTAAAGTGGGTGTATGACCGATCCGCCAATACCATCGGCACTATTAACCGCAATGCCTGGGTGGACGAGATTCGCATAGAAGAACAGGCCGCCTCTTTAGGAAATGGCATCGCGCTTACTACATTGACCGAGACCTATATGACAGTTCCTCCTATTAGCATGAACGGAGACAGAACTTTGATGGCCTGGGTGAAATTCCCGCTCACCTCCAATGGTGAATGGAGAATATTGTCTAATCTGAGCGACAGCGCCTATGTCTATGTAAACGACAACGGGAATCTCAGTATGTACGTAGACGGCCTTGAATACAACACTCCTTACAATGTCAGTTCCCTGTCTTCCGACTGGCATCATATTACCATGGTCGGCTCTCAGAACCAGACCAAGTTCTATGTGGATGGAAATCTCGTCGCGACCGTGGCCGCTCAAATCACCTATGATCTAACGATGGTTGGTTATCCCGACTACTCTATTGGTGCGGTGGATGAAGTGGCGATCTTCAGCCGAGCCATGACGCAAGCCGAGGTCCGGGGCGCGATGAACACCAAACTCCAGGGCAGCGAAGCCAATCTCATGGCCCTCTACAATTTTGACAACCAGGTCAACCTCGCCGCCGACAGCTCGGCTAGCCATCTCTATGACGGGACCCTGTTCGGCTCGCCCGCCACCGTCGTGAATGACACGATGGTCACGAATGTGGTGCTTGACGAAACCTTCACAAATGCCCAGCCGGATTGGCGAGATAATGTCGCCGCGACGACCGGCAAGATTCATTTGACCAACGGCATGGAGGTCGTCGTGGATGATTTGACGACGTTGCAGGATAAGAATTTTATCGGAATCACTTTGGCTGATCTTAAAAATATTTTTGACACAGAAGGTCCTGCCCATAGTGTGATCGGTCTTGATTTGACGAAAACGGACGACGGCGTCTGGAGAGCCATCGCCGTCAAAATCGCGGAGGAATATAACCGGTCTGTTTCGACCGAGTCACCCATCGCTTCGGTGACCGCCGGAGCGGGAATCCTGGGGGATATCCCGACGATAGGGCAGATCACCGTTGCCGGAAATATCATTTATATTACTTCTGATACCCGTATCCTCACCGCCGCCGGTAACCCCTTTACGCTTGACGCGTTGATCAATTTCTTTAACAACTCCAGCGCCCAGGTGATCGTCAAGGTCACTTCCGAAGTATTGGCGGACGGATCCCTCGCCAAAGAGATACGCATTACAACGCTCATCGAAAAGTCCGCCACGCTCGCGTCTTCCTCGGCGCAGATTGTGGCTACCGCTTTGGGACAACCGACACAGGTTAGAATCAACGGGGTCCTGTTTGATGTCGGCAATGACGCCTCAGCCAATGGTTTCTTCACTGACATTGACTTGATTTATTCCAACCGGTCGGTCACGCCGCCGGTCATTCAACTCGGCAAGCGTTCCAAGACCCTCACGAACGCCGAATACACCCAAGTGGGCGGCCTGATCGGTATCATCACCGACCAGTTCCCGGCCATCGTGGATCCGAACGCGGTGCTGGCGATTAAAACAAAACTGGTCCGTGTCGGCAATACCTGGAGAGCGGAGAGCATCCTCGTAGATGCGGCCTTGGAACCGCTCAATTTGGGAGGTCCGTTCAGCGGGCCAGTCCAGAGCGTCTCGCCGGATGGAAACCTAATCACGATCAACGGCCTCCCGATTTTAGTGACAGGGCCGGGCATCTCCAATGAGTCAGGTACCGTCTATTACACCTTGCAGCAGTTGCAGGACATCATCAACTACAACAACGCTAACGGGCTTCCGACGCAGATCCAGGGCGATCTGCTGATGGGCCACGCGATCCAAACCGGGAAGATCCTGAACAATCAGACATCCGTGATCACCAAGGATCTCATGCTCAGCTTTGACGCGACGCTGGATTTTAAATGGAAAGTATCGTCCGAAGAAGGGCAGGATCTTTTCAAGTTTGAATTGTGGAAAGCCGGTTCGTTGGTGGATACGAATCTCATCAGCGGCGAGGTTGACTGGCAGACGATCACGAAGGATCTGACCGCCGGCAATTATCAATTGAAATGGATTTATTCCAAAGACGGCCAGGATGTCGGCCCGGTGGGCTTGGATGCGGGTTGGATTGACCACGTGAACTTAATTCCGCAGAGCGATACCGTTGTCTCGTTCCAATATGGCAGCGGGACCGTGCTGCCCATTTCATCCACCTATAGCACGAATGGGTCCGGTGGCACCACTTGGTTTAACCAAAACACGATTTCCACCGTTTCGGGAGGATTTTCGCCTCAAGCGGGGGCCGTTTATGGTGGTCAAACCACTTATATCCAAAGGGCGGTTACCCTCACCAACCAATCCAACTTAAGTTTCTCGTGGAAAACATCCGTCGGCGCCGGCAAGTCGCTTAAGTTCGAGGTTCTAAATCCGTTGCTTCAAGTGGTTCACCAGCAAACGATCCCGGACGGCGCCGACTGGCAGCAGTATTCGGTGCCCGGTGGGTTGCCGGCAGGCAGCTATATTTTGCGATGGACTTATGCCAACACCGCTGCGGCAACGGGAGCCGATGATAACCGTCAGACCGCGTGGCTCGACAATCTGAACATCAATTACCAGCCGGTTTCCAACCCATTCTCTTATCCGGTCGGCAGCCGTTTGGATTTGCCGGCGGAGTATCTCACTAGCGGTGATGACAGCCGGTGGATGATATCGGTCTTGACGGCCACAGAGTTGGTGGCCCAGTCGGGCATGGTCGAGGGCGGTCAAAGCTCTTATATGCAAAAGACCTTCACGATGGCGGCTGCCTCCGCGTTGAGTTTTAAATGGAAGATAGATTCTGACATCGCGGATCGCCTGCGCGTCTATGATGGTACGACCCTCATCTTTGATTCGAATACGGGCAACAGCGCCGGATGGCAGCAAACAGCCAATATCAATCTCTCGGCCGGCACGCATGTTCTCAAATGGGTTTACGACAGAACCGGCAGTCTGCCGGCCGGCGGCCCAAGAAACGGCGCCTGGATAGACGATGTCAGCGTCCAGCCGGTTTCCAACTCATTCTCTTATCCTATCGGAACTCGATTGGATTTGCCAGCAGGGTATGTTACGAACAGTGATCCCAGAAAATGGATGATCTCGGCCTTGACGGAAACAGAGTTGGCAGCTCAGTCCGGCATAGTCGAGGGCGGTCAAAGCTCTTATATTGAGAAGATCGTCACTTTATATGGAGCCGGCCCGCTCTCCTTCAAGTGGAAGATTGACTCAAGCGCTACAGACAAACTGCATTTATTCGTTGACGGAAGTCTAACAGACGCCGTGACTCCGTTGTCAGGCAGTGGCGATTGGGCAACTGTGATTCTCAACCTCTCGGCCGGCGTGCATGTTTTAAGGTGGGTGTATGACAGAATTGACAGTCTACCCGCAGACGGCCCGAGAAACGGCGCCTACCTAGACGATATTAGCGTCCAACCGGTTGATTTTAGCCAGCTTCCAATCGCCGATAACATCACCTCAAACTGGACGATCCAGAACAGCACCTCTTTTGACGCGGGCGGGTTTGCCGCCCAGTCGGGCCTTGTCGCGGCCGGTCAAAGTTCCTACTTTGAGAAAGCCGTTAGTTTGACTAATCCGGCCCTGCTCTCGTTCAAATGGAAGATCAATGCGACCGCCACGGACAAACTGCGTTTGTTCGTTGACGGCAGTCTCGCGGACGCCGTGACTTTCATCTCGGGCGCGAGCGGTTGGGTGAGTGCCACCTTAAATCTTTCAGCCGGTGCTCATACTTTGAGATGGGTTTACGACAGAACCGCGACCGCGGCCGGTGCCGCCAACGACCAGGCTTTTGTGGATGAGATTAGCATCCCGTCAACCGTTTCCGAGGATTTCTCATCTTCACGAGGAATGACCGGCGGCGCCGCGCAGTGGTTTAGTCAAAGCGCAACGGCTTATGGCGCTACCGGCTTCTCGGCCCAGGCCGGAGCGGTCGCGAATGGGGAGGTCAGTTATTTTGAGAGGACATACAATCTGGCCACGGCTTCCAAATTAAGTTTCATGTGGAAAACTTCTTCGGGAGCCGGAAAATCCCTTAAAATCGAAGTGTTTGGCCCCTCAAACCTGTTGTTGTCCGCCAACATGATTGCGGCAGGAGTGGATTGGACGGCGTTTACACTTGACGGTTTGCAAGGAAACATAAAGATCAGATGGACTTATACTAACACTTCGGCGACTCCGGATAGCCAAACCGCCTGGATAGACGATGTCAGCGTCCAGTCGGTTGATTTCAGCCAGCTTCCAATCGTTGGGAATACTACTTCCAACTGGACAGTCCAGAACGGCGTCGCCTTTGACGCGGGCGGGTTTGCCGCGCAGTCAGGCCTTGTTGCGTCCGGCCAAAACTCCTACTTCGCAAAGGCCGTCACTCTCAATGAAGCAGGTCAGCTCTCCTTTAAATGGAAGATTGACGCCTCCGCTACCGACAAACTGCGTCTATTCGTTGATGGCAATCTCACGGACGCCGTGAGCTTCATCTCGGGCGCAAGCGGTTGGGTGAGCGCTACCTTAAATCTTTCAGCCGGTATTCATACTTTGAGATGGGTCTACGACAGAACCGCGACCGCGGCCGGTGCCGCCAACGACCAGGCCTTTGTGGACGAGATAAAGATTACCCCCGCCACTGTCTACGGGGATGCACTGCGATTTACCGGAATCAATGGTTTCGTGAGCTTGCCTCCGAGTTCGACGCTTGACCTCCAGAGATTTACCATCTCGGCTTGGGTCAACTCCGCGGATTTTCCCCCAAGCGGGCAGACCGGATATATCTTTGCCAAAACGGACAGCACCGGCAATAACGAACAATACAGCTTGTATATCTTCAATAACGCCATCCATTTCGTCACATACAATACATCCGGTTCTTCCGATGATCTTACGGTGACTCTCACCGCCGCCGGCGTCACGAAGAACCAATGGGTTCATCTGGCGGTTAGTTATAGCGGATCCTTCAAGAAAATCTATGTCAACGGCGTCGAGAAAGCCAGCGTGGGTTATACCCAGACACTGAGAACCTACGGCGCGACTGGCAAAGCCACCATCGGGGCCCATGGCGCCGGCGGCTCCAGTTTCTTTAGCGGCATCATTGATGAGGTCGCAATTTACGACAATAATATCGCCACACCCAATTTTTCGACTCTTCCGACTCTCAAACATCAGGGCGCTGAACCGGGCCTCAAGGCCTACTATTCTTTTGATGACGGCACCGCCAGGGATTTATCTTCCAACGCCTTGAACGGCACGCTCCAGGGCGGAATTACGCCAGTGGCCAAAACCGTTTTAGATAATTTTTCTTCGTCATCCCAGTGGCTTTCCGGCGGTGGCAACAACCCGTGGTTCAACCAGAGTGTCACAACTTATGACGGCACGGGTTTTGCGGCCCAGTCCGGCATGGTCGAGGGCGGCCAAAGCTCCTATATGCAAAAGATCTTCACGATGGCGGCGATCTCGGTGCTGC
Organism: uncultured Planctomycetia bacterium; assembly: GCA_964374005.1. Lineage (GTDB taxonomy): Bacteria > Omnitrophota > Gorgyraeia > 2-02-FULL-51-18 > 2-02-FULL-51-18 > CAYJXB01. Next base: position 10,020 of record CAYJXB010000050.1, read on the forward strand.
GTTTCCGATGGAAGATAGATTCTGACACCGCGGATCGTCTGCGTTTATACGACGGCACGAACCTGATCTTTGATTCAAATACGGCCAACAGCGCCGGATGGCAGCAAACGGGCAATATCAATCTCTCGGCCGGCGCGCATGTTCTCAAATGGGTTTATGACAGAACCGGCAGTCTGCCGGCCGGCGGTCCAAGAAATGGTGCTTGGATAGACGATGTCGCTGTCACGACGAACAGCAATGAGTATCCCACAGATTATACGCTGAATCTGTTGCCGGTCGGTTATACGACCGATGCCGATCCGGGCAAACAATGGCGGACCTACGTTTGGAATGACGGCAACTTTACCGCGCAGTCAGGACTCGTGGCCGCGGGGAGCACTTCCTTTATGCAGAAGTCGTCCTTGGTGCTTGCCAACGCGACCACGATGAATTTCCGTTGGAACCTTCAGGGCATGGCCACCGATCGCCTGAAAGTATACGATGGCGCTGCCTTGATTTTTGATTCCCTCATCGGCACAAGCGGCGGCTGGCAAACCACAGCCGTCAATTTGGCCGCCGGGACGCATAATTTGAAATGGGTTTTTGACAGAACCGCCACGGTTGCCGGAAGCGCGATCAACAACTTATGGATAGACGATGTGAATATCGGCGCTACGCAAACCTTCTCCTACGATCCCGGCACCGTGTTGCCTTTGAGCAGCCAGTATACCT
>CAYJXB010000051.1:0-10347 GCA_964374005.1 uncultured Planctomycetia bacterium
GCACCACCACGATCGGGGTCAGCCACCATTTCTTGCGCACTTTCAGAAACGCCCAGAACTCCGAGAGTATTGAAAGTTTACTCATTTATTTAACTCCTTGTTTTAAGAGGAGATCGGGTTATCAGGGGCCCAGGAACTAGGCAATCAGGATATCTGGATATCAGGAACAAAGACATCCCTGATACCCTGATCTCCCGATACCCTAGTCCCCGATATCCTGATCTTCTGATATCCGTTTTGACAATCTGTGTAATCATTTTTCAAAATTGTCTCTCATAATCGGCCTTCTCTCTCTTGGCGTGATCCAGCCAATAGGAATCTTCCTTGCCGGGAAAGTGCCGATTCATGAAATCCTTTCCGGAGAGACGAAGCAGCAAACCGATCGGTGTGACCACCAAATAAAAAACAATCGCCAAAATCACGCGCGTCATCACCCATCCCAGGAGAAGCGCCAGCGTCATCCAAGCTTTCTGAATAGGCTTGAGCAGTGTGGGCGCAATAAAACCAAATAGAAGCAAAATAGCGGCCAAAGCCAAGACATAAAACGCGAACGACTTGCCCCGCCACAAAAAATAGCCGCCGAGAAGGCCAAAGGCGATCCCGAGCGTGTACCCGAATTTCCTGAGATCGGCCTTTGAACTTTGAATTTCTTCGATTTCTTTTAACAGTGACATGTCAATTAGTCCAGCTCAAATTTCTTCTTCCAGTCTTCGTCTTGATCCATGGGTTTCTGATCTCTTTTATCGAGCAAAAACGAGCCGAGGATTAAATAATCCATATTCGTTCTCATAAAACACGTGTAGGCCTCTTCCGGACGGCACACGAGAGGCTCACCTCTCACATTGAAAGAGGTGTTGATGATGACTGGGCAATCGTATTTTTCGTTAAATTTCTTGATCATCTGGTAATACAAAGGATGGCTTTCGGGATCCACGGTTTGGATTCTCGCCGAATAATCCACATGCGTGACAGCTGGCACGGACGAACGCACGACATTCAGTTTTTCAATCCCGAAAAGCTTATCCTCGTCAGCGGTCATCTTCCGACGATGCGATTCCCTCACCGGCGCCACCAGCAGCATGTAAGGGCTTTTCTCCTCCATCTCGAAATAATCGGATACCTTCTCTTCCAGCACCGAAGGCGCGAAGGGCCTGAAACTCTCGCGGAATTTTATTTTGACGTTCATGATCTCCTGCATTTTCGGGGACCGGGCGTCCCCAAGGATCGATCGAGCGCCCAGCGCGCGCGGCCCGAATTCCATGCGCCCTTCGAACCACCCGATCACCTTGTCCTGCGAAATAAGCTCCGCGATTCTTTCGGCAATCTGGCTGTTTTGCAGACGGGTATAGGGAATCTGATGGCTGTCGAGATAGGCCTGGATGTCTTCATCCTTAAACTCAGGACCCAAGAATGAGCCTTTCTGGGAATCCCGGCTGTTTTTTACGGTTCTTTTATTTCCAAGATATTGATGCCACACGAACAAGGCCGCACCCAATGCGCCGCCCGCGTCACCCGCGGCCGGTTGGATCCAGATGCCGTCAAAATACTTTTCTTTCAGAACCTTGCCGTTCCCGACGCAATTCAAGGCCACGCCGCCCGCCAGACAAATGTTCTTTTTACCGGTCACCTTTCGAATATGACTGGCCATGCGCAGCATCACTTCCTCAGTCACGTCCTGGATGGATCTGGCAAAATTCATATCACGCTGCGTGACTCTTGTCTCCGGCTTCCGCGGCGGGCCGCCAAAAAGCTTATGAAACCGGTCATTGGTCATGGTGAGGCCCGCGCCATAGTTAAAATAGCGCATATTGAGCCGAAACGACCCGTCTTCCTTCAGATCAATCAACTCTTTTAAAATCAAATCCTTGTACTTGGACTCCCCATAGGGTGCCAACCCCATGACTTTGTATTCGCCGGAGTTGACTTTAAAACCCGTGTAATAGGTGAAGGCGGAATAGAGAAGCCCCAGCGAATGAGGGAAGCGGATTTCTTTTAAAATTTGGAACCGATTGCCTTCTCCCACGCCGTAGCTCGACGTGGCCCACTCGCCCACGCCATCCATCGTGAGAATCGCGGCCTCTTGATAGGGGGATGGGAAGAAAGCCGAAGCCGCGTGCGCTTCATGATGCTCCGGGAAAATTATTTTCCCGTTATAATTCAACTCCTTCGCGATGAGATCCTTAATCCAAAGTTTTTGCTTGATCCAAATAGGGAGCGCCTTGATAAAAGAGGGGAAGCCGGATGGAACATAGGAAAGATAGGTTTCAAGAATCCGCTCGAATTTTAGAAACGGCTTCTCATAGAAAGAGACAAAATCAACGTCTTTTTCAGTGATTCTACCGGCCTCCAAGCAGTAGCGGATCGCGTTCTTTGGGAAGGATTGGTCGTGTTTTTTACGGGTAAAACGCTCCTCTTGGGCGGCGGCGATAATGTCTCCGTCCTTAACCAAGCAAGCGGCGCTATCATGGTAAAAAGCTGAAATACCTAGTATATTCATAAGGTGAGTTTAGTAAACCGAAACGAAGCCAAATATTACACTACGCGAGAGTAAAATTCAAATGGAAACCGAATTAAACGTTAGATAAAAAATAGTTAGATTTTTACGCCTTTTTTGAGTTCCCGAGCCACAAAGCGCGCAGCCGTTTCCCTGCCTTCCGAATTCCAATGCGTATCAAAAGGATAGTATAATAAAACGCCTTCTCTGGCCAAGGATTCATAAAGAGGCGTCAAGTTAATGAAAGGGATACCTACCTCTTCGCAAATTTGCCCCACGGCCTTTTCGACATTCGCCTTGTTTCTGATTTCACCCGCCCTGGCTGCCAGCCAGCGTTCGCCGCTTTTCCCGTCCGTCCACTCCGCATAAATGTGAGACTTGGTTGGAATAAAAACGATGAGCGGCGTGATATGACGTGTCTCACAAATGTCCTTAAACTCTTCGATCAGGCGCCTTAAACCCTCCCCTTCCTGGCTTCTCAGAATTTCCACGGCTTGTTTTTCATTGGCTCGATAATGGATGATCGCCTTGTAATCCTTGTTCCGAAGCCGAATATTCGCAAGATCGGCATGGCTATTGGCACGGACTGCTTCACGGAGCTTCTTTTTTCCAAAACCCGCAAGCGATCTCAAGGCCAAAATATAGCGATGAAGAAAATTCTTTGACGTCAGATTAAAATGATAATAATTGCCGCCGTTTTTCCAGCGAATGTACTCTTGAACGTCTCTTAGGTCATTCCCCTCAAAAAAACAAAATAAAGCAACTTTTGGTTTTTTGGCGAGTCCATATTTCTTCAGAACTTCCGGGTATTGAAAAGGCCCGTACCACCCTTGTCCCAAATTCATGGCGGTTAAATTCGCATGTTTTTCCAAGCGCTTACTAAACGTGTCTTGCTCGGTATGGCCCACATCCATGTAAGAATCACCTAAAACAATCAGGTCGTAGCTTTCTTTTTCCGAAGAATTTCGAAAGCCATTCTGGTCGTAGAAATACTCAGCGCCCTTTCCCGGATCTACCCTTACTCCATAGCTGTCCTTGTATAGGTCTCCTTTGTAACCGTGGGAAATAATTTTAAAAAACGGTCGCACGCGAAACACAAGCGTGGCATCCGGGATATACCTTTCACGGAGTGCGTAGTAGTGGAGCTGACGTAAGCCAAAAAACCGGGTCCAGGCCGGTTTCCACTCGAAAACGCAAAATAAAAGAAACGAAAAAAGAAAAAGCGTGGCAAGCATGACGAGCAAATTGAGGAATAGTTTCTTCATGACAGCTTCTTTAGCACCAACGCGGACTCCTCTTTAAACGGAGAGGAGAAATGACTGAAACCTCCTCCTTGGATCGGGTTTGGCAATTTCTCTTTTTTGCCGCTTTTCGTGTCAATCCACGTCGCTGAAAATTTGGAAGTGTTTGCCGCCTCTGAAAGGTCCAGTGTCACGCTTCCTCCCTGCTCGAGATAAATAAGATATTGTTTACTTTTTTCCGCCAGGAGATAAGCGTTTCCGCTATATCCGTTCAAGAGTTCGTCCGCGGGTTGCATTCGGTAGAAAATGATCTCATCCTCAAACACGCGATATAAAATGTCCAAATACTCATCGGCTTTCGTATGAAAAATATCGTCGGATTTCATGACGCATTCGCCCGATTTTCCGGGCAAATCATTCCATGAAAAAGAAGCCCCGGCCGTCACCGTCCCCCACGCGGAGCGGCGGATCTGGTCTTCATTCGCGCCCCATCCCCACATCCAGAGTCCGTTTCCCTCGCTTATCAAAACAGGTTTCCGCTGATAGGCAAATAAAGCCGCGTGGTGATGAGAGAGGGACTCTTTTTTCGAACTCAAAAACCCTTTGTTTTCGATGGCCGCGAACGTATAAAGAGGATTCGAATAATGATTGGCCAAGGGGTATTCGTCATGGTAAGTCCTCAGGTGATCCCAGGGATCATCGCGTTTCAACCCTCCCATCAGCTCCGGTTCAAGCCGATCCCCCATGGTTTCCCAGGTAAAATTCCAGCCGCAGATATTCGAAAATGCCGCCAACCGCGCCGTCACGTAGCGCACGTAAAACTCCCTTTCGCGTTTCGACATGTGTTTCCACCGCGGGCCTTGGTCCTTGCCGTCAAACCCCAGGAAAAAATGCACGGCGATCCCATGATCATTGAGCCACCCAAAATGCTCCTCCAAACGGCGCCAAACAGTCAAATTCATCGTCTTGGACGGCTCGAGACCCCTAAAGACAGGATCCGTCGCCATCTGCGGGGCATCGAGAAAATTACAGACGGCGGTCGGATGCAAGGGCAGAATGAAAAGCTGTAAATGATTGTATCCCCTTTCTAAAATTTTCCCGTAAACATGACGAATCGCCCATTCAAGTGGCATAGCGGAAAAAGCGCTGTTACTCACGTTATAAGACTTGAGAAAAACGGGTTCGTTTCCATTATAGGCAAACCAACGCGGATTTTTCTTGTAGGCTCTGATGACACCTTTCAAAGCACCTTGTTTCACCACGTGGAAGCTTCCGCGCCCTTCCTGCACACTACGATCACTGAACCGATATTGGTATTTCCAACGCCCCGGCTTATCGGGCATGAATCTGAACTTCCAATTTCCTTCTCCGTCGTAAAATCCGCGAAAATGAACCGCCCGACCGGAGGGGGACGTAAACGTCGTCTGAAGCTCCACCTCTTTAAAATCAAAAGGATTCCGGTATTCCTTCCGATTTGTCACGCTTTTCTCAAAAACGCCATTGAGCGGCACGTCGGGCGAGAAATCAGCGCCAGCCATGAAAACGATTGAAAGAACCAGAAGAAATAGACGCAACGGAAATTTCACGATGACAGCGAATGAGAAACGCTCATGGATTCATTTATCCCTTCGGAAGCGTTTGAAAACCGGAAAGGCCGTCAAACAATCCCGAACCGCCAGCCGCGCCTTTCGGGGAAACAACCCCTTTAAAAAATCCCAAACAATCTGTAGCGCCGAGTAAAAAATCTCGCCCCAATAGACCACTTTACGGATGCGAAAACAAACCATGAGCCGCGTTTTTCCTTCGGACCTAGCCAGCAAATTCTGAAAAATATCCGTGAACTCATGGCCAAGAAAATCTCGGCGGACTAGCCGTTCCAACGGAAAAGCTTCGGCGGCAAAAACGTCGGGATTCGTGTTGATCTCCCACACTTGTGGGCGTCCGTTCAACAGACTAAAATCCAAACGGCCGTATTGAATACCGGCCGCGCAAAAAATGTCCCTCATGACTGACGCATACGGGTTTTGTCGCACATACTGTTCTTCTTCGTGATCCATGGATTCCGTCCACTCTTTGACGTGATGAGTCAGACGGACATCCCAATTCCGGCTGAAGTAAATGTACCAAGGAAGAACCCGATCGCCGATGATAAAAGACGAATATTTTCGGAAGATGCCGCTTGGGTCGGAGGTATCGCAGAATTCCACGATGATAGACCGGTTAAACCGCCCGCGATCGGGGCGTATCTTTGCCGTCGCAGCCGCCAACTCTTCGGGCGTTTTCAAAATGCCCGAATAAAAGTAGGCATGTTTGGATTCATCCCGGATAAATACCGGAAAGCGTTTCGGGATAACGCCCTCTTTCAGCCAGTAGACGTTGAAGTCATTGACCCCCGAATCATGCAAATACCTGAGAAGTTCGTAACGGCGCATGGACCGAAGCGGGTGATTCAACACCACCACACCCTTCCCCGCTTTGTCGAGACGGTCCCACAACTGAAGGGCCAGATCCGTCGTTAAATCCGTCAGACGTTCCACATCGGAGAAAATATACACGCCGTTACTGAAGCTCCTCAACCCAAACAAACTTTCATAAGGGGTGACTTTCAGATCCTTTTGAAAAACCCGGCCATAGGTCTTGAAATATTTTGAAATCGTCCACCCAAAGGGGCGGGTCACAAGATAGTAGATCTTATTGTGCATGGTTTAAGGCGTTGTTTTCCAACGCCGGTGGTTCCAAACCCATAGGTCAGGATACCGGCGGATATATTGTTCTTGGACGCGGACCCATTTTTCCGTGTTAATCCGTATGTCCTCGTCGTCGTTGCCGGTACGGGCAATCTCAATGGGCCGCTCCACGATCACATGGTGGCGAAACCCTTGCCGGACCACAAACGCGGGGACGATCGGGGCGCCTGTCGTCATCGCGAACCGGACCGGCGCGACGGCGGTGTAGGCGGGCCGGCCAAAAAAATCAACGAAGATCCCGTCCGCGAAGTCCACGTCCTGGTCCACCACAAATCCAAGGATCCCGTTGCTTTTTAAAACGCCGAGCATCGCCCGCACCGAGGCGTCGCGGTAGATGGTTTTTACCTTCATCTTTTCCCGAGCCGCCACAAGCAGCCGGTCATATTTGTCAAAATAAATCTTCCTCGCGATCACGGTGAGTGGATAACCTTTCAGCGCCGAATACCCGCCCATGATTTCCCAGTTCCCAAAATGCGCGGTCGCGATGATGATGCCTTTGCCGGCGGCAAGCCCGCGGTCCAAATGCTCATAGCCCTCGGTCGTCACATACTCGTCAAGCCGCGGGATCAATTTGTCCAGGAGCGCTAGTTCCGCGAGCGTCTTGCCGTAGTGTTCAAAAACCTTCTGCCCGATTGCCTGGATTTCCTCTTCACTCTTTTCATCCCGAAACGCCATGCGCAAATGAGAAAGAGTTTTATTTTTTTCTTTCCCCAAGAGATGAAAAGCCAGCGAGCCCACCGATCCGCCGAAAGCAACACCTAAGCAATACGGGAAAATTAGAAAAACTCTTCTCACGGCCAAGAGCAGGGCAATCAAGACATCCCGGTAGAATTTTTTTTTCATAAGATGACAAAAAAACGGAGAGCCTTATCTCTCCCCGAACCAATCTGATTTTATTCCTAGTAGCATTTGCCTCATTCTACCACACGACCTTTTAAGAGCAACACACTTGAAAAAGAAGTGAAACGTACCTACGAAGCACGGTATGCAATTCGTGTCAGGCCACGCAAGCCCCACAACTTTTAGATAACGAATATTCCAAGGACTCCAATCACGACCATTCTAACCAACGAACCAACGGCCGGAAGCAAACGGCCAAACCTCTGCCAGAATTTTTTTAGCGATCCGCTCCAACTTAAGCCAACTAAACAAAACCCTAAACTCTCCAATGCCTGGTGTCTGGCCAAACCCAAAATCTCAACACTTTATAACTACCTCAAATAACTTAACTTCTAATGCCGCTTCGCGGCCAAACCCCAGGCCTCTCGAACTCCAATAGCAGAATGTGAATACACGCTCCGCCCTCGCTTGGGCTCGGGCTCCGCTCCACCGCGAGCTTGGCCGCTCGCTCTTGCTTGCGGCTAGGCCGCCGCACCTCCGCTTAGGTCAGCGTCGGACTAAACACAAGGAGTTATCTTCTTATCCTTCCAGAGAACATGGGGGTGACAGGTACGTATAAAAAAGAAAAGACAGTTAGTAGGAGTCACTGACGTGACCTTAGGGCGCGGCCCCCTCCCCCCTTTAAAACCGACGAGGGGGGTGCTAGAACGGTGTCGTTCTTCATTTCCGTAGAGCGTTCTTTTAGAAAAAGGATTTATGGAACGGAAATGACCGCACCCCCCTCCCGCGCACGTCATCTGCGGCGGGGGAAGAGCTTTAGGGATGGCACTTTATCTTCCGCCGCAGAACCTCGGATGGAAGCGTTCTTTATTCTACAGCCCTTACGTAAAAAAGAGATAGAGGATGACAGGCTTTAAGACGCCTGTCTTTTTCATATCTTTTTTACTTTAAGGGCAGTGTCCTCGGTTCCTGGGTCGGTTAGGGACTTTCGTGATTTTTTCCACCTTAAGCCTCAGCCAGAGGCTGATCCGTCCTTCGGCGGAAAAGAACGCCTGTTTGACGGCAAGGTGAGGGAAAACCTTAAAGACTAGAAAAGATAAAGCAGTTGACGGCGTAGTGATCTTGATAGATCTCCTGACAGCTTACGCTGTCACTCTCTAGCTTCGGCTAGAGCTACGACTTTTGTTGCCCGATACTCTTAATTGTGTTGATGAGATAGCCTGCGGAGCGTTTAGGATTATCTACGTTTTTCTCCGCAATTTTCTTAGCGGCTTCTTCGACTGTGCGTTGGCCGTATTGGTCTTCAAGATCGATAAGGGCAAGGATCGTTTTGAGATTGTTTTCTTCAAAGACGAGGCTCGCCGTTTTGACGGCTCGGTCGAGTTTTTCTTTGCCGTGACGCCCGGCTAGTTTCCTTAAGTCTTTCTTTAGATCTTCGGGGTTGTAGAGTTCTTGGATGGTGTAGGTGCTGGGTTGGCGTCGATCAAATCTTAAGCCTTCTAGTTCACTATACTCGATATCCAAGAGGTTTAATTTTCTTAAAGCTTGGTTTCCTTCTGAAATGAAGGACTCGGAGATTCCATAAGTTTTAGAGAGCTTCTCCCGTGAAATAGAATACCGGCCTTGGGGAGAAGCTTGAGAGTATGAGAGATTTAAAAGGTACATCACTTTGGCGGAAAAGCTTAAGAGTTTATTCCAGTCGTAGCGCCAGTAGGTTGTGGGGATTTCGAGGGATTCTTGGAAAGAATTATTCCTCAGGTGAAGCTCGACATTTTGGTTTCGGCTTGGGGTTTCAAATTCTATGAGCTTATATTTGTCTTTTAACTTATCCAGGACTTTGTTGATTTGGCGGCGGTAGTCTTCAACTGACATGTGACCCAAGCCGATGGATTTGGCGAGGTTGTCGTAGTCTAGGTTTAGTTTTCCTTCGGTATTGCCGTTAAATTCTTTTAAAAGATAAAGGTAGACGTCGAAAGACCTTTCATCAGACTTTGAGGCCATCTCGCCGAGTAATTTTTTGTCTGTGAGCATTTCTTTTGGGATAGCGACGGATGGTGTGAGAGATGCGGGGATATTCTCCTGGATCTGGATTTTCTTAAAGTCGTTTAAAAGGCTTTGGGCGAATTCTTTAGACTTGATTAAAACATCGGCTTCGTTGTTGCGCGTCAAGGCGGCTTTGGACCAGTTGGTACTTCCGAGGATCACTGTTTCGTTGTCGATAACTATCGCTTTGGCGTGGGTATAGACGTCCGAGGTGTCGAAGAAAACGGGGACGTTGTTTTTCCTTAGAAGCTCGTAGGCTTGTTGGTTTTTGTTGGAGGTGACAGCGTCTTCTGAAGACTCGGCTTCAAAGTTGATATTCTGGTCCAAGATCACTTTAACCGCTACTCCCCTTTCCTTTGCTTGAATGAGGGCTTTTACAAGCTGACTTGGTTGGGATTCAGGTTGGTTGGGGAGGATAGAGACGAGATACATGGCGACGATGATTTCGGACTTGGCTTCGTTTATTTCCTTAAGGGTTGCTTGGAAATATTTCTCTGAAGAGATGTTCTGGACCTCGGCCTGGTAGGCAAATAGATTTTGAGTGATCAGAAATATTGCGGCAAAGATAAGAGCTATTCTTTTCAATTCAAAACTCCGACGGTTTGGTCATAGTCTTGGTATAGCTTATCAATTTTTTCTTGAGGAAGCTTTTGATTTAATGCGACCCAATCGATAGCCAGTTTTTGACAGATAATGTCCAAAGCTTTAGAGCTTTGTTTAAAGTATCCCAAGTGGGAGATGCCGTAAACGCCGGAATTGATAATGACGTCTTTTAAGACGACTTTATTGTAGGCATCGTTTAGAACTTTGAGAGGCATGCCTACCGGATCGTCCTCGTCCACGATATTGACCCAACGTCCGGTGGGGTTCTCTACAGATATGGGCTTTGTAAACGCTTCGGGACCTCCAAAGCGGAGGGAGAATAAAGTGTAGAACGTCAGCATCCCTTGGACACTTTGACCTTAAATTAAGTTTGTAGGTT
>CAYJXB010000052.1:0-6530 GCA_964374005.1 uncultured Planctomycetia bacterium
CGCCGACGGCCAATTTGGCCCTATCAAAAAAATACTTGCATAGAGAAACAAGCTCGATGGTGCTTCCGGATTTGCTGGAAACGATAAACAAGGTGGTCTGGAGGTCACTTTCTTTCGCCAAATCCATAATTCTGTCCGGATCGGTACTGTCCAAAACAAGAAGCTTAGGGTGCCCTTCCTTATTTCCAAAGACACGCTGAAAAACTTCCGGTGCCAGACTGCTGCCACCCATGCCAAGAAGCAAGATATGAGAAAAGCCCGCTTCCCTTATTTCTTTTGAAAACGCGCCGAGTTCAGCCGCTAATTCTTGCATGGGCCTCACCACATCCAGCCACCCGAGACGCCCCAGGATTTCGGCTTTAGCGGTGGCGTCTTTTGTCCAAAGTGACGCGTCTTTTTCCCATAGCCGCTGGACCAATGAAGTTTTCACGCTCCGTTCAAACCACTCGGCGATAATGGGCGCGTAGGATCCCCACCAAGGTAGGGGGTCAGTCAAGGACTGACCCCCAATTTCTTGGCTTGGATGCCCTGTATGATCTTTGAATAAGAATCGGCAAAAAGTTTGACGCCTTCCGCTTCCAATTTTTCCGTTGCCGCATCCAAATCAATGCCCACAAGCTTTAGATCCTTAAAAACTTGTAGGGCCTCTTGAATTCCCTTGTTAAGCCGAGGCGCCGCCACTCCGTGATGCCTAAACGCCTCCAAGGTCGCAGGCGGCATCGTATTCACGGTATTGGGGCCGATCAACGATTCGACATACAGCACATCGCTATAGACAGGACTCTTCGTGCCGGTGCTGGCCCAGAGCGGCCTTTGGACCTCGGCGCCTTTACCTTTTAGCCGGCGGAATCGGAACGACGAAAAGGCGTTTTCAAATTCTTTGTAGGCCAGCTTTGAGTTGGCGATGGCGACTTTTCCAAGCAGGTTTTTTAAAGTTCCACTTGTGCGGGAGACTTTTGACGATTGAATTTTTTCTTCAATCAGCCGGTCAAGAGCCGTGTCCACGCGGCTGACAAAAAAGCTGGCCACCGAGGCGATCTCAGAGATCGGCTTTGATTCTTTCTGTCTTTTTTCAAGGCCGGACATATAGGCCGTGATCACTTCGCGGTATCGTTGAACCGAAAAAATCAGAGTCACGTTGATGTTGATCCCTTCCACCACCGCCAGTTCAATCGCTTGGACTCCTTGTTTCGTAGCTGGAATTTTGATCATCACATTTCTTCGGCTGACCAAACGATCAAGCTCCCGCGCTTCTTGGACTGTGCGTTCGGCGTCATAAGCGAGCAAAGGGCTCACTTCAATCGAGACAAAACCGTCCTGGCCGTTCGTTGCCTGATACACCGGAAGAAAAACATCCGCCACTTCCTGTACCGCTTTCACCGACAGAATCTTGTAGATTTTCTCAACGGAATGCGACGATTCAAGCTCGGCAATCTGAGAATCGTAAACGCCGCGCGAGACGGCCTTCTCAAAAATAGTAGGGTTCGTGGTCGCCCCCCGGATCCCATCTTGCTCAATCATTTTTTCAAACTCTTCTTTGGAGACAAGGCCGTCGTACCAAATGCTTTGGCCGTAATTGAGGATCTGCCGCAAAGGATTTTGTGATTTCACGGTGCCTTGGCTCATGACGTTATCTCTCCTAAAATTTTCTTCATCTGATCAAGATCGGTCACAGGCAGCTCACACGCGTAATTACGGCAGACATAAGCGGTCGTTTTTCCGCCCAGCGGCGGGTATTCCTTGCCCGTTCGACTCCACAAAACGGTCTTATTGGGAATAAACCGAGAATAAAGCTCCCGCCGCATCGCCTGAAAAACCGCGTCGATCCTGTCAGCCGCTAAGATTATCTCATAGGACGGGCCTTTCGCAAAGTCCATCGCAATCAGCATCTGGGAAAAACCGGTGGGCTGCGTTGATAATGCTTCCGAAAACGCTTGAAAATTCTGTTCGGCGAGCTGCTGAAACCGTTTGTCACCCGTGAGGCGGTTGAGTCGCAAGAGATTCAGCGTCGCCACCGAATTCCCCGAAGGGACCGCGCCGTCATAAGCCACTTTCGGCCTTGTGATCAACGCCTCGGCATCATGCGAAGTCAAATAGAAACCTCCGTCTTTTTCATCCCAAAAGGATTGGATCATCCGGTTGGTCGTTTCCAGCGCCGCTTTTAACCACCGCTCGTCAAACGTGGTCTCATAAAGTTCTAAATAAGCGTCGCCCATAAAAGCGTAATCGTCAAGATTGGCGGAAATGCCCGCCTCATGATCGCGATAACGATGCAGGAGCGTTCCTTTTTTATCCGCCAGTTGGCTCGAGATAAAGTCCGCGGCTCTCACAGCTGCTTCTTTGTAACGGGGCTCGTCCAAAACCCTCGAGGCGATCGCAAAAGCAGAAATCATGAGGCCATTCCAGTCCGTAAGAATCTTGTCGTCCAAATGCGTCGCGGGCCTCTTCAAACGGTATTGTAAAAGAATTTCCTTCGATTTATCCAGAATTATTTCGATCCGACGTTCTTCCGTCTTAAAATGCGAGGCCGTCTCCGGGAGCGTACGAGCGATGAAAAGCACGTTCTGCGATCTAAACTCTTGCTGAGGGTCCTGCGTCACGTTCCCTTCTTTTGACACTCCGTACCGGTAAAGAAAGATCTCGGCCTCTTTTTCCGGCAAAATTTTTCTTATCTCCTCTTCCCTCCAGACGTAATAAGCCCCTTCTTTTTTCTCGGAAGGATTTTCGGGATCCGGGCTATCGGCGTCCTGCGCCGAGAAGAAAGCGCCGTCGGCGCTTGTCATCTCGCGCAGCACATAATCCAGCGTTTCTCTGGCCACTTTCGCGTAGCGAGCGTCGCCGGTCGCCTGATACGCTTCAAGATACGCTTTGGTAAGAAGCGCCTGATCGTAAAGCATTTTCTCAAAATGAGGCAAGAACCATCGTTCGTCCGTCGAGTAGCGGTGGAACCCGCCCCCCAGCTGGTCCACCAGGCCGCCTTCCGACATCTTTTGCAAGGTGAGCTCGACCATCTCAAGGCCCTTTGGATTTTTCTCGCGGTTCCAGACTCTCAATAAATACGACAACGCGTGCCCCATCGGGAACTTCGGCGCCTTGCCAAACCCTCCCCAATGAGAATCAAACCGCTGCGCCATTTGTTCAAAAGATTCGGCGAAGACGCGATCCGACGGCAAAGATTCCGGTCGTGAGCCAGAGCTCACGGCCTGTAAATTGGAAACGGCCGAATCGGCGGACTTCAAAATCTCTTCCCGGCGGTTTTTCCAGGCATCGGCAATGGATTTCATGAGATTTGAAAATCCGGGCATTCCAAAGCGGTTCTCCGGAGGGAAATAAGTCCCACCATAAAACGGCTTTTTGTCCGGAGTCAAGAAGACCGTCATCGGCCAACCGCCGCTGCCCGTCGTCGCCATCACATAGCTCATATAAACCTGATCCAGATCCGGCCTCTCTTCCCGGTCTACTTTAATGGATATAAAATTCCGGTTCATGATCTCCGCGGTGTCCAAATCCTCAAAAGACTCCTCTTCCATGACGTGGCACCAATGGCAGGTGGAATATCCGATCGACAACAAGATGGGCTTGTCCTCTTTTTTGGCTTTCTCGAACGCCTCGGAGCCCCAAGGGTACCAGTCCACAGGGTTGTGGGCGTGTTGCAAAAGATAAGGACTTTTCTCGCGCGCCAGCTTATTGGTGAAACGCGCGGGCTCATCCGCCCTCACCGCCGCAGAAAACAATAACCATGAGAGAGAAAGACTAATCATGGAAAGGAAATTATCGGGCATGGGCGATCGAATCTCCCGCATGGTATTTTCGAATCCGAAGAAGGTCCTTCAGCATCGCCAAAGAATCTCTGAACAAACGCACACGGCTGCCCGGCGCCTGTCTCCACATCACGGCCACTTCCTTGATCTTAAACCCGTGTTTTTTGGCTAGATACAGAATCTCAACGTCGAAGCTGAAACCGTTTAACTTTTGCATCTCAAAAAGCTTATAAGCGGCGTCTCTCTTGAAGCATTTGAAACCGCACTGCGTGTCCAAAAAACCTTTCAACACGAGGGCCTGCACTAAAAAATTAAAAACCCTGCCGGCCAGCCTCCGCTTAAAACTCTGTTGAACATCCGCGCCTTTTTCCCGGACAACTCTTGAACCGATCGCAATGTCGCAGCCGCTCTCGAGCGCGCCGATCAATTTATCCGACTCTTTCATAGGAGCCGACAGATCCGCATCCGTCACGAGGATGTATTTCCCTTTGGCCGCGAAAATACCCCGGTGAACCGCAAAACCTTTTCCTTCGTTCTTCTCGGTCGAGAGAAGTTTGAACCTGCCACTGGGATGGGTTTTAACAAAATCGTTAACCCATTCAACCGTTCGGTCTTTCGAACCGTCGCTCGAGACGATGCATTCCCAATCCTGTTTTTTTAAGGCCATGAAACTCTCGATGCGCCTTAAGGATTCCCTGATGTTTTGCTCTTCGTTGTAGGCGGGGATGACCACCGAGAGATAGATCGATTCCTCAGAAGCGCCCATCGGCTAGTGGAGGGGGTCAGAGGGGTCAGACCCCTTCTGACCCCTTATTTCCCTTCGAAAATAGGCGATGGTGCGTCCGAGCCCGTCTTTTAAAGAAACCTGAGGCGACCATTTTAAACGCCGCTTTGCCAAGCGAATATCCGGGCACCGGACCTTTGGATCATCAACCGGCAAGGGTTTGTAAACAATCTTACTGATTGAACCCGTGAGCCGGATGATCTTCTTCGCTAACTCCAATACGGACATCTCGTTAGGGTTTCCTAAATTGACGGGTTGGTTCAAGCCGGAAAAGATCATTTGAAGAATTCCGCGGATCAAATCATCGACATAACAATAACTTCGGGTTTGGCGGCCCTTGCCGTAGACAGTGAGTGGCTTCCCACAAAGAGCTTGGGTAATAAAATTGGGGATCACCCGCCCGTCCTCAAGCCCCATTCGCTCGCCGTAGGTGTTGAAGATGCGGATGATCTTCGCATCAATGCCATGCTCCCGATGATACGCCAGCGTCAACGCCTCGGCAAACCGTTTGGCCTCGTCATAAACACCCCTCGGGCCGATGGGATTCACGTTACCCCAATAATCCTCTCTTTGAGGGCTGACCAAAGGATCTCCATAAACCTCGCTCGTAGAAGCCAGTAAAAATCTCGCCTTTTTCTTCTTGGCGATGCCCAAGGCATTGTGAGTGCCCAGCGCGCCCACCTTCAGCGTTTGGATCGGATGCCGCAAGTAATCCGGCGGGCTCGCCGGCGAGGCGAAATGAAGCACCACGTCCACGGGACCCGCGATCCGGATCGGTTTCGAGATATCATGGGTCACGAGCGAAAACCGCTTATTGGGGAATAAGTGCCTGACATTCTCCCGGGAGCCCGTGATGAAATTATCCAGACAGATCACGCGGTCACCGCGCTTGATGAAGTGATCGCAAAGATGCGAGCCGATGAACCCCGCCCCGCCAGTAATAAGAACTCTCATTTAGCAAATACTCCAACGCACTCGCCCAGATACTCTTCAAGGGACGCTTGCCAGTCTCTGATCGGAGTTTTAAATTTTTTTTCAAAAGTGCGCGTGGACATCACGCTGTAACGCGGCCTAAGAGCCACGCGGTCTTTAATACTTTTTCTGTCCAAACGCTGTACCTCCACGCCGTTTAACCGAAGAAGCTCTTTGATCTTGAGCGTCATCTCATAGCGAGTCACGCTGCCCGAATTACAAAATTGAAAAATCTCATGAAGCTCTTTCTTTGGGTTATCCTGGTGAAACGACGTTAAAAATTTTCCCACCGTCTCAGTTGCTTCCGCCAAGTCTTTAGTCGACGTCGGCGAATCTTCCTGATCATCCAGGACCAAGACTGTTTTCTCTTTTTGCAGTCGTCGCGTAATCGCGTTCACAAAATTATCGGGATTGTCGGGGCCAAAAAGCCAGCTCGTCCGGATAATCGCCGAGACAAAGGCAAGCTTGCCCGTATAGTGCTCCCCCGCAAGCTTAGTCATCCCATAAACGTTGATCGGACACGTGCGATCATTCTCTTGGTACGGCGTCTTCTTTCGCCCATCAAACACATAATCGGTGCTGATAGTAACGAGAGGGACGCGCCGCAGGCCGCAGTTCTTCGCTAAATATTTGGTCGCGAGCGTGTTGGTTTGATACGCAAGCTCCGGGTAAAGTTCGCATCCATCCACATGGGAGTAAGCGGCCGTGTGAATTGCCAGATCCAATGGTTTCCCTTGAAAAAGCTTCTCAACCGCCTCGGGTCTTGTCAGGTCACAAACGGCCGTCTGATGTTTTCCGCTTTTAGAAACACCCAGGACTTGGTTTCCCTTGGAGAGCCGCTTGACGAGCACTTTCCCAAGCATTCCCGAAGCGCCGGTGACAAGGATGTTCATTTTTCATTAACCAATAATCACTATTATAATCATTATTTTAATCATTATTTCAGAGTGGCTCCTTTATCCCCGTAGGCTTGGGCGTAATATTTCTTGAAATCTCCGCCTTTCTCCTTGATC
>CAYJXB010000052.1:6630-10012 GCA_964374005.1 uncultured Planctomycetia bacterium
ATCCCCGTAGGCTTGGGCGTAATATTTCTTGAAATCTCCGCCTTTCTCCTTGATCGCCTTCCACCAGGCCGTGTTTGCCCGGTACCAAAGCGCGGTTTCATGAAGCGACTGGTCAAAGAAAAATTGCTCCTTCCATCCCAAACGCCTTAATTTTTTTGAGTCAACCGCATACCGCCGGTCGTGCCCCAAGCGGTCCTTCACTTTCTGGATCAAAGACTCCGGTTTTCCGAGGGCCTTTAAAAGACGGCGCGTCAATTCGATATTCGTCAGATAATTCTCGGACGAAATGTTATACACCTCCCCTTTTTTCCCGTTCATGAAAGCGAACAGTATCCCGCGGCAATGATCCTCGACGTGGATCCAATTCCGAACCTGCAGGCCATCTCCATACAGCGGAAGCTTCTGGCCCGATAAGGCATTGGAGACAAAGAGCGGGATCACCTTTTCAGGATACTGATACGGCCCGAACGTATTGGAACCGCGCGTGACGACCGTGTCCATCCCATGCGTATGGGCATAGGACAAGACCAAAAGATCCGCCGCCGCTTTAGATACCGAATAGGGGCTCGAGGGATTCAGTGCGTCCTTTTCGACGAAAAAACCTTTCTCGCGGCTGCCATACACCTCATCCGTGCTCACGTACAAAAACTTTTTGATGCCCTTCCTTCTTGCCTCTTCCAAAAGAGCATAGGTCCCGTAAGTATTCGTCTCAAAAAAAACTTTGCCGTCCAAAAGCGACCGATCCACATGCGTTTCAGCAGCCAAATGGACTACCGCCTCACAACCTTCAAGCGCTCGGGCCAAATCGGTCGAATCACACACGTCCCCGTTAAAAAACTCGTAACGGGGATTTCCCTCGAGCTCTGAAAGCCGCGACAAATCGCCGGAATAAGTCAACCGATCGAAATTGACGACGCTGACTTTCTTGTCTTCACGAAGCCAGAGTTTGACCAGATACGAGCCGATGAATCCAGCCCCTCCTGTTATAAGAATCTTCATGAGGCGGAGCCCTTCTTCCCCTTCTTCTGCTTCTGACGCATTTGAGCGATCAGTTGATTCGCGCGGAGCAGTGAATCAAAGGTCCCGCTGTCGGTCCACCAACCCTTTAAAACGTCGAACTCCAGCTGATTCTTGCGCAGGTAGGCGTTATTGACATCCGTGATCTCAAGCTCTCCGCGCTTAGAGGGCTTGAGCTTTTTCACAATATCAAACACTTCTTCGTCATACATGTAAACACCCGTCACGGCCAGATCCGATCGTGGATTCTTGGGTTTTTCTTCTATTCCGGTGATTTTGTTATCTTTAAGGGTGGCAACGCCGAATCGCCCGGGATCTTCCACTTTCTTTAAGAGCACCCTCGCGCCTTTTTTTTGCTTTTTAAACCGATCGACATAATCGCGGATCCCGTGCTCCAAGATATTGTCGCCGAGCACAACCACGATCTTACTGCCTTGCGCGAAATGGCGTGCCAGGCCAAGCGCTTGGGCGATCCCACCATCTCCCTCCTGATACGTGTAATTGATATGGGTCAGCCCGAATGCCCGGCCGTCTCCGAGCAATCTCAAAAACTCTCCGGCGTGATTGCCCCCGGTCACGATGAGAATGTCTTTGATACCCGCCCCCACCAATAGATGGATGGGGTAATAAATCATGGGGGAGTCATAGACCGGCAAAAGATGTTTGTTGGTGATTTTGGTAAGGGGCCCGAGCCGCTGTCCCAGCCCGCCCGCCAGGATAATCCCTTTTAGCTCTTGCACAATCACTCCTTAAGATTTAACTCAAAAGTCAAAACTAAAAACTCAAAACTGAAACTTAAAACTAAAAAATAACTAAAAATTTATATCAGGACTTCTCCTGTTCTGATTTTGTTTTAAGTTTTGACCTTAAAGTTTTAAGTTTTCAAGGTCGGCCCATTGAGAAATAGTGAAAACCGAGCGCTTTCATTTTTTTGGGATCGTAAATGTTACGCCCGTCCACGATCACCGGCTGATGCAATAGTTTCTTGACTTTTTTGAGATCCAGTTCTTTAAATTCGTTCCATTCGGTTAAAATAAGAAGGCAGTCACTGCCTTTACAAACGGAATAACTGTCCTTGCACCACTCCACATTTTTCAAAAGCGGCTTTGCCTTGCCCATCGCATGAGGATCAAACACCTTGATCTTGGCTCCATGCGACTCGAGCGCCTGGATAATGTCAAGGCTCGGCGCGTAGCGCATGTCGTCCGTATTTGGTTTAAACGACAGCCCCAAAACCCCGATGTTCTTCGAATTGATATTCCAAATGGCTTGTTCGACTTTCTTGACGAAGTGCTTCTTCTGGTTCTCGTTGATCCGCTCAACATTTTTCAGAAGCTCAAAGTCATATCCCAGCTTCTCGGCGATCCGGATAAACGCGGCCAAATCCTTGGGGAAACAAAATCCTCCAAAACCGATGCCGGGGTTCAGGAACTCCTTGCCGATCCGGTGGTCGAGGCCCATGCCGACCGCGACTTGCTCCACATTGGCTCCCGCCAGATCGCAAATGTTGCTGATCGCGTTGATAAAAGAGATCTTGGCGGCTAAAAAAGAATTGGAGGCATGTTTGATAATCTCAGCGCTCTTAATATCGGTCACGAGGATCGTGGTTTTAAGCGGCTTGTAAAGGCCCGTCAGGATGTTCGCCGCCCTTTTGGACTCCACACCCAAGATCACGCGGTCCGGATGCATGAAATCCTGCACCGCGCTTCCTTCACGCAAGAATTCAGGGTTGGACGCCACATCGAAGGAAGCGCCTTTTTTGGCATAACGCAGGACCGTTTGTTTGATCCATTCTCCGGTCTGCACGGGCACCGTGCTCTTTTCCACGATCAATTTATACGCATGGATTTCCTTGGCGACCGTTTTTGCCACATTTTCGACAAAGCTCAAATCCGCCTCGCCGTTGGGCCTGGGCGGCGTTCCGACCGCGATGATGATCACGTCGGACCGGCGCACCGCGCTTTTCAGGTCCGCCGTAAACGAAAGATTTTTCTCTTTCACACCATCTCGGATGATTTCCTCGAGGCCAGGTTCATAAATCGGCATCGCGCCTTTCTTTAGAAGCGCGATTTTTTTCTTATCAATATCCACGCAGATGACTTGATTTCCAAGATTGGCAAGACAAGCTCCTGACACCAAACCCACATAACCACAGCCCACCACCGTTATTTTCATAGGAGTTTATCTCTCATTTTGCCCATGAAGGCGGTGACTTGGGACGGTTGTAAGACCGGCCAAGGTCAAAAGAAATCTCCGGAAAAGCCTTCAATCGAAATACAAAATAAAAGGCTTCTCCTTCATTGTGACGACGATTGTAGGTAAAATCAACGATGACGCAGCTGAATGTCTTGGATACCATGATCTC
>CAYJXB010000053.1:0-5193 GCA_964374005.1 uncultured Planctomycetia bacterium
GACAAGACGCGATCCGGTCATCGCCAGATAGCTCGAAATACCGCCGACATTTAGGTGAGTAGTCAGATTAAGGACTTTCATATCAGAACCTATCTCATATCCTTCAAAATCTCATTTAAACCATCCAGCGTTTTTTTGAGGTCAAACGCTTTTTTTTCTTCAAGCGTCAAAATATCAAGGAGTTCCCCTTCAATACGCGAATTCATGTCTTCAATTTCTTTGACCGACCGCCCCAGGTTAACGCAATATTTTTTGAGATCCGTTTCAAACTCATCCTCGGCCAGTTTCTTCTTGAATAGCTGCCATAGTTCCTTGTCCCTGAAGTTAAACCCTGCCTTGAGTAAAAATCCGAGATCGTAAAAATCCCTGGGCGCAATGGTGAGGCGTGAGGCCGCGGCGCGCATTTTTTCGGCCACCATTTCTTTTAAAGCGAGACAATTGACGCTCCCGCCGTCGAAAAGAGGCTCCTTCGTAAAAGGATGCAGAAATTTGTGGCTAACCTTTTGCTTCACCGGTGGAAGCATCGGGTTAAATCGCAGGCCAATCTCAAGTTTAATGGACTGCTTTTTTTCCAGAACAACCGACTCATAATCCACATAGTAAATGTACTGCTTGGATTCATCGTTGCCGGCTCTTTCAGCGCCCTCTATGTTCATGCCGTAGTTTCTTGCAAACAATAGAATCTTGTCCTTGACAGGTTGAATGACATTACGCCTGACAGTGCGCGTCGCTTGTTCAGGCAGTTTCATGGAAAAATCCAGATCTTCGCTCAAACGATAATACGAATAATAAACCTTGTTCAGACACGTCCCGCCTTTGAAGATAAGATCATCGCTCAAAGAGCCGATGCCTGACAAAAGCAGAGAAAGGTAATAATCCTTTTCCAGCAGCGCCAACGGAAAACCTGTCTCGGCGGACACCGATTCGAGCACTCTCAGGAATTCGTCTTTATCTTTGTGTATCATCGATGATCAGTTTCCATTTTTTATCGATGACGCCTTTTCGTGATTTCGACCCATAAAGAGGCCAGAGCGAACTTTTGACCATACTTCTCATTAACGGTTTCAGTGCCTTGTCCGAAACTCCGCATTTCTCAAGAACATAGCCAATCCTCTTGCGGGTGGAAATGCTCGGAAAACGAAGAGCGTATTTAATCAGCTTCTTCGCGTCCACTTTCCGTGCTTTAACTTGCGATTTAAGAATTTCAAATGCCGACTTCAAGCCGCCAACGGGATCCGGAAAATAAAAAAGATCGACAAGTGTTCTCTCTCGGTTACTCACAATGATTTCTGACCCGCGAACATCGATCTTCTCAAGCCCATACATCCTTTTTGGGGAAACCAAGGTAAGCTTAAATTCAACACCTCCGATGATCCGTCTTCTTTGGCGAGAAGTGTTCAAAATGTATATCGTCTGGAATATTTGATCCGTGAAGCCATAATAGTTGTATAGGGTCGAATAGCCGATGTAGTAATTACCTTGGGGGAAAAGAATCGGTGGAACCAGATATTCGTTCATTCGCCGTCCAAAAGGACCTGACTCAAGCGGCGAGAAGAAATAAACGCCCCTTGTGATCGGCGCAAGTATTTTTTTCTTCTTTAAGCGAAAAAATAACTGTTTTCTTAAGCCGGTATCGAAGCCAAACAGCCGATCAAATTGCTCCACCGTCACTACGGAAAGCTTCTCATAAGTGAGACGGGCAATGACCTCGGTTTCTTTGGGGCCTAGGACTTTCCTTATTGTACTATTTTTGACCATAGGTTATCTACTAAGTAACTTACATGAATTTTAATACAACAACGATTTTAGCCGAAATACTGGACGTGTCAAGAGAAACGAACGGCTGCCCCACCACCTGTTTTTTACGATTGCTGCAAGCAATCGGTCCCACCACGTGTTTGGCCTGCTCTACAGGCCGATCCCAAAGGGGATCGTTCAAACACGTGGTGGGACAAAACAGATGGTGGGGCTGCGCCTCGCGGATTATTGGGATCGGACTCGAGAGTGGAAGAGTCTCGGGTTCGCGCGAAGCGTAGCCTAGACTTTTATGCCGCTGAACCTACCGCGACGATCCTTTCATACGCCGCCTTGAAGACAGCCACGAGGTCAATAGGGTTGATCGGCAAGTATCTGAAAACTCTATACCCTTTCTTTTCGAGGTTCTTGATGGCCCCATTTTCTGTGATTTTCTCTCCGGCCACCACCACAGCCCCCGCCACAATCGGCACGCCGTAGAGCGAAGGGGTCTTGGAATCGACTTCCAGTAGGAACGGGGAATCTTTTTCTTGACCGGCCTTTTCGTCAATCAGCAGCTCACCTTCATTGGCGATGAGAATGGACCCCCTCGCCTGAACGTCATTCTGAATATGAGCCACGACTTTTTGGACCTCCGACCAGTTCTTGGCATCTTTTGAAACAGTGCGGATTTCAAATCCTTCGCCTTCATATCGCTTCTCTTCGCCTTCCGGCACCAAGAGCGTCTGTACAATCACAACACCCGCATTTTGTTTCTGTAACAAGCGTGTCAACCTGTCTATCTGTTTCTTGTAAGACTCTTTGTCTTTTGAATAGACACGCGCATCCGTCACGGCCAAGTAAATGCCTCCGGCCTCATCGACAAACGCCTTGGCGGACAAACGGTCGTCAAGGTAAGCTTTCACACCGTTCATCAGTTCTTCAAAGCGTCCGCTAAATGTCCGTTCATTCTCCTCCGGCGATCCCAAGAACGTGACCGCGCTCGAAGCCGCGCTCTTCGCAAAACCCGCTTTTTCGGCATCAGAGCCGGCCTCAAACGCCTGATGAATATCTTTGGCAATCTTCTCCGGATTGGCCGCTTTCGCCGTCGGTTGTATGAATCGACCTTCGGACACAAGCTCGATCTTGCCCGAGGTGAAAACGAGCGTGGCGGCCTGTGGCAATGGAAGTTCACGACTGATCTTGATAAGCTCTTGCCTCAACGCCTCAACGGAGATGGCTTGGCCATTCAAATCCAAGGCAATCAAGTCAAGCACCGCGCGCTCAGCCTCAAAATCATGAGCGAGTAAAGTCTGATGCAGTTTCAGACGATCAATCAATGCATCGGTCACTTCTGCCAGTCTTACCCCTTCCAACTTTTGCACGTCAATCAATAATCCGGCTGTCTCAACATTTCCTCTAAGAAATCCCTGTTTGGCGTCCTCTCGATTGGCAACAAACACAAACTTAAACTGAGGACTAAAACCGCCCAGTCTGGCGCCCAAATGAGCTCGAGTGTTCTTAAACTGATCAAAACTGTCGCCAACAATACCCACGGGCAGGCCCGCAAACGCTGGTGTTGGTGTTGTCACTGATTTTAATGGTGCTTTCGATTCCGCCAGCCGCGCGCCCTCCAAAGTGCGCGTAGGGCGCGTCAGGCTCTCCGGAGCTTTGATGGAGAGCCGCGCGCCGGTTGGAGAAGCCCCGGAAGCCTGTCCAAACTCCTTGATAAACTGATCAAGTGAATCACTCAATATGTCAAACGCAACTGGTGTTTGCAAAAGCGGGAATTCGGATTCGTCGGAGTCGTTTAAATAAGGTAGTAAAAAGTCGAGGGAACGTTTCACTTCGTTCATGAAATACGTTTGATTTTTTGATCCCCTGTATTTCAGAATGGCCGCATCCAAAATTCCGATCACGGCTTTAAATTCTTCAAACTCATCCCGAGCCATCCCCAACTGAACGACTGTCTGATTCTTGTATTTATTGACCGTGTTTGCGATACGATCGACACCTTCGTCAAACCCCGCCAGCCGAGCCCCATCTTGAATTTCCTTGACACTCTTGAAAAGGTTTAATAGAATCGCCTCGTGTCTAAAAAACCGCCCGTTGGTCCAGAATTTTCCCCTGAACGCGAATTTGGAGCCATTCTCGAGGAATTGCAAAGTGAATTCCGTGCCTTCGGCGAGGGGCTTGCTGGGGTCAACGAAAAGCTGGAACGCCTCGAAAACTTGCCGGAAGAAGTGTCCGAAATAAAGTCTGAAGTATCCCTCATTAAGAAGATCGTACAGGCCAACCAAAAAGATCTGCAGAGTTTCGCCGCGCGCCTCACCGCGATTGAATCCCGCTAAACCATAATCCGCCAGCCGAGCCCCATCTTGCTTGGGCGCAGGCTCGCCGGACTCTGTGGCGAGCCGCGCGCCCGTGGCGGCCTCTTCCGTGTCAGCAGCCCGTTCCCCAGGTAACGGTATTTCCTCACTGATCCGAAAATAGTACCATCGACTAAGCACTCCGCCACCCGGAAGGAACCGCGATAGCCGCGTTATATTCACGAACCTTTCAAATCTTTTGGCTGTCAAATGACCGGGTTCGACCCGCAGAACATCCCGCATCATGTCTCTGGCCCGGCCGTACTCCCCCTGGAGCCAATAGACCTCCGCCAGCCCAAAACGCAATTCGATGGATTCAGGGCTTTGTTTACGCGCCGGAGGAGTTTGGTCAAGCGTTGATTGATAAATAGATTTGACCTCTTCGAGTCCGGGCCTCACCTCTTCAATTTGCGCGAGGCGATGCATATCCCTTACCCGATGCAAAGACGTGGTTGCCAATAAGACCCGAGTCTCCTGGTGCGTGCGATAAAAACCAATGGATCGCTCGCCAACTTCTAAAGCCCTACGCAGTTTCGCTTCAGCCGATTGCCACTTTCGACCGGCTAGATCAATGCGCGCTGAATCCACGTAAGCGGAGTGCAGCAATCTCCTGACATTCTTAAATTGCGAGGCGATTGCATATACTCTCTCCAGCGTCCCAATGGCTTCATCCCATTTCTGCAGTCTTGCAGAAGCCACCCCTAAGTTGTATAAGACAGGGACGTTTTGAGGGTCGATCTCAAGCGCCAGTTCGAGGGATTCTTCTGCCTCCGGGTATCTTCGTTGATATATATAAATCACACCCAGATTCCCTAAAGCGACGGCGTCTTTGGGATCAATCTCAAGCGCCCGTTTGAGTCGTTCCTCTGCTTCCGAGAATCTTCGTTGCTGTACGTAAAGTGTGCCTAGATTGACTAAGGCAACAACGTTTTGGGGATCAATCTCAAGCGCCCGTTTGAGTCGTTCCTCTGCTTCTGGGTATTCTTCTTGATTTAGGTAAAGTATGCCTAGACTGACTAAGACAGCAACGTTTTGGGGATCAATCTCAAGCGCCCGTTTGAGTCGTTCCTCTGCTTCCGAGAATCTTCGT
>CAYJXB010000053.1:5293-9340 GCA_964374005.1 uncultured Planctomycetia bacterium
GGGATCAATCTCAAGCGCCCGTTTGAGTCGTTCCTCTGCTTCCGAGAATCTTCGTTGCTGTATGTAAAGTATGCCTAGATGGCCTAAAGCATCAGCGTTTGTTGGGTCAAATTCATGTGCTCGCTTGAGTAAATCCTCTACCTCTTGGAGCTCATCCTTGCCAAAATGACCGCTGGCTCTCTGTATGAGGATCGGTACTGCATACTTGGCTCCCTCTTTGGCAAGAAATTGTTCGAAGAGTTCGATCACAAAACCGGCGTCGAGTACGACATCCCCATTAACAACTCGCGAGTTATTAAGAATATCCACGATTGTGCCCGATATCAGTTCAGAACCTCTCATCCTTTCCGGGATCATTCGTCGGGGATCATTGACAACATCGACAATTCTCACATCTGAATCATGTTCGCCTTCAAAGACGCCTGTTTCTATGAGACGGGCACGAAGCGATTTATAGTGCAGCGCGCCCCCGGCATGAACGAGGCGAACGATCCTGTCCTGAGGCGCGTCCGATGGATCCATCTCTCGCAGGAAGCGATAGACATGATCAGCCATCATTTGAGCCTGTGTGACATCTCTCAGAGTGGCCAGAAGCAATGTCAAATAATACTGGAAAATGAAATCCGTTTGCTCCTTTTCGGAAACAAGACCCATCCGTTCTAGTTCGCGGTGGTACCTGCTCCTGATTCCGTCAATGATTTCTTTATAACTGGGATGAGGTGGATAATACAGAACGAGGGATCTAGATCCCAAGGGATTTTCATGGGAATCTAACCAGAGAATCTTTTGTCTTTGAAGCTCGTCCCGTTTGTCGGGAGTTAATGCATCCAAAAAGGAAGATTCTGCGATCGTTTCGTCGGAGACTCCGCCAAGTTGTCTGATCGGGATATTGGAACCGTCAAGACGAATCCTCGATATCTCTTCTTTCGTCTTGCCGCTAAAATCAATGTCCGTAAAATGCATCATGTAGCGGTGCATGGTATATCGTAGTTCCGAGGATGCGTCGATTCCAAACCGGGATTTGACATCGGGGCTTTCATTCGCAACACTCAGGAACTTTCTCCAGAACGTGCTCTTTTCGCCGATGAGAGAACTGCGGTTCGCTACGCCGAAACTCTTCACAGCGCGGGGAGGTAATTCGAAACTGGCGAGGGTAACTCCTCCGTAAAGTTCGCGGATGAACCCCACCCCTATCTCGGGCAAACCCCATACCGGTCCCTCGCCATGATAGAAGTTGGCGAAGGTCACGTGAAGCTTAACGCTCTTTTCCCTTGCCATTTTCCGCACCTTTTCCCATTCCTTCTGAATCGCACGTATTTTTCTCTCACCCCGCGACAAATCCGCCAGCCGCGCTCCCCGAGCCGTTTCTTTCGGCGAGAAGAAGTCCGCCGCGCCTTGTGGCGGACGCCGTAGTTGATCACCCGTTACTAAAACGTCGGTGGGCTTTTCCGCATATTTGTCCAGCGTTCTTCTAATAAAGAGAATCGCCTCAAGCAAAACAATGCTCGCCGAAACTACAAGCGGTGTGTTCTTCGCCTGCGGTCCAAAAATAACCGCGAGGAACGGCACGCCGACAAGCGAAATGACGGCGACGGACTGCAGCGTTTTCAAGGCAAAAATGGCCCAGGGCGGGATTATAGCCGCCAGGCGGGCGCCCTCCGGGCCTATTGGCCCGTAGGGCCGGGGGCCGGAGGGATGGCTCTTCGCCAATGATCTTAAATTGCTGATTAATAGAGTGAGATGACCTTTAATTTTACGATCGTTCTTGACTAGCTTGTCAACATCCTCAGCAGATAAAATGCCTGCAAATTCACCTTTTTTGATTCTCTCTTTCAATTTTTTCATGCGCTCAATAAACGCCGGCAAACGATTGGCGTAGGATACCATCCCTTCTGTTTTTCTACTAAGTAACAATTCATGCCACACCCCTGCATAAATTAAACCCCCCTGCTGATCTCTGGCTCCTCCCAAATAGATTAGCAATTTGTTCAATTGATGCACCGGAAAGAGCAATGGATCATGTTCTTCGTCACCCATTTTCCGTATCCGACCGTCAAAAACACTGTCCTGTGTCCCCGGGGCATCGCCCTTTTCCGGAGAACTTGCGTAAGATTCGTGTGGATTAGCCAGCATCATGTAAATTATTTCGTCGTTCACCGTTTTATAGCGCGATTCAAAGCCCTGATCAAGAATCGCCATCGTCGAACGCAGTTCCCTCAAAATGATGTCTATCAATTCCATCTGATCGGCCGGAAACTTCTTAATGGGCTCCATGTACTTTTTCACAACGGCCAGATCTTCCTCGTGCTTTCTCCTAACGGCCAGAACCTCCTTATTTTTTCCCTTCGGCAACAAAGATTTAATGGCTTTCTCTATCTTAGGAAACGACCTATAAATATCGCTCATTTCAAGTTTTAACTTTCTGCGAAAGGCGATTTGCGGGTCACCACGATAGGGCCATGCGATCACGTATCCCCTAAACTGATCAATAAAATCGTTAAGCTCCTCCCAAGTTTCAAACTCTTTCAAAGGCAGAAACGATTCAGGAGATGCTGTGTTGACAACTTCCTCTTGGAGGTCATCAATGGCTTTTAGCACCTTTACCAAAGCGGTCGAATGACCGGAAGGATCATAGCCACCGCTTCCATAATGAAAAATGATCTCGAGCAGGATAGATTTTATTTTTTTCTGCATCATGTCGACATCCTTAACAAAGATATTTCTAAGAGAATTGAAGGGAAGACTTGGAGACTCTGCTATCTTCCTATAGTTTTCAATCCCTCGCCAAGCGCTTGCCAAATTCAGATAGGCCTCATCCAAATCCGTTCGGGATAAGTCGTCTTGCGCCAAGATTGCTTTCGCATTCTTTAACTCATGAGCCAAAAACTTAAGTCTCTTGTGAAAGTCCTCGAGATCAATTGACTCATTGACGAACTGATAATCCTTATCCGAAAGGCGTTTAGGGTTCGTTTCATAAGCGAGAGCCTTGATATCCTCTAGAAGATGTTGTATCTTCTCATCAATATTTTTTTTAATACCGTCCGGAAGACCCGCCAGCCGCGCGCCCGTCAAACTGAAGCCGGGCGCTTGCTCGTCAGGGTTGACGGGCGCAAGGCTCGGCTTCTGTGTGACGAGCCGCGCGCCCGTCAAACTGAAGCCGGGCGCTTGCTCGTCAGGGTTGACGGGCGCAAGGCTCGGCTTCTGTGTGACGAGCCGCGCGCCAGCCCCTGCCTCGCCGGCAGGCGGTTCTTCGGCTTTCACTGTCAAAATCCTGTGGTTATTCAGCCCCTGCGCCCAATAGACTGGGCCATGCGGGACTACAACCTCTGACAAATATCCAAGGGCTTTATCCGAGTATTGCCAAGCATTCCGGATTTCTTCACTCAGAGCCACCAATGCTTTTTCCGTTCCGCCGTTTTCAAATAATGTCCTCACCTTATCCCAGTCAAAGACAACAAAATCTAAATTAACCTGATCTCCCGGATTAAGACCAGGACGATATTCCACATCAATGGTTCCGTTTTCGTTTTGCCGTATGAGCTTTAGCGTTTTAAGTTCCCAATCACCTTCTTGTTTGTTCCGAATGGTCTGAACCCAGGCATAAATGACCTGGCCTTGATAAATCCGGGCCGTTCCAATGACTGAATTATGGGATCCTTTTATCGCTTCGATCATAGGCCAAGCAGGGTTGCGCTGACCGTCAGGGTCCGATAGAGGAAGTTTGCGCCAAGCGGTTCTATAAAAATTCTCCGTTTCCTTGTTCCCGAATGGATTTCCTTTAGATTTCCTGCGATAAGTTTTATCGGTGAAAGACTCTTCGTCCTGTACACTGAACTCCTGGTCTTTGGATTTCATAACTTCGTTAATCATGCCTTTCAGTGTCTCTTGATTCAAATTTTTCAAATCATCCTGTTTGGCCAGCGATTGTGCCAATTCATCGGTCGTAAATATGTCCCCAACCGCGTAGTCCAATAAAAGTTTATCCAGCTCCTCCCTCACTTTTTCAAGAAGCTCTCGCCGCGCCTTTGCGTCCCTCTCGTCGCCCGA
>CAYJXB010000054.1:0-8817 GCA_964374005.1 uncultured Planctomycetia bacterium
AAATTAGGACATTTCTAATTTGGTGGAACTAGGACATTTCTATTTTGGCTGTACATCTTTTGGATGGTCTATTGACAAGAAGTCCCCTCCAGAGTATACTCTCCCGAGTTTAGTTCTGATCCTTCGACAGGCTCAGGACTGCGCCCCTGTCGGGGCTTAGCCTTTTAAACGGGTCCTTGAGAGGCCTGTAAGGGGAGCCAGATGAGTACTACACACAATTTAAACCCACTTCTTCGAAAAGAGAGTGGGTATTTTTATGTCCATGGATAAACTGGTTCTGGATTCCCAGTCCATCGAACGCTCAATCGCGAGAATGGCGCATGAAATCCTGGAAAAGAATAAAGGGACCGAAGACCTGGCGCTTGTCGGCATCCAAACGCGGGGCGTGATCCTTGCCGCAAGATTGCAGAAGGCCATCGAATCCCTCTCAAAATCCACCTGCCCCCTAGGGACCCTGGATATCAATCTCTACCGCGATGACCTAACCAAGGTCTCCGAACAGCCGATCATCCGTAAGACCGAGATCAGTTTTGATTTGGATAATAAGATCGTTGTGCTCGTGGACGACGTCCTGTATACCGGCCGCACGATCCGCTCGGCGCTGGACGCGCTCATCGATTTTGGCCGCCCCAAAAGAATCGAGCTTGCGGTGCTGATTGACCGCGGCCACCGGGAGCTTCCGATCCGCGCCGATTTTGTGGGAAAAAATATCCCGACCAGCGAAAAAGAGAACGTCCAAGTGAAGTTTTTAGAAAAAGATTCCAAAGACGAGGTGATTGTCACCGATGCAGACTAAAAAGGAATTCCGCTGGACAAAAAAGGACCTTTTGTCCCTGGAAGAGCTCTCAAAAGAAGAAATCGTGCTTATTCTTCAGACGGCCGAGTCATTCAAGGAAGTATCTACGCGCGACGTAAAAAAAGTGCCGGCGCTGCGCGGCAAAACCATCGCGAATCTTTTCTTTGAATCCTCCACCCGTACGCGGACGAGCTTCGAGCTGGCCGCAAAGCGTCTCTCGGCGGACATTATCAATTTCTCTTCGCAAGAATCGAGCACCTCGAAGGGCGAAAGTTTAAGGGACACGGCCAAAAATATTGAGGCGATGCATGTGGATACGATCGTCATGAGACACTCTTCTTCGGGGTCCGCGGAATATCTGGCGCGTTCGATCAAGGCGGGAGTCGTGAACGCCGGGGACGGTATCCATGAGCATCCGACTCAAGGGCTTCTGGATATTTTCACGATTCTTGAAAAGAAAAAAACGCTGGAGGGAATCAAGGTCTGTCTTGTGGGGGACATCCTTCATTCGCGTGTGGCAAGATCCAATATCTGGGGTCTTAAGAAACTTGGCGCCAAAATCACTCTCTGCGGCCCGCCGACGCTTATTCCTACAAAAATCGAGGAACTGGGAGTGGAAGTCAATTATGACCTGGATGAGGCCATCCAAGGCCAGGATGTTTTGAATATTTTAAGGATTCAACTGGAACGGCAAACAGGGACCTTCTTTCCCTCGATCCGAGAATATGCGGCGGAGTACGGGATTTCAAAAGAGCGGATGCTCAAAGCCAAAAAAGACGTGATCATCATGCACCCGGGGCCGATCAATCGCGGTGTGGAACTCGCGGCCGAGGTCGCGGACGGGCCGCAATCGGTGATTCTGGATCAGGTGACAAACGGTGTTGCCGTAAGAATGGCAGTGTTATTTCATACGACTATGGTTGACCCCGTTAGAGACAAATAATTATGTATTACGTATACGTTCTTCGTAGCAAAAAAGACCAACGTTTGTATACAGGTTATACATCGAATTTGCGGAAGCGTTTCATTCTACATAATCAAAATGAGATAGCATCAACGAAAGGTCGAGGACCATTTGAATTGATTTATTATGAAGCATGTTTGAATCAACAAGATGCTACCGCAAGAGAAAAATATCTCAAGTCTGGAATGGGAAAGCGCTATTTGAAGAATAGAATGAAACGCTTCCTGTCTCTAACGGGGTGAAACGATGAGGACTTTAGTCAAAAACGGCCATGTGGTCGATCCAAAAAACAAAATGGATGAGGTCATGGATATTTTGATCGAAAAAGACCGGATCAAAAAGGTCGCAAAGAAAATCTCCGAGAAGGCCGATAAAGAAATCGACGCGAAAGGCAAGATCGTCTCGCCGGGCCTGATTGATATTCATGTGCATCTGAGACAGCCGGGTTTTGAATACAAAGAAACGATAGAAACGGGCTTAAAGGCAGCGCTGAAAGGCGGTTTTACGGGCGTCTGCCCGATGCCCAACACATATCCTGTGTCCGACCGGCGCTCGGATATGGAATTCTTGCTCGGTGAAGCCAAGCGCCTGTCTCTTATCCGCATCTGGCCGGTGGGGGCAGTGACCTTAAAGCAGGAGGGGAAGGAATTGACCGAATTCGGAGAATTAAAAAAAGGCGGCGCCATAGCGCTCTCTGATGACGGACACCCGATCACGGATTCAAACATCTTGAGACGCGCACTTCAGTATGCCAAAAAATTTGATCTGGTGATCATGGCGCATTGTCAGGATGAGGCGCTTTTTTGCGGTGGTTGTATGAACGAGGGTTTTGTTTCGACACGCCTGGGGCTTCCCGGTATTCCGGTGGAGTCGGAGAGTGCGCAAGTGGCTCGCGACATTCAGCTTGCGGACATGACAGGCGGCCGGCTCCATTTTTGCCATATTTCGTCCAAGAAATCGCTTGATTTGATTCGGCAGGCCAAGGCTCAAGGGTCGCGCGTAACCGCGGAGACCTGCCCGCATTATTTTCATCTAACGGACGAAGAAGTCCTGCATTACAATACGAACGCGAAGATGAACCCGCCGCTTCGTACGAAGGACGACGTTGAGGCGATCAAAAAATCGCTGAAAGATGGAACGCTTGATGCGATTTCCACGGATCACGCGCCTCACGCGGAGAATGAAAAGGACGCGGAGTTTGACAAAGCGCCGTTTGGGATTATCGGCCTTGAGACGTCTCTGGCGCTTTCTTTGAAACTCGTGGAAGAGAAAACATTATCAATGTCGGAGCTTGTGAGAAAAATGTCGCTCGCGCCGGCTCAAGTGTTGAAAATAGACCGGGGGCATTTGTCGGAAAACACCACCGCGGATGTCACGATCATTGATCCGTCCGCCGAATGGGTAGTGGACAAGGAAAAGTTTGAGTCCAAATCCAAAAACTCCCCGTTTCTCGGTTGGAAAATGAAGGGCCGCGCGACGGATGTTTTTGTGGAAGGAAGGCATGTCTTAGAAGGTGGAAAAATTATGAATGACAAAGGTCAAAGTACAAATGACAAATGAAACCCAAATGACCCAAGGCTCAATTAATAAAACGGTTGGAGGTGTTTTGTCATTTGAATTTTGTCATTCCACTAAAGTTTTATGAAAAAAAAAGAAGCCATATTAGCGCTGGAGGACGGGCGGATCTTCCGGGGTTTTTCTTTCGGGGCCGAAGGGGAAGCGGTCGGAGAAGTGGTTTTCAATACCAGCATGACCGGTTATCAGGAAATTCTGACAGACCCTTCCTATAAAGGCCAGCTGGTTTGCATGACCTACCCTTTGATCGGCAATTACGGCGTGAACTTGGAAGACGCCGAATCCACGCGGCCGTTTGTGGAGGGGTTTATCGTGAAGGAAGCAAGCCGCATTTATTCCAACTGGCGCGCCGCGGAGGATTTGGGCTCCTATTTGAAAAGAAACCGAATCGTCGGCATTGAGGGAATAGACACCCGCGCTTTAACGAAACATTTAAGGGAAGAGGGCGCCAAGAAAGGGGTTATTTCTACCCGGGACTTGGATGAAAAAAGTCTCGTGAAAAAAGCGCTCGACTCTCCGGAGCTCCTGGGAAGAGATCTGATTAAAGAGGTGATGTGTAAAAAATCCTATGACTGGAATAAGACTGGTAAATACCGCGTTGTCGCAATTGATTCTGGGATTAAGCACAATATTTTAAGAAACCTGGCCCTACGAAACTGCCGGATTCGGGTTGTGCCGGCCACCGCGAGAAAAGAAGAGATCCTTGCTTTCAAGCCACACGGCCTTTTTCTCTCGAACGGCCCCGGCGATCCTGAAGCGCTTCCTTATATCGTCGACACCGCGAAGAGCCTGTTGGATGAGCTTCCGATTTTTGGGATATGTCTCGGGCACCAGATCCTGGGGCAGGCATTCGGGGGCAGGACATTCAAGCTGAAATTCGGCCATCATGGCGGCAACCAGCCGGTGATAGACTTACGGACCAAAAGTGTCGCGATCACGGCGCAGAACCACGGTTTCGCGGTGGATATGGATTCGATCCATGATAAAAAAATCGTGCTGACTCACATTAATTTAAACGACCGCACCTGCGAGGGCATGGAACATAAGAAGCTTCCCATATTTTCGGTGCAGTACCATCCCGAAGCCGCGCCTGGGCCGCATGATGCCGCTTATCACTTTGATAAGTTTATTGGAATGATGAAGAAGTTTAAGGATTAAAGTTTGCCTAAACGTACCGACATTAAAAAAATTCTGATCATCGGCTCGGGCCCAATCATTATCGGCCAGGCTTGCGAATTTGATTATTCGGGCACCCAGGCCTGCAAGGCGCTGCGCGAAGAGGGTTATGAGGTCGTGCTGATCAACTCCAACCCGGCGACGATCATGACAGACCCGAAAACGGCCCACAACACTTACATCGAACCAATCACGACGGATTTCCTAGAAAAAATTATCAAACTTGAGCGACCCGATGCTGTATTGCCAACCTTGGGCGGGCAGACAGGGTTAAATACCGCCGTGAAAGCGGCCGAAGCGGGTATTTTTAAAAAATATAAAGTGCAGATGATCGGCGTGGATCTTAAGGCGATCAAAAAGGCGGAGAATAGGGAGTATTTCAAGAAAGCCATGCAGAAAATAGGGCTTGATCTTCCAAAATCAGGGATGGCCCATTCGGTAGAACAAGCCATAAGCGTTTTAAAGAAGATCAAATTGCCGGTCGTGATACGCCCGAGCTTCACGCTCGGCGGCACCGGCGGCGGGATCGCCACAACGATGGAGGAGTTTAAAAAAATCGCTTCGCACGGGATACAGCTTTCAATGACGCAGGAAATATTGATCGAGGAGTCGATTGCCGGCTGGAAAGAATTTGAGCTCGAGGTCATGCGCGATTGGAAAGACAATGTGGTGATTATTTGCTCCATCGAGAATTTTGATCCGATGGGCATTCATACGGGCGACTCGATCACGGTGGCGCCGGTTCAGACATTGACGGACAGAGAATACCAGAAAATGAGAGACGCCGCGATCGCGTGTATCCGCGAGATAGGCGTTGAGACAGGCGGGTCGAATATCCAATTCGCGCTCAATCCGAAAAACGGCCGCATGGTCATGATCGAGATGAACCCGAGAGTGTCCCGTTCCTCGGCACTGGCCTCCAAGGCGACCGGATTCCCAATCGCGAAAATCGCGGCGAAGCTCGCGGTCGGATATACACTGGATGAAATCCCCAATGACATCACGCAAAAAACCCCGGCGAGTTTTGAGCCGACGATTGACTATTGCGTCGTCAAAATCCCCCGCTTCGCGTTTGAGAAGTTTCCCGAAGCGGACACGACGCTCACGACGCAGATGAAGTCGGTGGGCGAAGTAATGGCGATCGGCCGTACGTTCAAAGAGGCGTTTCAAAAAGGTTTAAGAGGTCTCGAGATCAAAACAGCCGGTTTCGAATCCAAGCGCGCGACCGGCAATCTGCTCGAACATTTAAAACGCCCGAACGCCGAGAGGATTTTTTATCTCAAGCGAGCGCTCGAAGAGGGGATGTCCATCGAAAAGATCAACGAAATCACATTCATTGACCGTTGGTTTCTTGAAAATTTATCCGAGATCGTTGAATTTGAAAGAGAGCTGAAAAGATTCTCAAAACGTCATTCTGAGCCCTTCGACTACGCTCAGGATGACTTGTTGCGAAATCTATTGCGCCAGGCTAAACAGTTGGGTTTTTCGGATATTCAGCTGGCGGAGATTTTCTCGAAAAACGAGGTCGAGTTCAGAATCTTGAGGAAAAAGCTAGGGATTCTTCCCGCTTACAAATTGGTGGATACCTGCGCCGCCGAATTCGAGGCATTCACACCTTATTATTACTCAACCTATGAGGAGGAGGATGAGGTGACCGTCACCTCGAGGCCGAAAATCATGATTTTAGGAGGCGGCCCGAACCGCATCGGCCAGGGGATCGAGTTTGATTATTGCTGTTGCCATGCGTCTTTCGCGCTGAAAGAAATCGGTTTTGAGACGATCATGGTCAATTGCAACCCTGAGACGGTTTCGACGGATTATGACACCTCGGACCGGCTATATTTCGAGCCGGTGACGTTCGAGGATGTCATGAATATCGTGGAGAAGGAAAAACCGAAGGGTGTCATCGTGCAATTCGGCGGCCAGACGCCGTTGAATCTAGCCCTGTCGCTTAAAAAAGCGGGGGTTCCGATCATTGGCACCAACCCCGACGCGATTGACCGCGCCGAGGATAGAAAAAAATTCAAGGAAGTTCTGGATAAGCTGGGGCTTAAGCAGCCGGAGAACGGCACGGCGGTCACCTTTGAGGAGGCAAAGAAAGAAGCGCGCCGGATCGGTTACCCGGTGCTGGTAAGGCCTTCTTATGTTTTGGGCGGCCGCGCGATGGAAATCGTGTATGACGAGCCGTCACTTCAACATTACATGAAGCGATCCGTGGATGTCTCGCCTGACCGGCCGATTTTAGTCGATCAATTTTTAGAGGGCGCCAAAGAAGTGGATGTGGACATGATCTCGGACGGGGAAACGTTTGTGGTGGGAGGCGTCATGGAACATATCGAGCAGGCCGGGATTCACTCGGGCGACAGCGCTTGTTGCCTGCCGCCGCATGATCTCGGCGAAGAAGTGATCGAGGAGATAAAGCGGCAAACCACTCAGCTTGCGCGCGAGCTCGGCGTCATCGGGCTCATGAATGTGCAGTTTGCGGTGAAAGACGATGTGGTGTATGTGTTGGAGGTAAATCCCCGCGCTTCCCGAACTATTCCTTTTGTCTCCAAGGCGATCGGCGTGCCGCTGGCGAAACTCGCGGCGAAAGTCATGGCCCCACCACTTGTATCGTCCGCTAAAGGCGGACCGATTGCTTCGCAATCGAAAGAAACAAGTGGTGGGGTGGCGGGTGGGATTAAACTAAAAGATCTTGGGTTCACTAAAGAAATTGTTCCGCCCTATCAGTCGGTGAAAGAGGTCGTGCTTCCGTTCGTTCGTTTTAGAGGCGTGGATATTCTTTTGGGCCCTGAAATGAAATCGACCGGTGAGGTTATGGGCATCGCTCGAGGGTTTGGAGAGGCGTTTGCGAAGGCACAAATCGCGGCCAGTTCCACCTTGCCGGTCCATGGGACGGTTTTTTTGAGCGTCAAGGACAAGGAAAAACCCGCGGTGGTTGAGATTGCGAGGCATCTGGATAAACTCGGTTTTAAGCTCGTCGCCACCAAAGGGACCGCGCAGGTCATCCGTACCAAGGGGATCAGCGCCAAGCCGCTTAAAAAAATAAGCGAAGGGCATCCCAATGTGACGGATTGGATCGGCGCCAATAAAATAGATCTCGTGATCAACACGCCCAGCGGCGAAAAGCCAAGGCACGACGAGGTGATGATACGTGCGCTCGCCGTCTCGAAAGGCATTCCCTGTATTACGACGATGGAGGGCGCTTTCGCTTCTTTGCGGGGCATCGAAGCGATGAAGCAAAAAGAGCTGGCCGTGTGCTCGCTCCAGAATTACCATAAAAAATTAAACAGGGGAAGTAGACAGCATACAATTCTACTGACTACTTGAGGTTATGTATCGAGAGAAGTGCGTTGTTTTAGAAAATAAAAAGGTGGCACCCGGGCATTATGTTTTGACTTGCGCCTCAAGAGCGATTTCCAAAAGCGCTCGGCCCGGACAATTTGCTCAAGTGTTATGTGAGGAATCCAACGATCCCTTACTGCCGAGGCCTTTCAGTTTTTTGACCGCGACGCAAAACAATTTTTCGATTCTCTATCATGTCGTTGGGAAAGGCACCGCCTCCTTGGCCCAAAAGAAGAAGGGCGATTTTTTGTGGGTGCTCGCGCCGTTGGGAAATGGGTTTACATTGGGCCGAAAGACGATGGATGAGAGGAGAGGGGAGACAAATATCGTACTTGTTGGAGGCGGGGTTGGGATCCCTCCTCTGTATCACTTGGCTCAACAAGTTATAAAAAGAAAATTAATTTCATCTAAGAATATCCGTGTCTTCTTGGGTGCGCGTCATAAATCGTTTTTGCTCTGCGAGAAAGATTTTGAGAAACTTGGTGTTCGACTGGAAGCTGCGACAGACGACGGGTCTAAAGGGTATAAAGGTTTTGTCACAAACATTCTGGAAGATTTTTTGTTATCGCCCATCGCCCATCGCCCATCACCCCTCGTTTACGCTTGTGGTCCAACACCAATGTTGAAAGCAGTATCACTCGTTTCTCAAAAGTACGAAGTGCCTTGCGAAGTGTCGGTGGAAGTCCCGATGGCGTGCGGTTTCGGCGCCTGCATCGGATGCGCGATTAAAGTGAATGAGCTCGCGACTTGCGGAGCGAAAGCGACGTCAAGTCGACAGAGCGAATTCATCCTGAGGAGAGGCGGCCCAGCCGCGACGAAGGATCCAAAGAATTACCGTTTTGCAATAGCCTGTACGGAAGGACCCGTTTTTCAGGCAAAGGATATTATTTGGGATTAGATTTGGGTGCCGAACAACCTAACCAGTTTGGTATAACGCATGAATCTCGAAGTTAAAATAGGT
>CAYJXB010000055.1:0-8608 GCA_964374005.1 uncultured Planctomycetia bacterium
CCATCCATCCTGAAGGGATGTAGTGGTTGTCGGGAGAACTCCCATCCGTGTAGACTTTGAATATTTTGAACGACCCGCTCTCGGAGGTCTTGGACCCGACATTCGCTCTGGAAACTCCCGATTCTTGAGAAGCTCCACTTTCCGAGCTTTCCTTCTGATCTTCGGATTTTGCGCAACCCGAGAGGACTATCGCAAGAGCCAAAAATACGACAAAAAAATGCCCTTCTATTTTCTTTCGCACAAGCGGCCTCCTAAATAAAAACGATTACACCGATTTGAAAATGATTACGCAGATTAACCCTCTTATAATCTGTGTAATCCGTTCTTTCCGCCTCAAGGCGGATCCGCCTTTGGCTGACAATCTGAGTAATCATCTTTCTCCTTTGTAACGATTAAACGTTTATATAGTCTATCATAAAAACCATAAGTTGTTTAAGATAAATAAGTTATGACCCCACCACCTCTTTTTCAATCTCGGAGATTGCCAAATTCACCTTCGGCGAATTTTTCCGCCATGGATGCAAAAACCAATTGGCGGAACAAAAGAGGTGGTGGGGTGACTACTTACTCCCATTCCAGACTTTTTTGTAATACGCATACGACTTTCGGAGCTGCCGCATGTAAGGAGAATGACTGCCATCCCCTTGGCTCGTAACCCCTAACCACTCCTCATGCATCCAACCGTCGGGGAAATTGGCTCGAAACTGGCCGACGGTCTCCTGAGCGGAAGGGTTGAATTGAGGGGGAGGACCTGCTTTCCACCACTCATCCACAAATTCAAACACCGACCCTCCAATGGCGTTCCCCGCTCCGGCACCGGCGCTGTTATCTAAAATATCCTCCCAATTGCCCTGATGATACTCCGCTTGCTTGTCTTCGGTGAAGGAAAAGTCTTTTCCCACATAGTAGGCGGGACATCCGTATTCCGTGATCAATACCGGTTTATCCAGATGATCTCTGGCATCTTCCCAAAAACTCCGGCCGAACCCTTGAGAACCACGGTAAACATTGGCTCCGAAGACATCAATATTGCCGCTGTGCTTGCTTAAAATATCGATGGTAACAACCTCTCCGTTGGAATACCCGACAGGATGCGAGGGATCCATGGAGCGGATCATGCCCGCCACCTCATTCACAAACGCATAATGCGCGTCTGGCTGTTTTTTAGCATTGCTGCCAAACCCAACCTTGCCTGATTTCGGGTCCGGGTCCCCTACTTCTCCATAATTGGACTCGTTGCCCAACATCCACATTAAAATGTATGGTTCGTCTTTGTATTCCATGACCATTTGACGGACACTTTCCTTCATCTTTTCTTTTTGCTGCGGGTCCGTGTAATCCGTCCCTTGATACCACTCGGCTCCGGAGCCGGCCGCGTACATCCCTAAAAGATCCCCCATCACGACACGGATGCCATAATCTTTGTAAAGCTGCCTTAAAAGTTCCTTATTCATCGAATGATGATAAAGGCGTATCGTGTTGACGCCCATCTCCTTCATGAGCTGAAAATCCCCGACGACCGGCTCGTCCTTGTCCTGTTTATTATTTTTATTCGTATCCACCCATGAATCATAGGGCCCGTCTATTTTCCCGTTTTGGTTCAAGTCTGACGTCATCCATGATTCTAAATTATAACCTTGATCCGGTGTTTTCCCGACCGGCGTAGGCGTGTAGGCGACCGCTTGGATCATAAACGGCTTCCCGTCGACGCGCATCTGCCAATGATGATTCTCAAATTGAACAAGCTGAACGGAACCGGCCCCAATGGTTTTGATAATCGAGAGCTTGGAAACATCCGCCCGCTTGGGTTTCAACTCATTCGGGCTGACTTTGACCAGTTTTCCCGGATTCACCACAAAGCGGTCATTTGAAATATCGAAATCATACCCGTTTTCGACCGAGACCTTGGCGCCCACTAATTTCATCCCAAGCTCCGGATTTTTCCGTGTCAAATACTCCACGCGGTCTATCGCGATCCGGCTCATATAGAGCGGCGTGTGCCAAATGGTCCAACCCACTTGTTTCGGAAACTGAACGACGACCGCATAATAGGCCTTGATGGCCTGTGGGATGTCGCCCAGTTTTTCTAAAGCAACCGCGGTGTAAAATTGTTGAACCGCCGGCGTGTCATGAGCCGTCGCCCATTTGTAAAACGCCAGCTGCTGCTCATCAATATTCACATAGTCCCATTGGCTTCCGGACAGTTTTCCCTTGGTCACGAGCACGCGATACGCGGGATCTTTATAAACGGAGTTGTTCGGATAAATTCCCTCGCCGGTCGCTGCCGCCAACCCCCTCCTATTCGTGATCTTGTACTGGTATTGATCGGTGCCTACGCCTTGGAAGCGGCCGTACTTTTCATAATCCACGATGGGCTCGGTGCCAGGATCATACAGCTTAAAATCCAGCTCCATCTGCTCGCCGTGCGAGTTCATGATTTCGGTTCCCTGGTGATCAGAGCCAAGCGCGAACGACAAAGGACAAAGGACAGAGGACAGAAGGCAGAGGACAGAGAACAAAAAGATCTTTCTGACTTCTGATTTCTGTTTTCTGTTTTCTGTCATCAATCTATCCTTTGACGGCACCCGCGGTGATGCCTTTAATGATATGTTTCTGAAGTAAAAGATACGTCACTAAAACTGGCAAAATCGTGATCACAATGCCGGCCATCAGAAGCGGGTACTGAGTGATATGCGCCCCTTGAAAAACCATGAGCCCGCGCTGCAAAGGCATCAGTTTCTTGTCGGACAAAATTAGATTCGAAAGAAAGAACTCGTTCCAAACGGCCAGGATGTTGAAGATGGCCAGAACGGCGATCGCCGGACGCGCCAATGGCAGCGCGATATGCCAGTAGACCCGGAAACGGCCGCATCCATCAATGCGGGCGGAATCTTCCAGTTCTTTCGGTAAATCGTCAAAAAAGGTTTTCAAGAGGAAAATGCCCAGCGCTAAGCCGCCGTTGATCTGAGGCAAAATATAACCCAGCTGCGTATCGACCAGCCGGAGTTTCGTCAACAGCGCATAGAGCGCGATAAAAGAACCGGGAATAGGGATCATCATGGTGGAGATGATCACAAGAAACAGCACACTTTTACCGCGGAATTGAAGCCGTGAAAAGGCGTAGGCGGCCATGGATGAAAAAAGAATGACCCCCACGACGACCACGACGGTATAAAAAAGGCTGTTCAGGAAATAAAGGCCAAAGTCCGCCTTGGTCCACGCGTAAAAATAGTTCTCCCAATGCGGGTTTTTAGGAAAAA
Source organism: uncultured Planctomycetia bacterium (assembly GCA_964374005.1). Lineage (GTDB taxonomy): Bacteria > Omnitrophota > Gorgyraeia > 2-02-FULL-51-18 > 2-02-FULL-51-18 > CAYJXB01. The sequence continues at coordinate 3,261 of CAYJXB010000055.1, forward strand.
GGCTTAAATCATTAAAGACAGTCTCCTGGGTCTTGAGACTGGAAGCAAAGGCCCACCAGAGCGGGAAAAGGCACGAGAGCGATACGAGAATCAAAAAGATATGAATAAAGAAACTAAGCGTCAGGCGTTTCATTCTATCATAATTCATTTCCACCATTAGATCTGCCTCATCATTTTTGAGACGCGAATCTGGATCATCGAAATGACCAAAAGCACGGCGCCAAAAACCACGCCCATCGCGCAAGCGTAGCCAAATTTCGAAGAGCCGATCATCATCGCATAAATCCGCGTGATGGGGACCTCCGTATGGTACCCGGGCCCTCCGCCCGTCGTGGCATAAATGATATCAAATATCTGCATCGTTCCCAGGATCGTCAGAATCGATACCAAGATAAACACCGGGATCATGAGAGGCGCCGTGATATTCTTAAAAACAATCCAACCACTGGCTCCGTCCACCCGTGCGGCCTCATACAGCTCCCTGGGAATGCTCTGAAGCCCCGCCAGTAAAATCACAAAACCCCATCCAAATCCTTTCCACATATGAATGACCGCGACGGAGAATAAAGCCGTCTTTCTATCCGATAACCAGGCGCGGGACAAATCGCCCAAACCGATGATCTCCAAAAAATGGTTCAAGAGCCCGTAATGGCCGTCGTAGATCCAGTTCCAAATGAGCGCCACGACGATCCCAGATAACACCGGAGGAAGATAAAAAATCACGCGGTAAACGTTCCCCCCTTTGATGTCTCGGTCGCAAAGAAGCGCCAAGCCCAGCGCCAAAAAATTTTGAGCCGTCAGCGCCAACGCTGTGATCACTCCCGCGTTCTTCATCGAAAGCCAGAAAACGGCGTTGTCCGAGAAGATGTCTCTAAAATTTTCAAGGCCGACCTGAGTGATGGATGCAGAGATCCCGTCCCAGCTCGTGACCGACAGATAAAACATATTGAAATAAGGATACAAACTGAAAGTAAAAAAGAGGAGAAAGGCGGGCAGGATGAAAATATAATTACCAGCGAAGTTTCGGATCCGTTGAAGATTCATCTTTTATTTAGTTTTTCTCAGTTCCTTCTCTTTGATCCTTTGCACATCCGCGGCGATCTGTTGGGGTGTTTTCTCACCGATCAGAATGGACTGGATTCCTTTGTCAAATGCTTCCGTTACGGCGGGAAGCTCATGAACCGGATAGGTATTGGGATGCACGGCGTTGTCCATATCATCGCCAAACTGCGCTAAGATCGGCGAGATTTGGCGCAGAGAATTTTTATTCGACGGGAGATTTTCCGTTTCCGTGGCTAAAAAGGCCTGCTGTTCATCCATGGTCAGCCATATTAAAAACCGGATCGCGTTCGCGCGGCGGTAAGATTGATTATTGACCACCAACGAGCCGCCGGCCCCTCCCCATATTTTCATCGGATGCAAATTCGTAATTTTTGGAGGAATCATAGCGCCATACTCAAGCCTAGGGTTCATCCCCTTATAAACATTGACGCACCAGGAACCGTTAAACGCATAGGCGGCCCGCTCATTCGCGAAAGTCTGCTCGGCTGTTTTATTAACCATCGTGACGGCTCCCTGCACCAGAATATCGTCATCGGCCATTTGTTTGAAAATGGAAAAGAGTTTCACCCAATCAGGATCCGTGTAAGGGACTTTGCCCGCATAGGTGTCAAATACTTTTTCCTCTCCCATGATATTCATCGCAAAGTTGGAGGCCAGGGCATCGATCATCCAAATCTCCCCAAAGCCGCTGACGAATCTGGGAATGCCTTTTGATTTCAACACTTGGCAGTGCGCCACAAACTCATCCCAGGTCTCCGGCGGCGCTTCCGGATCTAAACCTGCCTCCCGATAGAGCCGTTTATTGTAAACCATCTGAATGGTGGTGACATCCAGGGGAACGCCGTAAATACCGGGCGCCACCCCATACTCATTGCCCGGTAGAAACTCGTTGACCGATAGAGCTTTCTCGAAAAGAACGTCTTTCCAAACGGCTGTGCCGTCTTTCCTGCCAAGCGCCTCCGTCAAATCCGCGACATACCCTGATTTAACAAAACTCGCAAAGTCCCTTTTCTCACCCAGGATGCCGTAGATATCGGGAAGCGTGTTGGTCTGAGCAGAGGCCTTGATGCGCTGGGAGTAAATTTCGGAAGGGGCGTAAAGTTCAAACCGGACTTTGATCCCGACGTCGTTTTCAAACCGTTTGGCGAGGGACTGAAACGCCTCTTCACGGTCGGACATCCAATGCCAAACCGTTATTGTTTCTAAATCTTTCTTCTCACCCATCGCGCAGCTTACCGTCGCGAAAGCCAGAAAAAAGATTATAAAGATTTTAAGGGAGAGGCGCAATTTTGAAATAGTTTTAAAAAGTTATAACTGCTTAAATTACCAAATAACCCTTTTATTGTCAAATACTTAAAATTGGTTTAAGTAACAACATGTTTAGCAGGGGCAAGGCGGCAGGTTGCGTTGGTGCCCAGCTCCTCTATATCGTAGCTATTGGCAAATGTCCTGGTTGAATCCAGCGGACAATAAACCTTCGCAATGCCCCCTCTAATGAAAGGATCCAAGTCTTCCTCCGTGGGTAGCGTTTGATCCGGCTCGTAGTGTTCAATCGCCCATTGGTTTTTTGCGGCGTCAATTTGACGGAGGTTACTGATGCAAGCGCTTCTTCTGGAATCCTCTGTCGCTCGCCGATAGTTCGCGGACGCGATGGTGGCCAAAAGGCCGACGATCAAAACCACAATCATAATCTCTACGATTGTAAAACCCGACGGGTACTTTTTTAAGGAGATCAACGGGAAATCAACGAATGAGCTTGTGGTGCGGTTTGCGAGGCGGCTCCGCGGCCGGGCGAGGCGTCACCTTTGGATGAGTTTGAAACTGAGGCGCCAAGTCTGCGTTAATCTTGGTGTATTCCGGGTCCTGTTCAATTTTCGGAACAATCGCTCCCACCGGGCATTCAGGCAGGCACAACCCGCAATCAATGCAAGTCAGAGGATCAATGATCATGAAGGGTTCCCCCTTATAATCTCCGGCATGGATGCAGTCAACGGGACAAACGGCGACGCACGCAGCGTATTGTTCTCCCAAGCATTTTTCGGTAATCACATGTGACATGATGATATCTCCTAACGATTGAGGGTTTACCTAAGCCTAATTGTAATACTTTTACTTTCTTTATTCAACTCTCATTAGCCAGATGCGCCGGCATAAAAGAAGGGTTTTGTTGAATCGCCTTCTGAAATTGAAAACGCGCTTTTGATTCGTCACCCAAACGCCGAAAACCCATGCCAAGATAAAATTCGGCTTCGGCTTCGGCCGAACTCCCAGGCTTCAGCGCGATCACTTTCCGTAAAAGCTCCATTCCCGTCTTTGGATCATCCCCGCTCCGATAAGCCATCATCGTCAGATATCGCCCTTTCCCGAGAAGTGCCCCCGCATGACCGGGATAATCGGCCAATACTTTGTCCCAACACTGACGAGCCGCTTGAAAAAAATCCCCTTTCTCAAGCACGGAGGCCTCTGATCTTGATTCCTCAACCAACGCCTCGGCGTAGGCAGTCAAAATTTCCGGTGAATCCGAAAAGAGCTTGCCCGCCTTTTCAAGAATCCCCAACCGAAGAGCCGCGTCTCCCCCCTCTTTGGCTTCGGATGCCATCTGCAAGAAATCTCGGGGAGCCTCTTTGGCGACCGTTGTTCTTCCGACCGCTGTGTCCACGGTTTTGGGTATCGCGGAAGGTTTGAAATGCTGCCAACCGGTTTCCCGATCCTGCGCTTTTTTGGTCAGCGCTCTAAAAACCCTTAATATCGCGTAGCGCGGCGTCCCCCAAACAATCGGCATTTGAGTGATCCACGCAGGCAGTCGCGGTTCAAGCTCCGCGAGCGTGCGCTCGATGTCATCCCCTTTGTCCACGAGCGTTTTGACCTCAGTCAGAAAATATTCCTCAATCTTAAGCAGTAGCTCAAGTTCCTTTTCGTGTGCCAACGGCCCGTGCCCGGGAATAATATGCGCCGGATTAAACGCCGCGAGGTACCTGATCGCGTCGATCCACTGCCGGTCCTGCAGGCCTTCGTCCCAGACGGGCTGGCCGAATATAGGAAAGCTCCCCGTCATCACGGTATCGCCGCTCATGATAATGTTTTCCCGCAACACATGAACGGCGGTCGCGTCATCCGTTTCCGCGCGGCCTGCAAAGAAAAGTTCTAACGGCTGATCCCCCAGGTCCATCGAATACTCTTTTTCGAAAGTGACATCAGGCAATAGCGGGTCATGACCCAGTTCAAAACCGCGGCCGGCCAGGAATTCCTTTTGGCGGTCCTGGCGATTGACCATAAATTCCTTTGTCAGCCGGGAAGAAATGATCGTCGCGCCTTCGTTTTTAAATAATTGATTGCCGTTGGTGTGGTCCCAATGATAATGCGTATTGATCACGTATTCGATCGGTTTATCGGTCACGGAACGAACTAATTTTAAAAGCTGCTCGGCGGAAGGACGGTTCACTTGGGTGTCAATCACCGCCACGGAACGCGCGCCGATAACGAACGAAGAATTGGTGATGTTCCTTAGAATATAAACCCCTCGGGCTACCTCATGAAGTTCGCCGTACTTTCGGGGAGCAAATGGATTGGACTTGGCGAGAACCGGCGGCATCTACTGACCTTTGCGTAAGGTCCTTAAGACCTCACTGACACGCTTCGATTGAAGATGGATCGAACAGTAACCGAATGGATTTTTTTTAAGGTATTTCTGATGATACTCCTCGGCGCTGTAAAATTCACTGGCGGGTTTAATCTCCGTAACGATCGGCTTTTTAAAAACACCCGAACGGTCGAGGAGTTCCTTTACCTCTTGGGCCGCTTTTTCCTCTTCCGGCGTGTGATAAAAGATCGCTGAGCGATACTGGGAGCCGATATCAGGGCCTTGGCGGTTCAAAGCCGTCGGATCGTGGTGCATAAAAAAGAATTCCAAAAGTTCCTCATAACTCACGCGCGAAGGATCGTAAGTGATCTCAAGAGCCTCCGCGTGCCCCGTGGTCCCCGTGCATACCCGCTCGTAGCTCGGATCTTTCACTGTGCCGCCCGTGTAGCCGACCCGAGTAGAAACCACGCCGTCAATCTCGGCAAAATATTTTTCCATTCCCCAAAAACATCCGCCGGCGAAAGTGGCTTTTCCGTATTGGCCTTTTGTGGCGGCCTGTGTCGTTGGGCTCAAGTCTTTCGCCAATTTAAGCGCGACCGCGTTGATGCAATGACGTTTGCCGGTGGGCGGCGGGCCGTCGTCGAACACATGCCCCAAATGGGCGCCGCAGCGCGCGCATAGAACTTCGGTCCGATGCACTCCATGG
>CAYJXB010000056.1:0-8399 GCA_964374005.1 uncultured Planctomycetia bacterium
TATCGCTTTTGGAAATAAAAGGATTTCTTAAACAATTGCCCGGAAAACATTACGTGAAAACCCATGCCTGATACTGCTAATAGGATCACGATCCAGTTAAATGGCGAGAAGAAGCGCTTCGAAGGCGCGTTGACGCTCTCCGAGCTCTTATCGAAGCTCGGCGTTCAAAAAGAAAAGGTCGTGATCGAGCTGAACGTGGAAATCGTTCCGAAGGACAGGTTCGATCATGTCACGCTCAAGGACGGCGACGAGGTGGAGATCGTGCATTTTGTCGGCGGAGGCGCCCCGCCATCCGGCGGGGCCACGTCGCATGACCGTGGCGCCCCCGCCCAATGCCTGGTCATCGTCGAATCTCCGGCAAAATGCAAGACGATTCACAAGTATCTTGGGAATGATTTTGAAATAGCGGCGTCCATGGGGCATGTCATTGATCTGCCCAGAAGCAAGATGGGCATCGACATCGAAAATAATTTTGAACCTCAGTACATCGTCGCCAAGGACAAGAAGAAGACCCTCTCTGATCTTAAAAAGAAGGCCAAAAGCAAAAAGGTGATCTATCTCGCTTGCGACCCTGACCGCGAGGGCGAGGCGATCAGCTGGCACCTTAAGAATGAACTGGGGAACGGCAAAAAAGTCGCCCGTGTTGTTTTTAACGAGATCACGGAAGAAGCGGTGAAGGAGGCTTTCAGGCATCCCGGCGAGATTGACATGAACCTCGTCGGCGCGCAGCAGGCCAGGCGCGTGTTGGACCGGCTTGTGGGATATTCTTTGAGCCCGCTTTTGTGGCAAAAGGTAGGGCGGGGATTATCGGCGGGGCGCGTTCAATCAGTCGCGCTGCGCCTCATCGTTGACAGGGAAAGGGAAATCAAGGCCTTTATCCCCGAGGAATATTGGACGATTGAGGCCGAGCTTAAAAAGAAAAAGGGCGATCAAACGCCCTTCGTCGCTAAACTTGAGAAGATCGAAGAAGTGAAAGCCGAGATCAAAAATGAAAAAATAGCGCAACGCATCCTTGCGAGAATCAAAACAAGCGATTTTGTCGTCAAAGAAGTCAAGCAACAGAAAAAGAAACGTAACCCCTATCCGCCGTATACCACGAGCAAGCTTCAGCAGGCTGCATACAACGTGCTGCATTTCCCCGCGTCCAAGACGATGCGGGTCGCTCAAAGTCTATACGAGGGCGTGGACATCGGCCCGGAAGGCAGCGTCGGGTTGATCACCTATATGCGCACGGATTCGGTGAGGATTTCTGAAACGGCGCTTAAAGAAACAAGGCAGTTGATAGAAAAAGATTACGGCAAGGCCTATTTGCCCTCGAAGCCCAATTTTTATAAATCAAAAAAAAGAGCGCAAGAAGCGCATGAGGCGATTCGTCCCACCAGAGTCTCAAGGCGCCCGAAAAACATTGAAAAATACCTGACCCCTGACCAGTTTAAGCTTTATACGCTGATTTGGAATCAGGTCGTTTCAAGCCAGATGAATCCGGCGATCATCGCTCAAGGAACCGCGGATATCTCCGCCGGCCACGAGGCCGGCCGGCCTTTGGCCGGTAATTGTTTATTCCGTTCCACCGGAAGCCAGGTGGAATTTTTGGGGTGCCTTGCCACTCAGAGCAGGACCGAGGAGCAGGATAATCCGTTGCCACCTCTGGCAGCCGGCGAAAAGCTGGACCTCCTCAAACTTGACAATCACCAGCATTTTACAAAACCGCCCGCTCGTTTCACCGATGCGTCTCTCGTCAAATCGTTGGAAGAAAAAGGGATCGGCAGGCCTTCGACCTACGCGCCGATTATCCTGACTTTGACCAGCCGCGATTATGTGCGCCGTGAGGGAGGAAGTCTCGTGCCGACGGAACTCGGCATTCTCGTCACGGACCTATTGGTGCAGTATTTTGCGAAAGTATTGGATTTTGAATTTACAGCGAATATGGAAGATGAGCTGGACCTGATCGAGGATGGAAAAGCCGAATGGGTTCAGGTGGTGAGGGAATTTTACGGGGTGTTCAGCGGGCAGATGGATTTCGCCAAAACCCAGATGCAAACGGTGAAGCGCGAGGTTGAGCCGACCGATGAGCGTTGCGACCGCTGCGGTAAGCCGATGGTGATTAAATGGGGACGCCGCGGCCGCTTCATGAGCTGTTCGGGATGGCCTGCATGCCGCAATGCCAAATCCATCCCTACGAATGTGATTTGTCCTCAGTGCAACAAAGGGAAGCTGGTGGCCAGGCGCGCAAAATCCGGCAAGGGGAGGCCGTTTTACGGCTGTTCGACTTATCCGGACTGCAATTTTATTACGAACCGTTTGCCAAAACCCAATGAAGCGGCATAAATTTCTCACGTATCTTAAAGTTGAAAAAAACTATTCGGGCCATACGCTCACGAGCTATGCCCATGATCTCAAAGAATTTTATAAATTTTTAGGTGAAAGGCGCATCGAGTCAGTGGAACTATTGGCTCTGAGACAGTATTTGGCGCTTCTTAGAAACGACAATCTCTCCAAGAGAACCGTGGCAAGGCGCATGGCGGTGCTACGCAGCTATTTTAAATTCTTGATCCGTGAAGGCACTCTCAAGAAAAATCCGATGGGGCTGTTAAAAACCCCGAAGCTTGAGAAAAAACTTCCGATGGTGTTGGATGAGAACGAGGTCAGCCGGCTCATTGAGTCGCCGGACCAGGACCTGGCCGGGCGCAGGGATCGGGCCATTCTCGAAACGCTTTATTCGACGGGCATGCGGGTCTCGGAGCTCGTACAGCTCAATCTTGAAAGAGTCGATTTTATCGGGGGCTCGTGCCGCGTGATGGGAAAAGGCGGCAAAGAGCGGCTTTGTCCTATCGGAGACCGCGCGCTTCGGAGCATTCGCGAGTATCTTTCTTTGAGAAACCGTTCAACGAAAAAGAAAGAATCGCAGACCATTTTTTTGAACCATTCGCCCAACGGCGAAGGATCGCGTTTGACGGACCGGAGTGTGAGGCGGATCTTGGATAAGTATATCGAGAGGACTTGCCGCCGTGAGAATATTTCGCCGCATACGCTGCGCCATTCGTTCGCGACGCATCTTTTGAACCGCGGAGCCGATTTACGGTCGGTGCAGGAGCTCTTGGGGCATGCGAATCTTTCGACGACTCAGATTTATACGCACGTGTCCACGCAGCGGTTGAAAGAGGCCTATGACAAGGCGCATCCGCGTGCGTGAGCGATTGACGCGGTTCGTTTACGAAATTGGGTTTTTTCTATTTGGCGTATTTTACTTGCCGTTTTTTTTTATCAAAGGCCGCCATCGAGGCGGGTTTTCGGCGAGACTTGGACGGGTGCCATCGGTCGTTAGAAGGGAGCTAGAAGGCCGCCAGGTGATCTGGATTCATGCGGTCTCCGTCGGGGAGTCGATCCAGGCGATCCGCCTGGTGAATGCGCTGAGAGAAAGGGTGAAAAACGCGCGGTTTCTTCTGACGACGGTCACCGCGGCAGGCCAAGAGGTCATCAAGAAGCTAAAGAGTGATGAGGACTTCGCGTTTTATCTGCCGATTGATTTCCGGGTCTTTGTGCGGCGGTTTATCCGAGATATTCATCCCGGCGTCGTGATCCTTCTCGAGACGGAAATCTGGCCCAATCTTATTTTTGAATCGGCGGAAAGGAATATCCCGGTTTTTATCGTCAATGGCCGTATTTCGGATAAGGCCATCGGAAAGTATCAAAAGGTAAAATATTTTTTGGGCCCTGTGTTAAACCGCTTACGGGGCATTGACGTGCAGGATGAAACAATGAAGCACCGGTTTATCGCGCTCGGGGCAAAGCCGGACCTTGTGTCGGTGACGGGAAATATGAAGTTTGACTGGGAGCCGTCGTCCCATCATGACGCGGTCGTGGAAATAGTGCAGCAAAGGTTTTTAGACGCCCGCTCGTTTTTATGCATCGCGGGCAGCACGCACGAGGGCGAGGAGGAGAAGCTGTTTGACGTTTATCACTCCATCCGCGCTCGTTTTCCTTATTTCACGCTTTTGGTTGCGCCGAGACATCTTGAGCGATTACAGGCGATTGAAAATAAGGCACGCCAAGCCGGCATGGTTTTAAGAAAACTTTCCGCGCTTGTCCAAGAGGGCGCCCGTGTGAGGGACGAAAACGCGTCGGGCGAAGGGTTATTCGTTTTGGATCGAATGGGCATCCTAGCCGGCTTGTACCGAATCGCCGATGTCGTTTTTATCGGCGGAAGTTTAGTCCGAGGTGGCGGGCATAATTTAGTGGAACCCGCCTTCTTTGGAAAGGCCATCCTATTCGGGCCTTTTATGAATAATTTCGCGGAGATGGCCGAAGTTTTTAAGCGCGCACAAGCGGCGGTTGAAGTGAGAAATTCCGCCGATTTGGAGAAAGAATTGATTTTTTTGATGCAGAACCCGGAACAGCGTAAAGCGCTCGGGACCGCAGCCAAACGATTGGTTTTTCGGCACCAGGGAGCGACGAACCGAAATCTGGAAATGATTTTGTCAGCGGTGGTATAACCATGAAAAAAATGCTCGGGTCATTTTTAGCCTCCCTGTATCGTAGGGCGTTATTATTAAGTCAGGCGAGTTATCGCACTTTCCCGTCCCGAATCAAAAAGGTGAACGCGCGTGTGATCAGTATCGGAAATATTACTTGGGGAGGGACCGGCAAGACGCCGCTGGTCGCGAAGCTGTCGCGTGAGCTTGCGGAGTCGGGAAAGAGGGTAGCGGTTCTAATTCGCGGCTATGGAAAAGACGAGGTGGCGGAACTGCAGAAGAAATTGCCCAACGTACCAATTTTAGTGGGCCGCGACCGGATTCTCACGGCCCGAGAAGCCGTCCGCAAGCATCAGGCGGAAATCATCATTCTCGACGATGGTTTTCAACACATTCGTCTTCATCGCGACCTGGATGTCGTGAATATCAACGCCACGATCCCGTTTGGACCCGGAGACCTGATTCCCAAAGGCACGCTAAGAGAGCCCATCGAGCACCTGGCTCGAGCCGACATTTTCATGTTAACAAAAAGCAACATCGGTTCCAAGAATTTGCATTGGATCCGTCAGCGGCTTCTTTCGATCAAGCCCGATGCGGTTATCTTTGAAGCCATCCACAAACCGATCCAATTAATGGATTTTAAAAGAAATCGGTACGTGCCTCTTCAGGATTTGAAGGGAAAAAGAGTGGCGGTCATCTCCGGAATCGGCGACCCGTATTCGTTTGAGAAAACCATCGAGGGCCTGGGTGCCGAGATTGTTTTTGCGGCGCGTTTTGATGATCACCATCCGTACAAAGAATCGGAGCTCAAAGAATTTGTGACGCGTTGTAAGGAGGTGAGTGTTAAGGAAGTGATCACGACGGAAAAGGATTTTTACCGGCTGGAGCCGTTGCTTAAAAAGAAAAGATCGCACGAGCTCCAACATTTGAGCTTCTTGGCTTTACAGATCGACTTTCAGGTGGATGATGAAGAAGATTTTATTCGAAGATGCCTTAATTCTTAGCTTCGCCAAAGCTGCCCGGCTTTTAGTCCACTGTCTGCCGTTACGATTTTCGTTGTGGGTCGGGCGCAGACTGGGGACGCTTATCTATGCTTGTACCAAGCGTCGTAAGATCGCCTATCGCAACTTAAGGGCCGCCTTCTCCTCTGAGAAATCTCGGACCGAGATGCGCCGTATTGCCCGGGCTTCGGTACAGAATTTGGTCATGTGCGCGATAGAGCTTTTGCGTTTTCCTGATTTGAACCAGTCGACTATTAAGAAGCATGTGACGATCCTTGGAACGGAGAAATTCATCCCGGCTCTCGAGACGGGAAAAGGGGTCATTTTTCTAACAGCCCACTTCGGCAACTGGGAGCTTCTCAATGTCACCGGCGGACTGATCGGTTATCCCATGGTCGCGATCGCGCGCACGCAAAAACATCCCCGGTCCGACGAATATTTGAACTCCCTGCGAGTTTCGACCGGCTGCCAGGTGATTCGAAAGGGCATGCCTACTCGGGAAATTTTGAGGGCATTGAAGAAGGGCAAAATCGTCGGAATATTGAGCGATCAGGACGGTGGCAAGAAGGGCCGCTTTGTCCGCTTTTTTAACCGGATGTCGTCCACGCCCAGCGGCGCGGCCGTTTTTTCTCTACGCACGGGCGCCCTTATTTTCCCCGTCTTCAATTTTCGGGGCGAAAGCCGTATCAATCATCGCGTAGAGGTGGAGGGCCCGCTCAAGATCCCTGATCCCTCGGTACCTGCGGAGGAAGCCGAGCGCATGATTCTTCAGCAGTTTGCGGATCTTTTGGAATCCAAGATTAGAAAGTCACCGGATCAATGGCTTTGGGCGCATCGCCGCTGGAAATCGACGCCTGACAGGTCCGTTCTGATCTTGAGCGACGGTAAGACAGGCCATTTAAATCAATCCCTTGCCGTGTTTGAAGCGATCCGATTGGAGAGAGAGGCCCAAGGCATTGCACCAGAGCGGACGCGCGCCCAACTCATTCAAGTCCGGTTCAGGAACGAATTTTTAAAAAAAGTCCTTGCGACCCTGTGCCTAGTATCCCGGGGGCATCTTCCGTTTAAAGTGTGGCTCATGAAAGCGGTGCTCGACCCGGCCTGTTATGACCGGATCATGAAAACATACGCGGATACGGTGATTTCCTGCGGATCGTCGCTTGTCGGCGTTAATTTACTTGCCAAATATGAGAATCAAGCCAAATCCTTGGTCGTGATGAAACCTTCTGCTTCGCTCAAATGCTTTGAGGCGGTCGTGGCCCCCCGCCATGATAAGCTCGAACCCAAAGACAATGTGTTTATCACGGATAAGGCGCTTTCATTCATGGGAAAAGAGCTGCTTCAGGCCGAGGCCGCCAAGTTGGAGCAAGAGCTTCATTTATCCAATGGGCATCAGCGTATCGGGCTTCTTGTGGGAGGCAACACGCAGCGCCTGCGCTTTCATGAACTCTCGTTTCAGAAAATCATTGAAGGCATTAAGCATTACAGCGAGGAAACGGATTCTCTGCTTTTAGCCACTTCGTCGCGCCGGACGCCCGTGTGGGCCGACGAGATTCTGAAAAGGGCATTTAAGGACAACAAGCGCTGTGCGCTTCTTGTCATTGCCAACGAGTCCAACCGTCCGGGGGTCGTGGACGGAATTCTGGGCTTATGCGACATGATTGCCGTGTCCGGAGAATCCGTCTCGATGGTTTCGGAAGCGGTATCCAGCGGAAAACCCGTGGTTGTTTTTATGCCCTCAGGCCCGGTGAGGCTTGCGTCAAAAATCCAGGCGTTTTTAAATCAATTGGATGAAGAGAAATTGATCATTCCCGTTTCTTCCGGAGATATTTATGCGGCACTCAAACAAGCAATGGTCCGCCTGACGGACGGGCAGGTGCGCCAGCCCGGGGAAGGCGGCGAGTTTTTGTCAAAAGACAAAGAAACCTTGAGGCAGGCCGTGAGGCGGGTGATTTGATGACCCCACCACCTCTTTTTACATCCAATGGATGTTTGAATCCGCCAAAGGCGGATTCTTCCATCGCCTTTGGACAAAATAATGTGGTGGGCGATGGAAAAAAAGAGGTGGTGGGGTGAATATTTTACAGATACTGCCTGAGCTCAAATCGGGTGGCGTGGAGCGCGGGACCGTGGACCTGGCAAAATACCTGCATCAAAAAGGGCACAAGTCAGTCGTTGTTTCTTCCGGAGGACCGCTCGCGGGCGATCTAAGCGCCGCGGGGGTCACACATTATTCTCTGCCTGTCCATAAAAAATCTATTTTTGCGATCGCCCGCTCCATTCGTACGCTGACTAAGATCGTGAAACTAGAACACATTGAGCTCATTCACGCCAGAAGTCGCGTTCCGGCCTTGGTCGCTTTCTTCGTTAGCCGTAAAACGCGCGTTCCTTTTATCACGACTTGCCATGGGTTTTACAGCAAACATTTTTTCAGCCGTTTTATGGGCTGGGGGAAGCTCGTGATTGTTGGCAGTCATATCATCGGCAAGCGCATGCGGGACGATTTCCACGTGCCGCACAATAAGATTCGCCTAATTCACCGGGGCGTCAATTTGGAAGAGTTTAAATGGAGGCCGGCCACGAGGCCGGCCGGCCTTTGGCCGGCTGAGAAGGATCCGAAAAAGAAAGAAATCGTGGTGGGCATGATCGGGCGTCTGACGTCCATCAAGGGCCATCCTCTTTTTCTGAAGGCCATGGCGGGGGTGACGCGTGTTTTTCCGAATGTCAAAATACAAATCATAGGGGATGCGCCCAAGCCCCAATACAAAGAAGAGTTATCGATGTTGACACGGCGGTTGGGTTTATCGCACTGCGTCGAGTTCTTGGGAACAAGGTATGATATCCCTGAGCTTCTTTCTCAAATGTCGGTACTGGTCGTGCCGTCGGTGGGCGAAGAGGCCTTCGGCCGCGTCGTCATCGAGGCAGG
>CAYJXB010000057.1:0-5918 GCA_964374005.1 uncultured Planctomycetia bacterium
ACGTAATGTTTTCCGGGCAATTGTTTAAGAAATCCTTTTATTTCCAAAAGCGATAAAGCCGCGATTGTTTTGGAAGCGGGGGCGTCGCTGTGTTCGATCAACGAATCGACATGGGCCGGTTCGCTATTGATCAAAGACAAAAGTTTATTTTCTTCCTCGCTTAAATTCTGCCGCAGGCAGCCCGCCACGCTTTTTGGCGGAGCGGTCACGTAGCCTTTTTTAATATTTAATTCTTCGAGAATGTCGTCGGCGGACACGGCGAGCTTGGCACCTTCTTTCAATAGCGCATTCGTGCCACCGGACCTGGCCGAATCCACGTTTCCGGGAACCGCAAAAACGTCCCGGCCCTGCTGAAGCGCTAGATCCACGGTGATGAGCGCGCCGCTTTTCTCCTTGGCTTCTACCACGAGCACCGCGCTGGATAAGCCGCTGATGATGCGATTTCTGATTGGGAAATAGGCCGGACGCGGCGCCATCTCCATCGGATACTCCGAGATGACCGCTCCTTTTTTTACGATCTCTTGCGCCATTTTTTTATTTTCGTGAGGATAAAGCTTCGAAAGGCCTCCGCCCAGCACCGCAATCGTTACGCCATCCGCCGACAAAGCGCCTTGATGCGCCGCACTGTCAATCCCGACGGCCATTCCGCTCACGACGGCCACGCCCGCCTCGGTCAAGCCTCTTGAAATGGTTTCCGCGGTACGTATTCCGTAAAGCGATGCGACTCGTGATCCAACGACGGCAACCTTTGGAACGCTTTCGGAAGGCAGGCGACCCTTCACATACAAAAGAATCGGGGGATCATAGATCTCTTTCAAGGCGGCGGGATACCGTTTATCTAACTGAGAAATAATCTCAACCCCCTGACTGTTCGCTTTCTTGATCTCCTCTTCCGCCATGTCAAAAAGACGCTTGCTCTTTAATTTATTTTCAGGTGCCTTAAGAATTTTTGAGACGCTTCCAAAGGTTTCCAGAAGCCGTTTAAACGCGATCGGTCCCATCTTTTCTAAAAGACTAAAAGCCACAATCGCCTTAAGCTCTTCGGTCTTCTTCAAGAAAGCTTCCCCTCCAGTTTTTCTAAAACGAGTTTTGCCACTTGCGCAACCGTGCGGCCGTCCGTTTCCACGGGAAAATCCGAGCGTTCGTAATACGGCCTTCGAATCTCAAGCAAATTTTTTATCTCGGCGTAAACATCTTGGGACTTGAGCAATGGCCGGTGCTTGGAGCCCCTGATCCGTTGATAAATGGTCTGGGGGCTTGCCAAAAGCGCCACGACCAAACCCGTTTTCTTTAATGCCTCCCAATTCTCGAGATCCAACACCGCGCCGCCGCCCGTCGTGATGATCATGCCGCTTTTTCCGCTGATCTCACGGATCGCCTCTTTTTCCAGCCGACGGAAAGCGGCCTCTCCGTCCTTTTCAAAAATATCGCTCACTTTTCGCTTCTCTTTTTTTTCGATATAGCGATCGATGTCGATGACCTCGCGACGCAGTTCTTTGGCCAAAATCTTCCCGACGCTGGTCTTGCCGGTCCCCATGAAACCTACCAGAACGATATTTTTCAAAACTCTTTTATTTGTTCCAGATACCCGTTAAAGTTCCTCTGGGTTTCTTTCAAACTATCCCCGCCGAATTTCTCGAGGAAGCTCTTGGTCAATTCAAACGCCACCATCGCCTCGCCCACCACGCCGCAAGCGGGAACGGCTGTGACGTCGGATCGCTCAACGGTCGCCGCTTCTTTCTTTTTGCTGTCAATATGAACTGACCGCATCGGGCTCATCAGGGTGGAATAGGGTTTCGTCGCGGCCCTCAAGACCAGGTTTTCGCCATTCGTGACGCCGCCCTCAAAACCGCCGGCGTTATTCGTTTTCCGGTAAAAGCCCTTCTTCTTATCATAAAAAATCTCGTCGTGCACGTCGCGGCCGGCGGTCTCGGCCACTTTAAATCCCATTCCAATCTCCACGCCTTTGACGGCCTGAATTGACATGAGCGCCGCGCAAAGCCGCGCGCTCAATCGGCGATCATAGTGAACGAAACTTCCCAAACCCACCGGCGCCCCCTCCACAATCACTTCAAAAATACCCCCGATCGTGTCACGCGATTTTCTTGCTTGGTCGACAAGCACCATCATTCTTTTCGTCGCTTTTTCATCGGCGCAATGCATCGGTGAGTTTTTAGACCTCTTTTTGATTTCATTGAAACGCATGCCGCCGGTATTGGCTTTGACGCCGCCGATCGCCACCACATGGCTCACAAGATCGATTCCAAACTCCCTCAAAAATAGTTTGCAGACCGCCCCAACCGCGACTCGCGCCGTCGTTTCGCGGGCGCTGGCGCGCTCCAAAACATCGCGGACATCCTCTTGGCCGTATTTCACGACGCCCACGAGGTCCGCGTGACCGGGCCTGGGCTTTTTCACCACCGGAAGCTCGTTGATCTTAAAGTCTTTATTGGGGACCATGAGCGCAATGGGGCCGCCCAAAGTCCTTTTCTGGCGGACGCCCGACAAAATCTCCGCCCGGTCTTTTTCGATCGTCATCCGGCCGCCGCGGCCGTAGCCCTCTTGGCGTCTGGCGAGCTCTTGATTGATATCCGATTCGTCAACGGCAAGCCCGGCCACCATTCCCTCTAAGATAGCCACCAAACATTTCCCATGAGACTCGCCACTGGTTAAAAATCGCAACATGTCCGTCTCCTTATTTTTATGCCCCCAAAAATTTCACGTACGCTTCGATCATTCGCTGTCCAAAAAACAAATATAAAAATGCGCCAAACGCCAAATACGGCCCAAACGGAATTCTCTCTTGCCCCCGCCGCCACCTTAAGAAGATCCCCACCGCCGATCCGACAAACGAAGAGACCAAGAGAGTCCCAAAGACGCCCTTCCACCCCAACGTCGCCCCGATCATCGCCAAGAGTTTCACGTCACCGCCGCCCATCGTCTCTTTCTTCATGATCCATTCGGAGACTGTTCCAAGCGCGTAAAGGACCCCCCCTCCGAGCAACACGCCAAGCCCCGCGCTTAAAAGCCCTCTGAACCAAACGCTCTGTCCATGAAGTTCTGGAAAAAGACCTGAGGCCGCCAGGCCGATCATAATCCCGAACAGCGTGATCCCGTCCGGAATAATTTGATGTTTCCAGTCAATGAGGCTCTCCGTCAAAAGCGCCAGCGACAACATCAAATAAACGCCCCCACGGACCGACGCGCCAAACACGGCATAAAAAAGAATGAAAAGAGCCCCGCACAGGATCTCGACCCAAAGGTACTGGCTGGAAATAGGCGCGTGGCAATGCCGGCACCGGCCTTTCAAAAGCGCAAAACTCACTATCGGGATATTGTCCCTCCAGTGGACCAGGTGCTGGCAGCGTTGACAATGAGACGCCGGAAAAATAATGGATTCATGCTTCGGAATTCTGAATACGCAAACATTCAGGAAACTCCCCACCACCGCTCCTAATAAAAAGAGGCATGGGTAAATAATTACAATTGGCACTTCTTCAGCGCCTCCAGCATCCGGCTTCGGATATTGTCTTTTTGACCGGTCCACAGCTCAAATGAAAGTGCGGCCTGCGTGGCAAGCATGCCTATCCCGTTCGCACAAGGTAATCGAAGTTCCTTCGCTTGTTTCAAAAACGGCGTTTCGGTCGGTGTATACACAAGATCATACACATAGGCGACTTTCCCCAATCGACGAAGATCCAAAGGTGATTTGCAATCCATTCCCACCCCACCACCTGTTTTTAACGATTCCGAAGGAATCGGTCCGCTTATGGCGGACAAAACAGATGGTGGGGCCATTCCGCAAGAAGTCGCGTTCACAACGAGATCAATTTTGTCCGATCGAAGATCTTCCGTGGAAAACGTCGAGTCGATTTCCGTTTCCGGAAAATAGCGTGACGCGTAATCTTGCAATCCCTGGCCCCGCGATTGCGTGCGGTTATGAATGAGGATCTTCTCGGCATGCGCATGGGCGAGCGCAAACACGACGCCTCGTGCAGCCCCGCCGGCCCCCAAGACCAATCCTGTCTTGCCTTGAGGATTAAACCCGAGCTCTTCCCTGATCGCCGTCAAAAAACCGGAAACGTCCGTGTTGTATCCGAAAAGGCGGCCGTTGCGATTCACGATCGTATTCAAGGCGCCCACGCACCGGTCGAGATCCTCAGGAATTTCATCTACAAAACTCAGCGCCTGCTCCTTGAAAGGAATCGTCACATTGACCCCTTTAATCCCGAGGGACCGGATCGCCTCAAACGCCAACCCCAGTGATTCTTGCCGGATCTCGAAAGCCAGGTACACGGCGTTCAGTTTAAGCTCTTGAAACACCGCGTTGTGGATCAAAGGCGAAAGGGAGTGGTGGACTGGATTTCCGAAAATTCCGTAGAGGTCCGTTTCAGCGTTGAATTTCATTCCTACACGCCATAGGCCATAGACCCTTTTTGCGAAGACAGCTTTTTGTGCAAGATTTTATTGATCGCATCCAAATAAGCGATGACGCTGGCTTCGATCACGTCCGTGCTCAAGCCCCGGCCGACGATGACCTCCCCCGCAGTTCCCTCGACCTTCACCGTGACTTCTCCTTGCGCATCTTTGCCGACCGTCACCGAACGGATTTGGTAATCCAAAAGCCGAGTTTTCTGTTTGATCATTTTATCAATCGTTTTATACGCGGCATCCACCGGCCCGTCGCCGGATCCCGTCGCGGATAACTCCCCTTTTTTCGATTTGATCTTCAAGGCCACGCGCGGATTTTTGCCGCTTTCCGTTAAGACACTCAAGTAAATAAGCGCATAGGTCTTCGGCGTCGAAAGAATCTCTTTGCCCACGAGCGCTACGAGGTCATCGTCAAAAACCTCTTTTTTCTTGTCCGCCAAGGCCTTAAAATTCTGGAAAACCAGATCCAGCTCCTTGGCATTCAGTTTGTAACCGAGCTTTGAAAGACGGTTTTCCAGCGCGTGGCGGCCTGAGTGTTTTCCCAAGACAAGCTGTGTCTCGCCGAAACCCACGTCTTCGGGCCGCATGATCTCATAGGTTTTTCTCAATTTCAAAAGCCCATCCTGATGAATCCCCGACTCATGCGTAAACGCGTTTCTTCCGACCACCGCCTTGTTCGGCTGGACCACCATGCCGGTCAGCGAGCTCACCAGACGGCTCGCCTTGCAGATTTGGTCGCGGCGAATGTTCGTAAATTTACCGCCAAAAATATCCTTTCGCGTGTCTAGCGCCATCACGATCTCCTCCATCGCGGCATTGCCGGCCCGCTCACCGATGCCGTTCACCGTGCACTCGACCTGCCGGGCCCCAAACCTCACGGCCGCCAGGGAATTCGCGACGGCCAGCCCCAGGTCATTGTGACAATGCACGCTCACAATGGCCTCATCGATATTGGGGACGTTTTCAAAAATGCCTTTGATTAAATTTCCAAACTCAAACGGCGTCGTATAACCGACGGTGTCGGGAATATTCAGAACGCGAGCGCCCGCGTCAATGACTGACTCCAACACCTGGTATAAAAATGCCGGCTCGGTCCTCGAGGCATCCTCCGGCGAAAATTCCACCTCGTC
Source organism: uncultured Planctomycetia bacterium (assembly GCA_964374005.1). Taxonomy (GTDB): domain Bacteria; phylum Omnitrophota; class Gorgyraeia; order 2-02-FULL-51-18; family 2-02-FULL-51-18; genus CAYJXB01. The sequence continues at coordinate 5,562 of CAYJXB010000057.1, forward strand.
GATTTTTTGGCGCGCATAACGGACTGCCCAAGTGGCGATTTTCACGATTTCGTCCTTCGCCTTGTTTAATTTATAGCGGCGATGGATTTCGGAAGTCGCGATAAAAATATGCAGCCGCTTTTTATGCGCGGGCGCCAGGCACTCCAGCGCCACGTCCATGTCTTTCTGCACCGCGCGGGCAAGAGCGCAAATGGTCGGGCCTTTTACTTCTTTGGCAATCCTTTTAACCGCGGCGGCGTCTCCGGGCGAGGTAATCGGAAAACCGGCCTCGAGGACATCTACACGCAATTCGGCTAATTGCTTAGCTATTTCGAGTTTCTCTTTCTCATCTAAACTCGCTCCTGGAGATTGTTCGCC
>CAYJXB010000057.1:6018-8397 GCA_964374005.1 uncultured Planctomycetia bacterium
CATCTCCGCGCGCGTCTTTTGATTGACCACTCTCGGGCCCCGCGTCAGATCGCCGTATTCGGCCGTGTCCGAGACACGCTTTCTCATCCCTTGAATACCCGTCGCATAAATCATGTCCGTGATGAGTTTCAGCTCATGAAGGCATTCAAAATAGGCGATCTCCGGCTGGTACCCGGCGTTGGTTAGGGTTTCAAAGCCTGCTTTGATCAACGCGCTGACGCCTCCGCAAAGCACCGTTTGCTCTCCAAAAAGGTCTGTTTCCGTTTCCTCTTTGAATGTGGTTTCGAGGACACCGGCGCGAGTACCGCCGAGCGCTTTCGCGTACGAGAGCGCCAGCGCCTTGCACTGCTTGGTCGCGTCCTGAGCAATGGCTACCAGGCACGGCACGCCCTTTCCTTCTTCATAAAGCCGCCGCACCAGACTTCCCGGCCCTTTCGGGGCCACCATGAACACATCCACAAACTTAGGCGGCACGATCTGCTTAAAATGAATATTGAACCCATGAGAGAAAGCCAGCGCCTTGCCTTTGGTCAAATAAGGAGCGACGGATTCCTTGTAAATTTCGGACTGAAGCGGGTCCTGCGCCAAAATAATGACCACGTCGGATTTTTTCGCCGCCTCGGCCGCGCTCATGGGCGTAAACCCGTCCTTGATCGCGATGCTATAATTAGGGCCGCCCGGCCTCTGAGAGACGATGACTTTGACACCGCTGTCTCTCAAGTTAAGCGCCTGGCCTCGGCCTTGGATCCCGTAACCAATCACTCCGACCGTTCTTTTCTGGATCACAGATAAATCGGCGTCGTTGTCATAATATATTTTGGCCATTTTAATTTCCTTTCTTCGACAGCGCCACCGCGCCGGTCTGTGCTATTTCCTCGATCCCGATCTTATTAAAAATCTCAAAAAGTTTTTTTGTCTTCTCGCGCGACTCGGTGCATTCAAGCGTCGTCACCTTCGTATTTTCATCCACGATCTTCATGCGATAGTCCGCCATGAGGGAATCGAGCTTTTTTTTCAACTCAGGCGTCGTTTTCATCTTAACAAGCATGAGCTCCCTATCAATAAAACCTTCGTCTGTCAAATCCTGAATTTTGATCACATCAATCAGCTTGTTGAGCTGTTTCTTAATCTGTTCGAGAGTCTTCGCGTCGCCCTGTGCCACCAGCGTGATACGGGATATCGTCGGATCTTGCGTTTCTCCGACGGCCAGCGAATCGATATTGAATCCGCGCGCGGAAAAAAGGCCGACCACATGGGAAAGGACTCCCGCCCGGTTTTCCACGAGCACGGATAAAACGCGTTGTTGGACCGGAGTTGCGTCGTGTACGGCCATGTAAATATCCTCTTAATTTAAATTAACGTAAAACGTAAAAATCAAAACTTAAAACTGTTGTGTCGCTCACGCGACTTTCAATAAGGTCGCCGAAGGCAACTCCATCGTTTTACGTTTTGCGTTTTAAGTTTTTCGTTTTCATGCCATATCCATGATTTCTTCGAACGATCGGCCTGCCGGGATCATCGGGTACACATTTTCCTCTTCTTTCACGATGAAATCCAAAACGCAGGGACGATCGGTGATCGTTTTTGACCAACTCACGGCTTTTTCCACTTCATCTTTTTTGGTCACGCGCCTGCCGGTCCCCCCATAAGCCTCGGCCAGTTTTACAAAATCAGGGTTTCCGCTCATTTCGGTACTCGAATAGCGGTGATGATAAAAGGCCTCCTGCCACTGCCGCACCATGCCGAGATAATTGTTGTTGATGATCGCTATTTTGACGGGCAGCTTGTTCACGACGGCCGTTGCCATTTCCTGGATGTTCATTTGAATCGAGCCATCGCCGGTAATGCACACAACCATTTTCTTCGGAAACGCGAATTGCGCGCCGATCGCCGCAGGAAATCCGTATCCCATCGTGCCGAGGCCGCCGCTGGTCAGAAATTGATTGGGGCCGTTTAATTTGTAGTATTGGGCGGCCCACATCTGATGCTGTCCGACATCCGTCGTCACGATCGCGTCGCTGCCTAAAATCTCACAGAGCTTCTGAATCGCGTATTGAGGGCGGATCCAGTGGCCCTCATCGCCATAACGAAGTGGGCTTTCCTTTTTCCATTGCGCGATGGATTCAAGCCACTCCTTGGTATTCATCGGCTTTACCATCTTGTTCAGTTCTTGTAAGATCTGTTTCACGTCGCCGACAATCGGCACGTCCACCTTGACGTTTTTTGAGATCGCCGAAGGATCCACATCCATGTGAATGATTTTTGCGTGGGGCGCGAATTTCTTGAGGTCCCCTGTCACGCGATCGTCGAATCTCGCCCCGATTGCGATCAAGAGATCGCTTTCGTGCACCGCACGATTTGCGTAAACGGTGCCGTGCA
>CAYJXB010000058.1:0-1739 GCA_964374005.1 uncultured Planctomycetia bacterium
AATAATTCAAAAACGACACGCGCTTCAGATTCTTGATATAAATCAACGCGGCGTTATCCGTGAGTTCGGAGATCACTTTCGAAACCTTGTCCACCAGGCTTTCGATGGTCCTCACTTTCCCCACCTCGGAGCGGACGTGCTGCTTTTCGTGCTTCGTGAGCTCCTCCGGCTCGATCAACCGGTCCACAAAATAGCGATACCCTTTATCCGTGGGAACCCTGCCGGCCGAGGTATGGGGATGTTTCAAAAGCCCCTCCTCTTCCAAATCGGCCATCACATTGCGGATGGAGGCGGGCGATAACCCCAAATTGGAGCGCCTGGATATTGTCCGTGATCCAACCGGTTCGGCGGTCTCTATATAAGATCGCACGATCAGATCGAATATTTTATCCTTTCTCTCATCCATGTGATTTTGAGGCATTTTGATCCCCCTAGATCTTATTAGCACTCGATATTGGTGAGTGCTAAAGACAGTTTAACATATTTTTAACTGTTGTCAAGCGGGTTTAAATGCATTTTTTTAAGCTTACTTTTGAATATCATCTTAGCGGGGACAGAAAGGTTCACCCGGAAAACGGATCCCCCGGCCTCATCCTTTCGCTCCAAAACCTCTCCTTCCCGGTAGAGGAAATCGGCTAATCCGAGGAATTCTCTTGGGATAAAAAGCTGCGTTTCGGCCCTAGAAGAGGCCAAACACTCCGCGATCTTCTTTTTTAGGGTTTCCAGTCCCTCGCCGGTTTTTGCCGAGACGGCGCACCATTCTTCTTGTCTGTCAAATTCCATGATTTTTTCTCTGTCACTATTCTTTAATAAATCCACCTTATTTAGCACGAGAATGACTTTCTTCCCTTCGATGCCTAACTCCTCGAAAACCCTTTTGACCGCGTTTTCTAAGATCGCCAGATCCGGCCTCGTGACATCCATGACGTGGAGCAGGAGATCCGCGTGGACCACCTCCTCCAGCGTGGCCTTAAAAGCCTCAATCAAGTGATGCGGCAATTCCCGCAAGAACCCGACCGTATCCACCAAGAGTGTCTTCCGGTTGCCGGGCAGGACAAGAAGCCGCGTCGTGGTATCCAGTGTAGAAAATAATTTCGCCCTTACCAGGACGGAGGCGCCTGTCAGCGCATTGAAAAGACTTGATTTTCCGGCATTGGTATAGCCGACCAGAGCGATCAGCGGGAACTCTTTTTCCTTTTTCTTTTCTATGGCGGTTAGACGTCTCCTGTCAAGGCTTACCAGCTCGCGCGAGAGCCTCGCGATGCGCTCGCGGATTTTCCGCCTGTCCACTTCCAGTTTTTGTTCGCCGGGACCACGGGTGCCGATACCTCCGCCGAGCCGCGAAAGATAAATGCCTTTGCCGGAAAGCCGCGGCAAAAGATACTTCAACTGCGCCAGTTCCACCTGAAGCTTGCCTTCCGTGGACTTGGCTCGCAGCGCAAAAATATCCAAAATAAGCTGCGTGCGATCAATGGTCTTCGCTTGAATGGCCTCTTCCAGATTCCTCTGTTGAGTGCTGGACAAATTGCTTTCAAAAATCATGACATCCGCTTTGTCCTCAGACGCCATTTTGGCCAGCTGCTCTACTTTTCCTTTGCCCAATAAAAAAGTGGCGTTAGGCGCCTTTTGCCTGAACGTCAAGCGCTGGATGACCAAAAGCCCTGCCGACGTCACAAGCTCTTCCAATTCTCTGGCCTGCTCCTCGACCGTCGAATCCCGCCGCACCGTATCCAACTTAA
>CAYJXB010000058.1:1839-7545 GCA_964374005.1 uncultured Planctomycetia bacterium
AATTCTCTGGCCTGCTCCTCGACCGTCGAATCCCGCCGCACCGTATCCAACTTAATCGTGACAAGGATGGCTCGTTCTCTCACCCCGTTAGACTCCTTACCCACAATGAGCTTTCCCTATTTATACGATTCGTTGCTAATTCAGAAATTTTTGCGTCACACACTCCGAGATTTAGGAGTCTAACGGGGCTCACCCGGCTAGTTCCTTCCATTGCTTCACAATGATTTCCGCAAGAGCGGAGGCAGAGTCCTTCTTCGACACGGCGAGCGGTTCCACCCCTTTTTCATGCCGAAACCAGGACAATTGCCTTTTTGCGTAGTTCCGCGTATTCTTCTTTAAAAGTTCCACGGCTTCCTTTAGAGGTAGCCTGCCCTCCAAATAGCCCGCCATCTCGCGTATCCCTAAAGCCGTGCCGGCCGTCCTGCTGAGACGGAGTTTCAAAAGCTTCCGCACTTCTTGAAGAAGCCCAATCGCCAGCATCTCTTCTACGCGCTTGTTAATCCGGTCATAAAGGTCTTGGCGGTCCCTGTTTAGAAAGAAGGCTTTGATCCGGAACTCTTCGCGGATCCCTTTCCGGTTGGCCTTCTGGGCCGAGAACGGTTTTCCGGTCAAACGAGTCACCTCGAGCGCCCGGATGATCCTCCGAAAATCGTTGGGATGTATCTTCTTGGCCGATAACGGGTCCACTTTTTCAAGTTCCGTGTGTAAATAATGCCCGCCGTGCGCTTCCTGGCTTTTCAAAAGCTTCCGCCTTAGTTCTTTATCCGTCATGGGATCCGCTTCGAATAAGCCGTCCAACAACGCCCTTAAATACAGCCCGGTTCCACCCACTACGAGCGGGGTCTTGTTTTTCACCAGGATTTTGTGAATCACCGAAAGTGCGTCTTTACGGAAAAGTGCGGCGTTATATTCTTTGGACGGATCGAGAAATGAAACCAGATGAGTTTTGAGATTTCTCGTGACGGAGTGAGGCGGCGTTTGGGTAACGATAGGCATCTTCCGGTAAATTTGCATGGAATCGCAAGAGATCATCTCGACCGGCAGACGCTTTGAGATTTCATCAGCCACTTGCGTCTTTCCGGAGGCGGTGGGACCCACAAGGACTAGCAGTCTCTTCTTCAAGGGTAAATCTTGGTAGGATATCCTTGTTTCTTAAGCCGGTTTTCCAAGACTCGGGCTTCTTCTTTTGAGGAAAACCGCCCCACGCGCACGCGGTACATGCGGCCGCTTTCGTCCTCGCGAAGATAGGCGTCATACCGGCGATGCAGAAGTTTATTCACCAGCCCTTGCGCGTTCCGCTGCTTTGAAAAGGAACCGACTTGCACCGTATAAAAAACGTTTTCCTCGAGCGCAATCTGTCTTAAAGGGACCGCGCTGGGCGGAAAATTCTTCACCTCCTGGCTTTGCGGATAGTCTTTCAACAGGCGGGCCTTGTAAATCTCCGCTTCTTTTGGCCGGTTCAGCTTCGAGGAAAGTTCCTGGAGACGCGAGAGAACGTACGGCGTCTGGTCGCTCGCAGGATACTTGGCGAGGGTCTCTTCATAGCTCTGGGTGGCAAGGTCAAAATTCCCCTCATAATAATAGGAATCCGCGATGGAGGCGTGGGTGCTTGCTCGGGCGTCGGCGGAGGCATAATCGTTTTCAAGCTCTCTCAATTTTGCCCTGGCCTCCTCGGAACGGTTGAGCTTCAATAAGCTCAACGACTGGAGATACAACACGTCCTCAGCGTTGGATGGTTTACGCCCACGCGCAAGGTATTCCCGAGACAGCGTGTCCACGGCCGTATAATCTTCTCTTAAAAAACTTTCGTGGATCCTTTGATAAAGCGAATCAGAGGATAGGCCTGACTCGCGGGTTTCTTTGGCACGGCGTTCCCGGCGTGTCTCAAGCTGGCCGATCACGGCTTGAGAAAGTTCACTGTGGGAAAATAGGAAAACAAGAGAAAGGCCAAAGGCCCAAAAAGGCTTATTTTTCACCCCATTAGACTCCTAAATTTGCAAAGTTTTGACGCACAAATTTTTGAGCTAGCAACGAACGGTGCAATTAAAGGTGACTCATTGTTGGCAAGGAGTCTAACGGGGTTCAAGAGACCAACTCTCCCAAAAGCGTCTCATCGGCAACGCCGACAATTTTTACCGTCCGAAATTCCCCCGAAACATCACTGGCGGAGGCCGCCACCACACGTTTGTAGCCTCGCGTTCTTCCGACAAAACGACGGGCGTCGCGCTTGGACGCGGACTCAAACAATACCTCCACCGTTTTCCCGATCAACGATTGATTTTTCCTAAGCCCGATCGATTTCTGAACGGCAAGCAGTAGCTGATGGCGGCGGTTCTTTTCCTGGAGCCGCACATCGTCCCCTAAACGCAAAGCCGGCGTGCCAGGCCGCGGGGAATATTGAAAGATAAACGCGCTGTCAAACTCGACCCTTTGCGCGAGCGTCACGGTTTCCATAAAATCCTCATCGGTTTCGCCCGGAAAACCGACAATAAAATCAGTGGTCAAGGTCCCTTCGGGTAGAAACGCGCGATACTCCTTGATCTGATCAAGGTACCATTCGGCCGTGTGTTCTCTTTTCATGCGTTTCAGCGTACGATTTGATCCGGATTGCACCGGCAAATGCAAATGCTCGCACACCATCGGCAGGTCTCTCATCGCCCGAAAAAGCCGCGTATGCGCGTCTTTCGGATGGCTGGTGATGAAACGAAGCCGTGGGATATCCGGTGCGGCGCTTTGAATCTTCTCCAGAAGCCCGGAAAAATCAATGGTTTCCGCAAGCCCTTTGCCATAGGAATTGACATTCTGCCCAAGAAGCATGACGTCTTTGAAACCTTTGGTCTCAATGTCGCTCATTTCATCCAAAATATTTTTAGAAGCCCTCGACCGCTCCTCTCCCCGTGTATAAGGAACAATACAATAGGTGCAGCGGTGATCACAGCCGGTCATAATGGTGACTAACGCTTTCAAAGTGCCCGAACGGTAACGGACCTCTTCAAGGCTGTATTCCTCATTCAAACGATCAACCGCGAGTCTCCTGCCTGCCGGCAGGCAGGTGGAGCGTTCTTGTTCAATCTCTTCAACAAGATCCGGGATTTGATTCAAATTGCCGGGGCCGCAGACAAGATCAATTTCCGGGTTTTTCTTGAAAAACGAGGCGCCATGCTCCTGCGCCATGCACCCGATAATACCAACGATGAGCGCGGGATTGTCTTCTTTTAATTTACGAAAATTTCCGATTCGCCCGAACACTTTCTGCTCGGCGTGATCGCGCACGCTGCAGGTATTGTAAAGGATGAGGTCCGCCTTCTCAATCACCGGCGTCGCCTCGTAGCCGCGATCCAAAAGAAGCCCCGTCACGGCCTCGGAATCCCGTTCGTTCATTTGACATCCAAAAGTTTGCAGAAAGAGTTTTTTCATGTCCGCAAACTTTTGGCTGTCACTCCAGCAGTTTTTATCATTTCTGTTTTTTGATTGCGGCTCAACGACTTTATCTCCCTCTCCGCCTTCAATGCATTGGCTTGAGACCGATACCACTTCGTATAAATCAACTTTACCGGCCTCTTTCCTCTCAAACACTTCGCCCCATTTCCCGAATTATGAAGCTTGAGCCGCTTCTCCAAGTTGAGAGTAGACCCGGTGTAGTAAGTGCCGTCCGAACATTCCACCATGTAGACAAAGTATCTGCCGTGGTTAATGGCTGAAGTAATCCGGTTCATTTCCCGGCTTCCATTTAATATTACAGCCGATACTGGGCTTTTGATCCGCGCACCCTGGCCGACCGGTTAAAAGCGCATCGATGGCAAATCGAAGATCCTTGCCGGTAATCGGTTTTCCGTTTCCGGGCCGGCTGTCATCCAATTGCCCGCGGTAAACGAGTTTACGCGCTGCGTCAAAAAGAAAAAAATCAGGCGTGCAGGCCGCCCGGTATTTTTTGGCTGTTTCCTGAGTTTCATCACAACAAAACGGGAACGTAAACCCAAGCTCGAGGGCCATTTCTTTAAGGCCACTCGGAGCATCCTCCGGGTAATTCGCCGCGTCGTTCGAACTGATCGCCACAATTCCGATGTCCTTGGCTTGGTAATCCTTGCCCAATTTCGCCAACTCTTGTTTGATATGTTGGACATAAGGACAGTGACGGCAAATGAACATCACGAGCATCGCCTTTTTCTTATCATAATCCGGTAGGGAAATCTTTTTGCCGGAAACGGCGTCCGGAAGCGTGAACGCCGGCGCCTCGGCGCCGAGCGGCATCATCGTAGAAGGGGTTAAGACCATCTCATTCCTTTCTAAAGCTCTTTTCCCGTCAGCCGCTTGTAAACATCTTTATAGGCCGCCGACGTTTGCGACGCGATCGCGTCAGGCAGCGCGGGCCCCGGAGGGGTTTGATTCCAACCGGACTGAAGAAGATAATTTCTCACGATCTGCTTGTCGAGGCTTGGTTGATCCTGGCCCGCCCGATAGGTGACCTTCGGCCAGAAGCGGGAGCTGTCCGGCGTCAGCACTTCATCGATCAGAATCAGCCGGTCGTCGAAAACGCCGAATTCAAACTTGGTGTCCGCAATCAGGATGCCGCAGGTTTTCGCGTATTTGACACTTTCCTTGAAAATTTTAATGGAAAGACTCTTTATTTTGGAAGCGATCTCTTCTCCCACCAGGCCGACGACCTCTTCAAAACTGATATTCATATCATGCCCGACCGTTGCTTTTGTCGCCGGAGTAAAAATAGGCTCTGGCAGTTCCTGGCATTGTAAAAGTCCGCGCGGAAGCAAATGCCCGCAGACCTGCCCCGTCTTTTGATAGTCGTTCCAGCCCGAACCCGCCAAAAACCCGCGGACCACGCATTCCACCGGCAGCGGCTTCGCGCGGTGCACGAGAACCGAACGTCCCGCCAACACCTGGCCGTGCTCGTTCAGGATTTCTTCCCCCAAGCCCATTTTTTTAATATCCGCCGTGATAATATGATTGGGGACCAATTTCTTGAATTTTTCGAACCAGAAAAGCGAGATCTGGTTCAACACGCGTCCCTTATCGGCGATCGGCGTCGGAAGCACCACGTCGAAAGCGCTCAGGCGGTCCGTGGTAATGATCAAAAGCCGGTCCGGCCCCGCTCCGTAAATATCTCGCACTTTCCCGCGGTTCACCAAAGGAAGCGGAAAAATCGTCACGCTTGCCCTCCCTCATGCAATCGTTCCTCAAAAAATGCCTCAACGCCCTTATTCCCGGCCGTGGCCTTTCGCAGCCTGTCCATGATCGCGTAACCCACACCCTTCTCGGGCATGCTTTCGGCCACCATGAGATCCAGATGCATTTTATCAAGTTTACGCATGGCTTGGAAGAGATTCGAAGCGGCCTCATGAAGGTCGCCCTTCGCGCTCAAAATCTCGACGGTCTCGGCAAGATTCGTTTGAGGAGCTTTAGAAAATAAGAGAAGCCCGATGCGTGGCCAAGCGATCTCCTTTTTTTGAAACACACCTTGAAAGGAGCGGAGTTTGTCCAAAAATTCCGACAGAGCCTCTTCCAATAACATGAAAGGCGTCCATGGCGCGTAATGGCTTTGCAGCGTGCCCGGGGATTCAAAGACGCCTTCTTGCGCCTGGAGAGCACGGGGCATTCCACTGCCCCGGCCGACGTGCCGCGAGCCAGAGCTTGCGGCCTGGAGCTTCGTCACAACAGGAAAGTGCTTTTTAATTTCCTCGACAGGAATTC
>CAYJXB010000059.1:0-7382 GCA_964374005.1 uncultured Planctomycetia bacterium
TCCTCGCCGGTGCTTGGATTTCGATCAATAACTGTCCTTTCTTTTTTCGGAATTTCTACCGCCAAAAGCCGGCCGCGTCCATCGTAGGTTTTATGGGCCGTGAAGGCCGGAACCTCATTTAATAGAGTGATCTCTTTTAAAACAGCGTTGTTGTTTTCGTCATAACCCAAAGGTTCTATACGGTGGGTATGCTTCACGCTCTTCGCGGTTTTACGGATTTCCTCAAGCGTCAGGGGTTTTCCATCTTTGGTCTCAAATACGAGCTGACCTTTGGCATCCAAGCGAAGTTTAGGCCCCACTACCGTGTATACGTCCTGGTTTTTGATATGTTCTTTCGATTCGTCAAAAGCCCGGTGGTTCACCGTGACTTTCACAATGCCCGACTCATAAATGATCGTCCCCATCAAAAGTCCCTGCGGGCCGTAGTACTCAATGACGCCGTCCGACTGTCTCACCTTTTGAGGTTCCTGAAAACTCCCATCCGGCAGCGTCACAGCATCCGTAACTCCCAGAGGATTGGAACGGGAGATAAGCCGCGTTGCTTTTTGGCTGATCAATTGTTCCGGATCCGGAAAAACCCGAGGCGAGACTTCTTTAAACGTCCCTTGGGGTAATTGGAAAGTATCCGTATGAAGTTCTTCTTTTGAATCGGGGTCAAGATTGACGCGCACGATCTGATCGCCGTAGATGACGGCCCTCAAAATTCCGTCCAGATCCCGGTATTCAAAACGTGAGACATATTGAGACCGATCGCCTTTGAAATAAATCTCTCCATCGGGCATTTTGAGATAGGAACGCACTTCGGCGACCGTAAATTTTTTATCGGCCGTTTGGCCTTTATTGATACTTTGTTCGAAATCCCCCGTCCAAGGGAACAGCTCGCCCGCGCGAGGGTCGGATGGCAGAACGCTCGGATTGAATTGATGATAGGTAAAACCTTCTCCCGAGCGGATCGTGGATGTCATCGCGCCCGTGGGGTAAGGATTCCTAGGATTATTTGTTATCCGTGTGACAAAATTGGCTTTTATTTTATCAGTCGGCTTTAAAGGCGTCTTTGTGAAATCTATTTTCTCGATGGGCACGCCGTTTAACCTTACATTTCCCGTTAAAGAAAATCTGAGATCTCCTATTAGATTCAGAACATCCAGAGAAACAAAATTCCCCTGCGTGTCCGTAACAAGCAGCCAAGTCCGGTACCAGCCCTTCCCTTTTTCTTCCCGGTTCTTTCCTTTCGCATCCTCAGGCAATAGAGGTGTATAGTTGTAATGAACCCCGAATCGATCTTCTTGGGGCTTGATAGGAACGCCTTTCTCTTCCGGCACTCTCCTATCTAAAGCTGCCGGTTTTGCCTCCTCTTGAGGCGCCTCCGGCACGAAAGCATCCGGATGACCGCCTAAAACCAACGGGTCAAAACCAGCCAAAGCGTAACTATAATAATTACTACTGATTAAACTGGCGTAGCCTTCGGGAGTAGTAAAACCATGCGTCGTGTCCACTTTCGCGATTTTGCCGTCAGGATAAACAGCGTACGGAGCTGTCAAAGGATTCCCCCGAGCTATATTTCCATCACGGTCGCGCGGCTGAAAGTAACGTCCGAGGCTATCGATCATATTCCGGTGTTTCCCGCGGAATTCAGCGGCTTTGTCCTCATAAATTTTTTTAAAATCTTGGCTTGTTTCTTGACGCGCTAACTTATCATATTCCTCCGACATTCTAAGACTGCGCAGCGCATATTGAGAAGACCCTTCGATCCAAATAACCTTTTGCGCGGCGGTTTGTTTTGAAAAACTTACACCGATCAGTCTCTTGCCCTCATAAACACCCGTCCACCCCTCAGCGGTCTTGATCATTCCGCCGACTTCGTCAAGCCTGTCGGCACGTGTCTTGCCAAAGAAATCGTCATTTAACATTCTCTCCAACGGTGCCCAAAAAGCGGTATCGGATGCGTAATTAATGGTGTCAGGCGCCCAATCGCTATCTTTAAAAAGCGCGCCTTTATAGAAAGCATGATTTTTCTTGTCATACATATTGCGGGTAAGATGCCTGTAAAGCCGCTCGGCCCTATCCAACCAAACCCTATCGCCGGTGACTTGATATAACCCCGTCCATAAATGATACGCGCTTTCCGAGTTCTCAGTTGATTCGACATTGTAAAATGATATTTCGCTGCCCGTTGGCAGCGGCTGCCCTTCGGGCCCCATGCGCAAACGGCCGTCCTTATTCTGCAGTTTCGCTAAAAACTCCCCTCTTGCTTTCGCGAACTCCAATGACGGCGCGTCTTTTGTTTTTATATGGTTCTGCAAGGCGGCCAATCCTATCCACGCGTTGGGCCCGGCATGAATATGCCAATCCCAATTGGTCTGCCACTTCCCTGAGAAATTCAATACCCGGACGACATTCAAGACTCCGTCATCCGGCGTGGTTTTGCCCGCCAGAGGTTTCGTCTGCGGCGCTTTCTCGCCACCCTCAACCGTATGGCCGGCAATATAAGTACTTAAAATTTTACCGGCGTCCTCTTCTGAAGCTATCGCAAGATTAGCCATGCCGTAAGTAAAGGCGCCGTGCTTGGCAAGATCATCGGAATCGCCGAAATATTCGGGGGCCAAGCCTGAAGGCGCTATGTGATTTTTGAAAAAGCCGAGGTAAGGTTTCCCTTTCTCAGCCAATTGCGTCCTGAGAGCCTGCGTCACTTGCGGCGGCTCTGCGACCTCCTTTGTTTCCCCAATGAACTTAACCATTCTGAGATTCGTGTCTATTTTTTCCTTCTTTTGTTTATCGGTGGCGGCCGTGGCATTTTTCAGAGCTTGTATTCTCGCCAATATCGTGGCCTCATCCAGATTTGCTTCTTTTGGAAAATAAGATTTATAACTATCAATCACTTCGCGTCTGGCGGGAAGCGCCCCTTTCTCAAGAAAACGCGTGGGCCTTTGAGGCGAGCGGCCGTGCATCTCAGCCGGTATGTCTCCGGGGATTTCGAACTGTTCATTCATCCGGTCAAGAATCGCACGAAGGCGGTCGAGAATCTCAGGATCCTGGGTCGTTGATGCCATTTGGTTGATTCGATAAATAGCGCCCTTAAAATCCCTGAGCCCTCTTTCGTAGGCGTCTTCTCCCACGAGGTACGAGAGCTCCCCTCCCAAACGATAATAGGGGCCGGGCCCTATTTCTCCGCCATGTATCAAAACATCGGTCTTATTATAGATATCTTGAACCTGTTTAAGAGACAACTTTGGAAATGGGGTGAAAGTGGTCATGCTGGGTGTATAAATCGCGAATCCGCGCGCGGCGGTTTCATCCGGGATAGTGGCGTCTATCGGTCCTCCTGAGGTGTTCGGGCCTCCCAATCTATCGCCGGGGCCAAAGCCCGCGAGAACTCCGGGTGACACAGCGCTGTGTCCCGCTAATGCAGACGTATAACCAAAATCCACGCGATCTCCCGTGTCCATATCATAGAGGCCGGTTTCCATGGAGTATCGTATGCTTCGGTCCGGCAAAACGGCCAACGAAGCGAAGTCGGTCCCATAAACAAAATATTTGCCGTCTTTTTCCTCAGGCCTGCCATACCAGCTTAAATATTTTGCAAACGTCTCGGGACTGGCGTGAGGATAGGTCACTTGCAGGAGCTTTTTGATCTTTTCCGGTGACGCTTTGGCTTTTTGGTAAATATCATAAGAAACTTCAAATTTTGAAATCACCCGCTCGGTGAGCTTCCTGGCTCCGTTGACCGTATCGATGGTGGCGACGAGCAGATTCTCGTCGTCATCAAACTCAACCGCGTAGCTGTATTTCATCAAAGTACCGTCCGGCACCTTTGCTTCGAAGCCGTTTTCTTTGGAGAAATTTTTTACCAAAGGACGGTATGCTTCGGGCAGACTTTCTTCCTGATACTGCTTGACGATTTGAAAGTCCGGCCCGACGACAAAATAACGGTAATCCCTGCCTGGCGGGACCACCCTATAATCGTCCACCGGGTTGAGACTCCCGCTTTCACCGCGAAAGTTCTCCACGCTCACAACCTGATTGGCTTTCAACCACCACCGGGCGTTGATCCACTTTCTTTCGAGATTGTAGTTGGTGACCAGCTGTTCCGGAACTTCATCCCAAGAACGTATTTTTAGCGCGCGGGAGGAGCCGTTTTTGATGAATAAAGCAACCGGCTGACTCTTTCTTTCCTCCGGGCTTTTCAAAGCGCCGATTCTGGCGTCGGAAACGCGGAGTGAAAGTTTGGCGCGGGCGGCGGCGGCCTCGGCATTTTTGATCTTCTTCAAGAAAAGACGCCCGCGCGCTTCGTGAGTTAAGCGCTCAATAGTTTCCTGATTTTGCTCGATCCAGGTCTGCGCTTCGATCTCTCTTAACTTCTCAATATTCCGTCTGGCCTTGTCCCACCGGGCCGTTAAATCGATTTTATTTTCCTTTGGCCCCGCGGCTTTTAGCTTCTGATCAATCTTAGTCCACTCGTTTTGCCATGCGTCAACAGCCCGATGGAGTCTTTCAAGTTTTTGGTCAAGAGGGGCTTCTTTTTTGGCATGAATGTCCGCTTGAGGAATTTTTGTGGATTCTACGTGCGGCGCGGCAGTCGTTTTACCAGCGCCCGAGAACCATATCCCAAACGCCAGAGAAGCAGCCTGCGCCCATACAACCACTTTGCGCCATGAGCTTAATTTTTGGAAAAAAGTGGGAGAAGTTTCTTTTCGTACTGATTTTTCTGCCGCTCGGAATTGAATGGCCTCAGATTTAAGATAATTAAAAACATAAGAAATTAACGCCGGCGGGAGGCTCTTTAGCCCGATTTTTCCCGATTTCTGCGCATCATTCAAAATCAGCCTGACCTTATGCGGATTATCCAAATCAAAAACTGGAATCTGAAGTAATCGGGCAACAAGATCCTGATTTTCATCTTTCTTGAGTTCAGCAACCAACGTTTGAACTAATTCAGGGTATTTTTTTGATTTCGATAGGTGCTGAAGAAAATGATCTATTTCCGCGTGGCTGACGGCCAGTCGCGCGCCTGCTTGGACAACTTTAGAAACTTCGACGGGCTTTGATATCACGGTCGGGGCCTGGGGAGGCACTTCGGCAACTTTAGGCGCTTGTTTTGGTTCTGCTGTAGAAATAGCTGGTTTGGCAATCACGGCCGGTTGCGGAACCTCCACTTTTTTAGGTTGGCTCACTAGTGATAAGACCGGTGCCGCAAGCGGCACAGCGATTGGGGCAATGGATGGCCCTGTAGCCGCTAGCCTGGCGCCGGCTAGCGCATAAACGGCCTCCATATTCGCGCCGCTTATCGGTTCATTGAGCGCTTGAAATGCCTTGCGCACGTGACGAATGTCGAGGCTCTCTTTGCGCTTGATCTCAATCGCTTTTTCCGCCAACGCGATTTTGCGTTCGTTTGAGAGTCCCAGATTTTTTTCAAGCCGTTCGATTGTCTCCGAAGCCTTTTTCAAACTCTCTTTTATCTGTAGAAGTTCCGACTCTTTGAGCGTCACAGTTGGTTCAGTATCGCCGAACACCACACTGCCCTTGCCATCACGCGTGGGAATGTATCTAGCAGCTGAAAGACGCGCTCCGTATTGCTCAGTTGACAAGAAAGGCGCTTTTCCAATTTGAGCAAGCTCCGCGACGGCCTTTTCGTAATGGCCAACCGCTTCGGCAATGATCTCATTTGAAAATCTATTATCTTGAAGCAAGCCAAGATCCCTTGTCCTAAGCAAAAGCTGAGACATCAAACCATTCGCTATTTGCTCGTAGGCGGCGATGGTCCGTGTATCGCCTGCGGGAGGCCGTGTCATCTCCGCGATCTGATACGCCAGATAAAAATCCGAATCCTTGAACGCCTCTTCATACTCTTTGGGTTTTTGGGTCAGGATCGCGATGTAGGGACGGTTGGGGGAGTTTTCGTCAAACTTGGGCATGACGATCAAATACGAAAGTTTCTCTTCGTCCATCAGCTTCGAGATGCCTTCCGAATGGAAACCGCCGGTGATCAGGGCCGCGACATGGACTTTCTCCTCTTTCATGCGCTTGACCGTATTTTCCATCAGGGCTTGATTGCGCCGCGTCGCCAGATCATAGAACTTCTTCGCGTCCGGGATCGAGGTTTCCAAAACCTGAAAATCAACGTAAGTTTCGTAAGGGACCTTGTATTTTTGCCCGAAAATCTCGAACTGCTCTTGAATGTTGCTCATTTCGCAGAAAGCTTCGTTCGCCACAAAAAATTCGTAGTCTCTACTCGTCAGAGTCGTATCCAAAAGCTGGCTTAAGATCGAAACACAGTGATCGAGTTTTGACAGCGCGCGCTCGTCGTCATTCGTGAAGAATTTTTCCTTCATCTCGTTCTCGAAGTTTTCGACCTCGTCAAATATCGCGATCAAGTCAATGTTTTCATAGAGAACGACGTATTGGGAATACAGAATGATGTTTTTGTGCCAGAGAGGATCAATGCCGGCCCCTTGCGACACCTGGCTCAGATAATAATGAAACGCGCCGGGGGTGATTTTGTTTTGTTTGAATTTGAGCGCCTCGAGAACCAATTTCTCAAGCTCCGGCTTTGGCAGCTTTTTACCCAGCTCGTTAATCAGGGCGTCTCTCTCGTCGCCCGCCTTTTTGAAATTGATCTCCTTCTCAAGCTCGACGGTATCCGCGAGTCTCTTCAAGTTCGCGTATTTGGCGTAGTCAACGCCCTTGAGTTTCGCGGCCTTGCTGAAATAATCCCAATACGCGGTAAACTGAATATCTCCGTTCTTGTGCAGGAGTTTGCGGCCTGTGAGCTCTACGAGCTCCTGGGGATAAACTTTCACCTCCAGCTCCTGGATGACGCGCTTCAGGCCTTTGAGTTGCTCACGGATCACGCTCTTTTTTTCGATGAGGGATTTAAAAACTTCCAGGTTTTCTTTGTAAAGAGCCGGGTCGTCCACGCCGTACAGTTTCACGGGGTCGTTCGTGATCATCGAATAAAACTCGCCGGCCGAGATCTTGCCTTCTTTCAGAAGATACTGGCCTGTTTTTCTCCGCACTTCCTCAATCGGGAAACTGGACACGATGGAGGTGTCCACGAGGTCGGAGGCGCCTTCAAGCGCGATGAGGTTTAGATTGTAGTTTTTGACAAGATTGTCGAGGATCTTCGTGATGCTTTCCTGGGCGCCGAGCTTGGAGTGCGCGTCCTGGATGTTGATGATGACGTCGCTCGTGCCGTTGACTGAGACTTTACGGGTGAGGCCTGAATCGGCGGGAATCGTGATTTCTTTTAGCTGGTTTTCACGCGAGGTATTTCTGGATTCTTGAGTTTGGGTCACATGCGACCAAAGCGGGGTGCCACCCTGGGCCTGGACAACCTCTTGACACAGAAAGGTGATGACTAAGGCGCTCGAGATCAGCTTAAGACC
>CAYJXB010000060.1:0-3867 GCA_964374005.1 uncultured Planctomycetia bacterium
TCGCAGAAAAGAATTTTATTGATCAAGTTGGGCGCGGTGGGGGATGTGATCTTGAGCATCCCCTCGATCCGGGCGTTACGGACCGAGTATCCGCAAGCCTGGATCTCGGTCTTGGTCGGGAGAAAGTCAAGAAAGATCATCCGAAACTGCCCTTATGTCAATGACACGATCGTGTATGAAGAAGGCGCAGGAAAAAATAGATTGCCTGCTCTTTTCAAAATGGCAAAAGTATTGTTCAAAGAAGGTTTTGACGTAGCGATTGACCTACAGAACAACAAGACAAGCCATTGCTTGGCATTTTTAAGCGGGGCTAGGGTTCGCGCCGGCCATGGGAACCGTAAATGGGCATTCTTGCTGAATCAAAAAGCAAAGAATCCGCCAAACGCCGTAATCTCACCGATCGATCATCAATTTCAGGTGTTGAAGTTATTGGGCTTCGCGCCCGCCGATAAACGCCTTGAGCTGTGGTCCGATCCGGCAGAGGACGCCAAAGTCAGGGAATTTTTAATTTCCCAATGGCTTGCCCTGAGCCAGACGCTGGTGGGAATCAATCCCGGGTCGTCGCCGCGATGGCCGACCAAGCAGTGGCCGATAGAAAATTTTGCCAAGATCTGCGACGAACTGGCCAAGCGTAATATTCGTGTCGTGATCACCGGTTCGCCGGAGGAGGCGCCCCGCACGGAAGAACTGCTGCGCCTCACACGAAACAAGCCAATCAACGCGGTCGGCAAGACCTCGATCACGGAACTGATTTCGTTGATCAAACGCTGCCACGTGTTTATTAGTTCCGACTCTGCGCCGATGCACATCGCGGCCAGCATCGATGTGCCGCTCATCGCGATTTTTGGCCCTACGGATCCGAAGAGGCATCTAGTGCCGCCGTCACAGCATCAAGTTTTTTGGAAAGAGATCCAATGCAGCCCCTGCTATCTTCGGAGCTGTCCGATTGGCCTGGTCTGCATGAAAAAAATTACGGTGCAGGAAGTGCTGGATTCGACGCTTCATTTTATTAAGGAGAAACGCCCCTTGATTTTTGACACAGAACACGCCGTCGCTCATTCTTAACAAAGAACTGTAGAATGAAACTCTCGAAGAAAAGGTTCTGGGTTGTTTTTATTTTGATCTTGGGCCTTTTTTTGTTTTATCGGGCCAACTTTGAAACGCCGATCCTGATGTACCACCACATTGGCGATCCTTCGGAGGCGTCAGGCGTCAACGTTTCCACCGAGACTTTCAAACGTCAAATGGAATTCCTGAAAGTTCACCGGTACCGCGTCATTTCGCTTGCGGATTTTTTGAAAGAGCTCAAAACCGGACGGAGGATCCCGTTCCGAACGGTCGTGATTACTTTTGACGACGGTCATTTGGATAATTTTAAAAACGCGTTTCCCATCCTCAAAGAACTGAATTTTCCGGCCACGATCTTTGTGATCACCGGGAGCACGAACAAGAAAGGCTGGCTTTCAGAAGAAGATCTCAGGATTTTAGATGATTCGGGTATTTCGATAGGGAGCCATACCGTGAACCACGCTTTTTTGCCGGGCTTGAGCGCGAGAGAAGCGTTTTTAGAGTTGACCGAATCCAAAAAACGATTGGAAAAGATCCTTGGGTCTCCGACCACGTTGTTTAGTTATCCGGCGGGCGGGGTCACTCCAGAAATTATAGGGCTCGTTCAAAAAGCCGGCTACGAGGGGGCTGTCACAACCAATTTTGGAAGACGGCGCCATAATCCGTATGCGCTTCATCGGATCAAGATTACCGAAGCGGGCGGGAATCTTTTCAGTTTGTGGATAAAAACGAGCGGATTGTACCATCTTGGAAAAAAACGGATTCCGTTGTGAAGCCTCGATTATTGATCGTCAACGTGAATTGGCTGGGAGACGTGCTGTTTTCGACGCCCGCGATCCGCGCGCTCCGCAAGCACCAACCGTCGGCCACCATCGCGTGCCTTGTCCCTTCGCGTTGCGCGCCGGTTTTACGGAACAATCCTTACCTGAATGAAGTAATCCCTTACGAAGACCGCCGGTCCATGACGGCCTGGCCCGAGTATGGGAGAGTGATCGGAGAGCTGCGAAAGAGGCATTTTGACAGGGCGATTTTCTTCCATCGCTCGAAGACCAAAGTTTTTCTGGCGGCGTTGGCGGGGATCCAAGAGAGAATCGGTTATTCGGCGCTTTCTCGGGATCGGTTTCTGACGCGCACTTATGAGGCTCCGCTGGAAAAGATCCATCGGATTGATTATTTTCTGAATCTTCTGGAAAATATGGGAATTCCCCCGGACGGAAGAACGTTGGATTTCTTTCCCGAGCGCGGCGCCGAGGCCTCGCTCGAACGGCTCTTACAATGCCGCGGCGTGCCCCAAGGCGCTTCGTATGTGGTCGTTCATCCGGGCGGTAACTGGGCGCTTAAGCAATGGCCGGCGGATTATTTTGTGGAATGGATCCGGCTATTTTTGAACCGATTTCCTTACAGGGTCGTTTTATGCGGCACGAAACGTGAAAAGGGCCTCTCAAGGCAGATTGAATCACATTTTTGTGAAAAGGAAGTGATCTCTCTTTGCGGAGAAACCTCATTGGACGTATTGGCGATGCTTTTGAGAAAAGCGAGATTTCTTCTTTCGAATGATTCAGGGCCGGTTCACTTGGCCGCAAGCCAAGAGACGCCGATTCTCGCACTTTTCGGGCCTACGTCCCCTGGCATCACGGGCCCGGTCTCGAAAAACCGGATGATCTTACTGCGTAAGGACGTGGGCTGCGAGATTCCCTGCTATTTTAGGTCTTGCAACTACAGAGTATGCATGGAATGGCTGAAACCTCAGGAAGTTTTTGAGAAAACCTTGGAATTGCTAACGCCGTGAGAGAGAAGATCAGCAAAATATTGGTTGTCACGCTTTCCAACCTGGGCGACGTCGTTTTAACGCTGCCTGTTTTTCAGACGCTTAGGCATCATTTTCCAGAAGCCAAAATCCATGTCGTCGTCGGCGAGCGCGCGAGCGAAGTTTTCGAAAATGATCCAAGAATTGAGAAGGTGATTCTTTACAACCGGAAAATGCCGTGGGCTGGGAAATGGCGGCTCCTCGTGTCCATCCGGCGTGAGCACTACGATCTTATCATCGATTTAAGAAAGTCTTTTCTTGGATTTTTTGGCGGAGCGAAAGCCAGAAATTCCTATCTTGATTTCTCCACGCGAACTGTCCATCGGACCGTGAAACATCTCCGAGCGCTCAGGGGTCTGAACCTGGGGGGTCAGACCCCAACAGTCGAGGTCGAAATGAGCGGATCATTTTTGAGGCCCGATACGCGGACCCTCCCGTTCACGGACAAGCGACGTATCGTGGTGGCGCCCGGCTCCAAAAGCGATATCAAAAAATGGCCCGCGGAACACTTCGCAAGACTTCTGGATAAATTGGTCGCTGAGGAAGATTGCGAAATCGTATTCATCGGTGATTTAGAAGACGCCGAAGACGTAAAAAAAATCAAAGCGCTCATGAAAAAAGAATCTTTGGACTTAAGCGATCGGACCTCCTTTCAGGAACTCTGCGCGTGGGTTAAAAGCGCGGCCCTCGTGATCACCAATGATTCCGCGCCGCTTCATGTGGCCGATTCCTTAAAAGTTCCTTCCTTAGCGATTTTTGGCCCGACCGATCCGAGAAAATACGGCCCTCGATATTCACAGAGTCTCGTCGCGCGAAGGGCGCTTTTTTGCTCGCCATGCGAAAAACCACAGTGCCGGTATCATCATGAGTGCCTGCGGGAGCTTGGGCCAGAAGAGGTTTATCAAAAAGCGCTTCAGCTATTGAATGATGAGTTTCAGCCGAGGAACCTCAAGATCCTGGTCGTGCGATTGGACCGGATCGGGGATTTGATC
>CAYJXB010000060.1:3967-7277 GCA_964374005.1 uncultured Planctomycetia bacterium
GCCGAGGAACCTCAAGATCCTGGTCGTGCGATTGGACCGGATCGGGGATTTGATCTTGTCGCTTCCGGCTCTCGCTGCGATCCGGGCCCGTTTTCCGAACGCGACGATCTCCGTGATGGTCCGGCCTTATACGCAGCCCTTGATCGAGGGTCACCCGCTCGTGGATGAGGTGATCCCCTATTTTTATGAAAAGGGGGGGAGACATCGTCTGGGGATCGGAAATCTGCGCTTTATCCAGGAGATCGCCAAACGTCGTTTTGACATCGCCTTTATTCTTCATCCGAGCCTGCGTTCGCATCTGGTGACGTTTCTGGCCGGCATCCCTTACCGGATCGGATTCAGGTCACATGGACCGTTTCTTTTGACGAAGTCCGTCGCGGACCGGCGCTCCGAAGGATTGAAGCACGAATCCGATTACACGCTGGACGTGGTCCGGGCCTTTGGCATCCAGCCATTGCCCGAGAAAAAGGCGGCGCTTCCGGTTTCTCAGGAAGAGACGCAAAAAGTTTCGGAGATCTTGGGGCAGGCGCCGTGGGGAGCGGACGAGGGCCTTGTGGCGATTCACGCCGGGGCCAGCTGTCCCTCGAAGCGATGGCCAAGAGAGTGGTTTCTCGAGCTCGCCAAAAGGATCGTGAAAGAAACGTCATACCGCGTGGTGGTCGTGGGAGGAAAGGAGGAGGCCGCACTGGGAGAGTATTTTCGCGAAAGAAGCGACCCCCGTTTATTGGATTTGACAGGCCAGTTTGATTTGAAAGGGCTTGCCGCGTTTTTCAAGCGGTGCGAGGTATTGATTACCAATGATTCCGGTCCGGTGCATGTGGCGGCGGCGGTCGGCACGAGGACGCTGTGTATCTTTGGGAGAAACCAAGCAGGCTTGAGCCCGGTTCGATGGAAGGCGCTGGGGAAAAACCATGCGGTGATTCAGAAAGACGTCGGATGCGTCGTTTGCCTGGCTCACCGATGCACGATTGATTTCGAATGCCTGAAGGCCGTGGAGGTAGATGAAGTCTATTCCCGATTAAGGAAGATGCTCGCTCTGTCATCGGACTTTAAAATAGCCAATGACCAAATCACAATCACCAAGGAATAACCAATCACCAAATCCCAAATACCAATCTTTTGGGTATTGGTCTTTGGGATTTATCTGGAGCTTGATATTTGGTGTTGCGTTATTATTCGTAACTATTTTTCCCTCAAGCGATCTTTTCGCCGCCTCCAACAATTTTTCAAAGAAATCGGTGATCGATAACAGTTTGATTGAGGTGCCGCTCCGGGTTTTAACGGTCGGAGAAAACCTTGTTTTTGATGTTTCATGGATGGGAGTTCCGGTGGGGGTTGGCACACTCGAAGTCAAAGAGATGGTCACGATTGGCGATCGCCGGGCCTACCATGTGATTGCGATCGCGAAGACCAATGACTTTTTGTCGCGCCTCTATCCGATTCATGATGAGGTGCACAGTTTTATTGACGCGGAAAAATTTTACTCGCTCGAGTTCAGCAAAACCATTAAAGAAGGCCGGTATCGGGCGGACGAGAAAATGATCTATGATTATAAAAAAAAGAAAATCTTTTTTGAATCGCGGTTGAACAAAAGCAAAAAGGAATTTGACCTGCCTTTCGAAGTGCAGGATTTTTTAAGCGCTTTCTATTGGTTTCGGGTGCAGCCGGCGGCCGTTGGAAAGAGTCTGCGGACGGTCGTTAATAGCGAAGAAGAGAATTGGGATCTCGAACTGAACGTTTTGAGGCATGAGCTAAAAGAGTTCAGAAACGGGAGGGCCATTCCGACAATCCTAGTCGAGCCCAAAACGCGCCTGAAAGGCATGCTCTATAAGCGCGGCAGGATTTGGGTTTATTTTAGCGCCGACCGGAAACGATTGCCGGTCTGGGTGACTCTTCGGACCCCTTTTGGCCCCGTGAGCGGGGTCTTGCGGCCTTCCAAAGATTGACACTCGTTATTCAGGGGTGTTAGAATGCAAAGTCTCTCGATAATATGATGAAACCCTTTAACTGGACCCGTCTTAAGCGTGTCATTTCCACTTTTAAGGAAGCGAAAGTGCTCGTGGTGGGGGATCTTATCCTGGACGAATTCATCTGGGGGAAGGTATCCCGGATCTCGCCCGAGGCACCTGTTCCCGTCGTGTGGGTGGATTCCGAGAATTTTATGCCGGGAGGGGCCAGCAATGTCGCCAACAACATCCGCTCACTGGGCGGTGAGGTGTATTTGGCCGGCATTGTCGGCGCGGACACCCGCGGCGAAGTACTGCGCGGCGTCCTCAGGAAAAAAGGCATTCATTGCGAAGGAATTTTTACCGATTCTCACCGGCCGACAACTCAGAAAACAAGAGTCATTGCTCACCATCAACAGGTGGTCCGGATTGATCGTGAAATCGTGCGCCCCGTTTCGGGCGGGCTTCTAAAAGAGATTCTTCAATTTATTGAAACTAAAATTGACGTCGTTGATGCGTTGTTAATCGAAGATTACGGAAAAGGGGTGATTGTGCCCAGCGTTGTCCAAGCCATTGTGAGGCTGGCAAAAAAACATAAAAAGCTCATCACCGTAGACCCCAAAGAAACGCATTTTTCTTATTACCGGGGCGTGACGACGATCACTCCCAATCATCATGAAGCCGGTTCGGCGGCGGGGATCCAGATCAAGGACGATGACTCGCTTAAAAAAGCGGGAAAGAAACTTTTGCAGATGTTACACTGTGAGACGGTCCTGATTACGCTGGGGGAAAACGGCATGAGTCTTTTTCAGAAGGGTAAGCCGATGGTCAAAATCCCCACCGTGGCGCGGGACGTGTATGACGTTTCGGGAGCAGGCGACACCGTGATCAGCGCTTATACGCTCGCGCGCGCAAGAAAAGCGACGCCGCTCGAGGCCGCGCATATTTCAAACTGCGCGGCGGGGATCGTGGTCGGAAAAGTAGGGATCGCCGTGACGGCGCCCGAGGAGTTGCTCGAACAGGTGAGGAAGGAAACGGTGAGCTAAAAGCCATGGCCCCACCACCTCTTTTTCAATCCAAAGGATTGGTGAATTCGCCCCACCACTTGTTTCTTTCGATTGCAAAGCAATCGGTCCACTCTGTGGACGAAACAAGTGGTGCGGCGAATTCTTTCGCCGCATTTTATAAGGGTATAAGTAAAACATTCAGCCGCTTATGCGGCGAAATAAAAGAGGTGGTGGGGTGGACGCGATAGGAATCATTCCGGCCCGATATGGCGCGACTCGGTTTGAAGGCAAAGTCCTCAAGAACCTTTGCGG
Organism: uncultured Planctomycetia bacterium; assembly: GCA_964374005.1. Classification (GTDB taxonomy): domain Bacteria; phylum Omnitrophota; class Gorgyraeia; order 2-02-FULL-51-18; family 2-02-FULL-51-18; genus CAYJXB01. Next base: position 7,233 of record CAYJXB010000060.1, read on the forward strand.
GAAGCCGGTGATCCAGCATGTGTATGAGCGCGCCAAGAAAGCAAA